>CAYSJX010000139.1:0-2566 GCA_964431445.1 uncultured Oscillospiraceae bacterium | reverse complement strand
ACGGACCCAGGAACTACACAAATGCCTGTATCCACTCGTTTACAGAAAGAACCGAGATCTGTCTTTGAAGACATATTCGTAAAATCAGAGATGATCGCTTCTCCAAGAATCAACCCGATAGCTGCTCCAACATATTCTGTTCCACTGACCTGGGTGGTTATTATGTCACAACTCTCAATCGTCGCTTCAGTTGCGGGAGCCATACTTCCTATGAATCCCCCAACACGACCTCCAGAGATTGAACCACCATCGATTGTACAATTAGTGATTACGGCCTTGCTCTGATTCTGCAAGAAACCAACAAACCCGCCAATCGGCATAGTATGACTCATGTTTGGATTGTTAATATGACAATTAGTGATTGTGAGTTCGTTATTTGCACTGTTAACAATGGCGCCACAACCACTATTGGCTCCTGCGAATTTCCCTGAAGAAGAACAATTAACCAGTGTGAGATTTTCCACAATAATCTTTGAATCCCCTCCATATCCAAGGAGTGCAGAAGTTAACCCTGTGATAGAATAATTGTTTCCATCCACATGAACTACATTACCCACACGATTAACTGATTCAACAGTCCATTCAGCACTGCTAACATTCAAATCATTTGTCAACTTCGCAGTTATTCCGTTCATTCCGAAATCTGCCCATTTGTTCAAAATCATCGAGAATTCATCAATAGTGTGTACCAAGAAAATCTTCTCCACGTCGGTTTCCTTTTCACAGTCTCTAATCTCCGCGTTTTCAACGATCACACCTGCATAATCACCAATTCTAGCACTGAATTCTACATTCCCATCATCAAAATAGTGATTTGTCCTATCAATCGTTATCAAATTGTCGCCGGAAATCGAAGAATTGCTCAGCACAGAATATTGGTTCAGGTATCCTACCAGAATTCCTGCATCGCGATATGCGGTTATAGTGACATCCTTAGCAGTACATTCATCAATAGTTCTATAACCGCCACTCTGTCCCTGAACATACCCCGCAATGGCTCCCGCTTTATCTCCATTATCATACTTTTCATCTTTACTTTCAGGCGTAGCAATTATTCTTATGTTTTCAACATGACAATCAGAGACATCCACTAAACAATAACCTACAATACCTGCAGTACGACGGTTCCCATCAATCTCTGCATCAGAAACTGTTATCCCAGAAATCAACTTCCCGAGCTGTGCGGATCCTACGACCACAGCAATACCATTCGAGGTCTGATTCGGATTACCGTCACCATCCACCTTTCCATCCGTCACATGCTTGATCTTGGCCCCGACAATACTGAAATCTTTAATTTCTGCACCTTCAGAGATGGCTCCAAATAATCCCGCGGAAGAATATCCCTTACTCAGATTCACCATCAAATTCGATATCACCTTGCCATTGCCTTCGAATGATCCCTGGAACTCTTTCTGATGCGTGTCGGAGTCTATTCCTATTGGAGTCCACTCGCGCCATTCTAGATCGATGTCTTCCATTAAGTTAACAGTCTCGCCAGAGTATGTTCTTCCGCTATTCACAGTTTTTGCAAATACGAAAAGCTGCTCTGCATCGTAGATGCAATACTCCTTGGCATTGTTCATAGGAACTCCGCTAGAAACGACAAAATCTGAAAAATGTGTAGTGACAAAGGTGACCGTAGTACTATTCGTTCCAGAATTGTACACCCCGGTCACAGAGGTTGGTTGACCTCCTTCAGTACCGTCATAAACTACAGTTACAGGAGTAATATTATTTGGCACTTCTACCGTTATCTTGACCTTTCCACCAAAGATGACAGACGTGCCTGTTTTATTCTCCAATGACAGATTAATAATAGCTTCCGTAGAACCGCCAGTGGAAATACCAAATCCTGCTGAAGACCCCTTGGATTCTGCTTTTAATTTCATTCCATTAGAAACACCAACAGCTTCTGTGAAGTCCACGGTGATGGAAAAAGTACCAGCCCCATCGCTTGATGTAGTATTACCAGAAACAACTCTCGTGGACAGTGTAGTTTCACCATTGAATCCTGTGGTTGTCCCAGGAGCTACATAATCGCCCTGGTACATTTCAGTCTTGACTTTCATTGTCAAACCCTTTTCAGAGGGATCAGAGTTTACGTCCCACTCCGTCGGAGTGGTTATTTCTAAATTCCCAACTCCAAACCATTCAGAATTTTCGGATTTATCATAAGTAGTCCAGTCCTTGAGCACTATTATGGTGCCGATTGATGATATGGACTGACCGTTGATCTGGATCATATCCAGATCATCAACATTCATATCCGAATCAGTTATTTCAACTACTGTCCTGGCCAGAACAGGAATAGTAGATGAATAGGTTATCTGAACGGGTATAACTATATAGGCGTTGGCCGCGAGATTCGTAATTGAGATGTTTCCTTCCGTCCCTTCCGTTGGGTCAACGTTAACATAATCTGCGTAACTGCCACCGACAGCTCCGAATCTTTGGTTCACCGTGAACGAAGCTGTCGACACGCTGATTTCTGCGTCATCCGAATCCGAAAACCACGAATATGTGACACCGGACACGGCGGACAGACCCAGAGCGACGATGATCA
>CAYSJX010000138.1:0-2619 GCA_964431445.1 uncultured Oscillospiraceae bacterium | reverse complement strand
TGCCGGTGCATATGGTAGAGGTCATCAACAAGGCCACCCGCTGCAACCGCAAGCTGGTGCAGGAGCTGGGGCGTGAACCTACCGTAGAGGAGATCGCGGCAGAGCTGAATTTGCCGGTGGAAAAGATCATCGAGGCCAACCGTACCGCGGCGGATACCCTGTCGCTGGATACCCCTGTTGGCGACGAAGAGGATACCTCCATCGGCTCCTTCGTGCCGGACGATATGACCCCCGGCCCCGCCGATGCCACCTCCAACGCCCTGCTGGCCGAGGCACTCAAGGAAATTCTGGACACCCTGACAGACCGGGAGGCCGATGTGCTGCGGATGCGCTTCGGCATGTATGACGGCCGCACCCATACACTTGAAGAGGTGGGACAGATCTTCGGCGTGACCCGTGAACGGATCCGCCAGATCGAGAATAAAGCCATCCGCAAACTGCGCCACCCCAGCCGCGCGAAAAAGATCAAGGATTTTTACTGCTGATCCAACACCGGGAACGCCCAAACCGTTTCCGGTGTTCCTTTTAAGTGAATTTGTTTTGCAGGTTAGAACAGGGGACAAAGGAGCACGTTCGAATCAAGCAGCGGGAAAGCTTGCGGGAAACAGTACGTCATTACGATGCGGAAATGCGTTTCTGTCCAGAGAATGCAAAACACGGGTACTCCGAGTGAAGGAGTACCCGTGCGGTTTTATTTGGGCTGCTTATGTGGCGTTGTGGTGGTTGGCGCGGAGGATGCGCCAGACGATGGAAGCGATCAGAAGCAGAAGGCCGACAATCAGCAGTCCGCAGTGGACGGGCAGCATCACATCGGTAAAGCTCAACAGAAGGTTCATTAGAGCCCGGCCCCCCACACCCAACGCAGACAGCAGAATCCGGGGCTGGCTGCGCAAAATCAGCAGCGGCACGGTCACGATCAGGCCGGCGAAGATGCACGGGACGCTGGCCCATGTCAGTCCGGCGGGAATGTTGTACCAGTTGGCCAGGCACAGCAGCGCCAGCAGCACCAGACATACCGCCACGATACCCACCAGCATCCGGGTGGACAGCAGATAGGAAAGCACGGTTTGAATCATGCGCAGGGTGCTGCTTTGAGAGGAACTGTCCGACCAGGAGCCACTGCTGCCGGACAGGGCGGAGTCCAGCTGTTTACTGATGTTTTCACGCAGCTGGCTGCTCAGATCCTGCTCTTCCAGAAGTGTGGACAGCTCACTGCGCAGTTGCTGCTTTACTTCCGGGGTGATGGTGATGTCAAATTCGGATTCCAGCAGTTCCCGGTTCTGCTCCAGTAACTCCATGATTTCATCGGTGGAAATGGAGGCATTTTCGGAGCCGGTCAGGATATCCTGCACATATTCCGAAGCCTTTTCCGACAGGAAGCTCTGCACCGAGGGCTGCGCCAGCATGGCTTGCAGCTGCTGCCGGGTGATGGGCAGATCGTCGCCAAACTGGGACTGGAGCTGGTCATAATAGCGGAAAATGTACTCGCTCAGGGCACCGGACACATCATTTGTGCCGCCTGCGCTGCCGGTGTCATCCGGCTGACCGGAGGAGCTGTCGAGACTGGGGTCATAGGTCAGACGGACATTATCCCCGAAGGGCCATTTGGCCGGCTCGCCCAGATGATCCAGCACCAGACCGTCCGGCGTTACATACAGGGGCAGGCCGTCCACCGTTTCCACGACGCAGGAGCCGTCGTGCTGCGGCCGCAGGCAAAATTCCGGGCCGTCTTCAATGGCGACATAGTAGCTGCCGTCCGGCTGGGGATAAACGGTGACCAGCTCCGGGTCACCGGCGATCAATTCCAGCTGGCCACCGCCATAAAGGATCTCAATAACATGCTGCGCGGCGGTGCGGCTGCTCAGAAGCTGCAATTGTACCCCATCGGAGGGCCGGGCGGCGCAGGGATTAACCCGAACAGGCGATTGCGCCGCGGGAGACCGGACGGGGGAAGGGGAGACGGTAAAAATGGAAGAAATCACCTTTTCGATACCGCCGGCGGAGGTCAGCGCCCGCAGATCCAGCAGCATCACGGCGGCCAGAGCCGTGCCCAGCAGGACAAAGCACAGCATGAGAGAAACCAGCTGCATCAAAATGCGCAGGGCAATATGGGGCTTTTTCCGGGGCGGGCGAACGCCGGCTTTTTCCGGCGTGGAGACAGGCTGTTCAATTGGCTGCTCGACAGGCTCCGCAACGGGGGCCATGACCGGTTCCCCGGCGGATTGACCGCCCAGCCGGGCACCGCAGCCGGGGCAGAAAACGGCCTCCGCTTCCACGGGGGCGCCGCAACAGGTACAGTGCATATGCTTTTCTCTCCTTCTCTTGGGCGGCAGAGCCACCATATATAAAAGAGTATATCAAATTTGTTACCACCTGTCAATGTGCGGCGGTGTTTTTTGCCGGAAAGGGCATCCCCGGGGAGGGGATGGAGAAAATATCCTGCATTATCGTGAAAACGGCAATTGACTTTCTTGCTTCAAACGAGTACAATAATATCGATACACTATGCGCCCGATGCGCGAAGGCGTATCGGAAGAGTATATTTGCATACAGGAGGAAATCAAATTGAAGGATTGGGCATTCACTACAACCGTTGAGGAGATGGAAGCCGCCACCAAC
>CAYSJX010000137.1:0-2708 GCA_964431445.1 uncultured Oscillospiraceae bacterium | reverse complement strand
CCAAGATTGTTAAGCTGATGACCTTCGGCGCTTTCGCTGAGATCATCCCCGGCGTGGACGGCCTGATCCACATTTCCCAGATCGCTGACCGCCGGATCGGCAAGCCTGAGGATGTCCTGTCCGAGGGTCAGGAGGTTCAGGTCAAGATCACCGATGTGGACGCGGAGAACAAGCGTATCTCCCTGTCCATCCGGGCCCTGCTGGAGTCTTCCAACGAGGAAGAGCCCGAGGAAGCGGACGCTGAGTAATTTGTAAAGAAAATACCGGGACTGCACAGTCCCGGTATTTTTTTGAATGGATCGGCGCAGCCGAAGTATTTACAGGAGGAAAACTTATGGTCAAGCATATTGTACTCTACACACTCAAGGAAGGCGTGGATCAGGCGCAGGCCGTGGCCATCGTCCGGGACGCGCTGGAGCCGCTTGTGGGAAAAATCCCGGGGCTGCTCCATCTGGAGATCCGGCAGGCTTTCAACGGCATGGATTATGCCCTGTATTCCGAATTTGAAAGCCGGCAGGCGCTGGCCGATTACCGGGAGCATCCTCTGCATCTGGAAGCCAAGAGCCATTTCCATCATTTTTTGGCCACCCGTGTGGCGGCGGATTACGAGCTGTGATCCCGCGGCGGAAAAATTTTTAAAAAACCGCAAAACACCACTGTACAAATGGAGCCGGGTATGCTATAATGCAAGAAAACGATAAAGGAGTATCGATATGAAAATAACGAATGATGCACTCTATTTGGGAGTCAATGACCACGCCGTCGACCTTTTTGAGGGGCAGTATGTGGTGCCCAACGGCATGGCCTACAATTCCTATGCCATTATGGACGAGAAAATTGCCATCATGGACACCGTTGACCGCAATTTCACCCATCAGTGGCTCGATCAGATCCAGAAGGCGCTGGATGGCCGCAAGCCGGATTATCTGATCGTGCAGCACATGGAGCCGGATCATTCCGCCAATGTCGCCAATTTTCTGAAAGTTTACCCCGATGCAGTGGTGGTCTCCTCGGCCAAGGCATTTACCATGATGGAGCAGTTCTTCGGGCAGGATTATGCCGGGCGGCGCATTGTGGTTGGGGAAGGGGATACCCTGTGCCTCGGCAGACATACCCTGGCCTTCGTGGCTGCGCCCATGGTGCACTGGCCGGAGGTGATCGTGACCTATGATGTGACGGATAAGATTCTCTTTTCCGCCGACGGCTTCGGAAAATTCGGCGCGCTGGATGTATCGGAGCCGTGGGAGGATGAGGCCCGCCGCTATTATATCGGCATCGTCGGCAAATACGGCAAGCAGGTGCAGAATTTGCTGAAAAAGGCCGCAACACTGGATATTTCCATCATCTGCCCCCTCCATGGGCCGGTGCTGACGGAAAATCTGGGCCATTACATCGGCCTGTATGACACCTGGTCTTCCTACCGCCCGGAGGCGGAGGGGATCGTGGTGGCCTATACCAGTGTCTACGGCAATACCCGCTCCGCTGTGGAGCGTCTGGTGCAGAAGCTGCGTGCCTGTGGCTGCCCGAAGGTGGCGGTGTACGATCTGGCTCGCTGCGATATGGCAGCGGCTGTGGCCGATGCCTTCCGCTACAACAAGCTGGTGCTGGCAACCACCACCTATAATGCCGATGTATTCCCCCATATGAAGGAGTTTATCCATCATCTGACGGAGCGGAATTTCCGCAACCGGACGGTTGCCCTGATGGAAAACGGTTCCTGGGCACCGCAGGCGGCCAAAACCATGATAAAAATGCTGGATGGCTGCCCGGAGCTGACCTTTGCAGAGCCGGTGGTGCGTATCCTCTCCGCCCCGGATGACCGGGCCAACGCCCAGATCGAAGCGCTGGCGGAGCAGCTGTGCCGGGAATATCTGGCCCGGCAGGGGGATACGGCCAATAAAAACGATCTGACCGCCCTGTTCAACATCGGCTACGGCCTGTATGTGGTCACCAGCAGCGATGGCACCCGGGATAACGGCCTGATCGTCAACACCGTCACTCAGGTGACCAACACCCCCAACCGAGTGGCGGTGACCATCAATAAGCAGAATTATTCCCACCATGTGATCGCCCGCACGGGGATCATGAATGTCAACTGTCTGGATACCTCCGCGCCCTTTGCCGTGTTCCAGAATTTCGGCTTCCGCAGCGGCCGCAGCGAGGATAAGTTCGCCGGCCAGCAGATCCTTCGCTCGGATAATGGCCTGGCATTCCTGCCCCAGTATATCAATTCCTTCCTGTCGCTGAAGGTGGAGCAGTATGTGGATCTGGGCACCCATGGCATGTTCATCTGCGAGGTGACCGAGGCCCGGGTCATGTCCGACCGGGAGACCATGACCTACACCTATTACCAGAACCATGTCAAGCCCAAGCCCGATACGGAAGGGAAAAAGGGCTATGTCTGTAAGGTCTGCGGCTGGGTCTACGAAGGCGAAACCCTCCCCGATGACATCGTCTGCCCCCTGTGTAAACACGGCGCCGCTGATTTCGAGCCTGTTGGCTGAATCAATAAAGAACTGGAGCGTATCGAATGCTAACGCCACATAAGGCAGTAATTTGAAAACACATTGAATAACAACCTAACGGGCGTTGCAAAGGCTGAAAAAATGGATAGACAGAGTATTATGCGGAAATGCTTTTTACTCTGTCTTTTTTTGGTTCTATGTCAATAGTTGGGGTAGAGGCAAAATAAGGAACTTAGCATTGAG
>CAYSJX010000136.1:0-2840 GCA_964431445.1 uncultured Oscillospiraceae bacterium | reverse complement strand
CTATCGCTATGTGGGCATTGAGCTGGCGCGGGAGCTGTATGAAAAGGATCTGTGTCTGGAAGAATACCTGCAGGCTCTGACCGGTGTTTGACATTTCAGATCTTCATGATTCCGCAGGTATTTTCCGTTTTTGAAACATTCCGGAAGTTCCCTGATATCCAAAAAGCATCCGAGCAGAAAACCGCCCGGATGCTTTTTTCTGTTATATGACCACCCGACCATCGTCACTGTCTGCGGGCCAGGGTGTAATCGTCCCCCTGCCTGTAATAGGGGCAGCGCCCATTGGGCGTGGAAAAGAAACGGTAGACCTCATCCTCGTCCAGATCCATCATGCAGAAATATTCGTCCTGCTCCTCGTCATAGTCAAAATACCAGCAGGTATCGCACTGGCTGTCCATGGTCATTCCTCCAAAATCACGGTTTCCAGACGGCCGCCGTCCCAGATCATGCAGCTGTGTGTGCCATCCTTCGGAATGGACACGGAGCCGGGATTGACACAGCGGATGCCGCCGCGCATTTCATCCATCTTCACATGGGTGTGGCCGGACAGAAACAGGGTGCCCGGCTGCAGTGGCGGCAGCGCATCCGGCGATGCATGGTGCCCATGGGTCAGATACATACTCACACCGTCACACAATAGCTGGGCATAATCTGCCATGCAGGGAAAGGGAAGCACCATCTGATCCACCTCCGCCTCGCAATTGCCCCGCACGGCGATGATCCGGTCGGCGCAGGCGCTGAGCATGGCGATCACCCGCTTCGGATTATAGTCCCGGGGCAGATCGTTGCGTGGACCATGGTACAAAAGGTCGCCCAGAAGCAGCAGTTTTTCAGGCTGCTCCCGTTCCATGACCTCCATCAGTCTGCCGGACCAGTAGGCGGAACCGTGAAGATCCGATGCGATCAGAAGCTTCATATCTTTTCTCCTCCCAGATATCCGGCAATGTCAAAGGGGCGCAGGGGTTCATCCCGGCGCAGGTAAAGGGGGTGATGGGGATGGCCCTTCTTCGTGATGGCACCGGCGCAAACCCATGTGGCCCCATGCTCCTGCCCAAGGCGCACCATATCTGCCACACAATCGGAAAGATACCCCCGCTTTTCAATAATGGCCCCCCACGCCGCCCAGATCACCGGATTTTCCGACATGGACAGAGCATAGGCAAAGGCTTTCATATTCTCCCGATGCAGTGCTGGGTTGCACTGCCGCTCCATATCATCCGGCGATGTTGCCCGCTGCGCGTAGACATTGAACATGATAAAACTGTCAAATCCATTGCCAAGGGCAATGCGCTGAACGGATTTGAGGGTATTATCCAGATGTTCCGGCTCTGCCGTAGAAGGGTTGATCCCCACGCAGATCAGCGGCTTTTTCCCCCGGGTGCCCAAAATGTAACGGTACTCCGTGTAGCGATTGGGCACATAGAGCCATCGAGAACTATCATAATCATCATTGGGTTTGTTGGCAACTTCCAGCGCCTGCTCAAAGCTGACAAGCTCCAGCTGATCGGTGGTGACGGACGGAATGTGCATCACTCGCCCTCCTCGGTTGGAAACCAGAGGCTGTTATCGGGGTCATGAAAGGCACAGCTTTCGGGATCGATCCCCTTCTGGCGGCACCAGGAGGAAAACGCCCTGTCCAGGAAGGGGTAGACACCCTCCATGCCGGACTGTACGACAACAGACTTCCCATCGGACAGGTACAGCTCGATCATAACAGTCTTTCCGCTGGCAAACAGCTGCTGGGTGCGAATATCCCGGAAGGCATACTCCCGGCTTTTATGACCAAGTGTCGTCAGCACGAAGCTTTCATCATCATAAAAAATGCCGAAGGTCATATAATAAACGATCAGCCAGATGCCAAGCGCGATCACCACGATGCCGCCGACCGTCAGCACCATATCACCCGCCGCGGCAAACAGTGCAGCAACCCCCAGAACGAACAATAAGATTCCAATGGCGGCATATTTTTTACTGTGACGGACGGAAAGGCCGGTTTTATGCTGGTTCTTTGCCCGGAACAATCGGGTAAATCCCTTGTCAACCAGAAAACAAAGGCCGAAAACCACCGCCGCGATTAAAACTGTCTGCATATATTCTCACCTCAAATCAGGCCCACAGCACCGTATCCACGGGGACGTCGAATTCCTCTGTCTCCAGCTGGGGCAGCATCTGAAAATCATAGCAAAGAGCCAGTGTCGGATGATGGGGCTCCCGGGCAAGGAACCGATCATAAAAACCACCGCCGTAGCCAATCCGGTGGCCCTGTGGGTCAAAGGCCAGACCGGGCATCAGCACCAGTGCAGTTTCATCATCCGCAACCGGGCCATCGGCAATGGGCTCCGGGATTCCCGCATAGCCTTTCGCCACAGCAGACAGATCTTCCATCCAGATAAAGCGCATTTCATCGCCATAGCACTTGGGCACAGCCACCCGTTTTCCATCGCGCAAAGCCTGTTCCAGCATAGGCACGGTGCGCACCTCCTGATTATAGGGAAGATAACCGTAAATACTCGTTGCGTTTCGGTAAGCCTCCGACTGGGCAAACTGTATGGCAAGAAGTCTGCTCTTCTCCTCGATCTGCTCTGGAAGCATCGCCCGTTTCAGTTGGCGGATCTGGCCGCGCAGCTGCGTCTTATCCATGGATGTGACCTCCTGATTGCTTTTACTTTATTTTAACAGAAACACCGCACAATTGCAAGCATATGTGCCATATTTCAACGGCGTCTAATATAGCTATCTGCCTTACAGGCAAAAGAAAACCACCAGATTCCTCTGGTGGTTTTTGGTGTTGGCATTACCTATTTTCACGGCCAGTCACCCGGCAACTATCGTCGGCGTAC
>CAYSJX010000135.1:0-2994 GCA_964431445.1 uncultured Oscillospiraceae bacterium | reverse complement strand
GATTGAAATTCTGTAACATTTCTCTACTGAGCTTACTTGTAGCATGATGGCTCTCATCAACAATGACAACCGGATTCAATTTACGAATAACCTGTATTAGTGCAGTTTCATCCGTATCCTCCAGCAAAGCACCATTATCCTGTTTAAACCTCACAAATGGTAACAAACTGCCATTCTCCTGATAAGCTTTTCTTCCATCCTTTTTGCTCGTCCGAAATGAATCATAGCTTAATACAAATACGGATAAATTATCACTAACCGAAGTTGGGTTAAAATTCTGTCCATTTAACAATTGCTGTTTAGAATAAATCTCGACCTTATTACCAAAATCAACATCTATTTTCTTCCTATAATCATGATTCTTATCTGTTAATGTCCTATATGTCTGAGTAAGTATTACATCCGATGGTACGAGCCATACAACAGCTTTAGGATGTATATGTGGCATAGAATCAAATATTGGCTTAATTGAATTTGCCGCCAGAAATGTTTTTCCACCACCTGTTGGAACTTTGAAGCACACCTGTGGAACTCCTGCTAATTCCGAATTGTATGGCGGCATTCCGTCTATTCCCACATTCACTCCTTTTTCATTCCATAAGGTGCTGTATGCTGAACTTATGCTCTGCTTCTCTATAAGTAGCTCTAAGAATCGTTCTAAATCTCTTATAACCTGTATCTGATAATTTTTAAGTTTCATACCTTGTCCTTTCTATATATGCTTAATATCTCTTGGTATTTTCTTAAATGTGATATTCCATTTCTGCAAATCCAAATCTGATATTGCACACGAATCTGCATATACTACATATGCCTGTTCCTTGACATTTACAGTCGCCAAAAAAGAATAGTCAATTATTGTAGCCGTATCCTTCTCATAATAAAAATAATATGCAGTATCGTTGTTGGAACCAAGATAATATTTCTCCTGTTCATTCTTGGTATATTCAATCCCATTCGTTTCTGTGTACCAGATATACTTTCTAATCTCATCTGTATCTATATCATTGTTGATAGTTCCATCCTGCAAGAACAATGGACTTCCTAATTCATAATATGAGAAGTTCCCACCCGCTCCATCTACTGCATTCTTTCCTTCACCATAACCATCAATCACTCGTTTTACACGTTCGGCTGTAATTGTGTCTGCATAATCACCCATCTCAACCAATATAAATTTGCGATTACCACCATCTCTTTTATTCATATTCAAAACTGCATGAGCTGTTGTACCTGATCCTGCAAATGAATCTAATATAACATCATCTTGTCGGCAGTAAAAACTAATTAAATATGTTACTAAATCAACCGGTTTGGGAAAATCAAATTTCACTCCCATTTTTGCCAACTCTGTACTCATATTTTGTGTGCTACCCAAGTTCTGTAACAGCGAGAGGACATGACTAGCATCTCCTCTTCTTTTTATCATTTCGATATTTCCGGTTTTTGTAATCTCAAATACTGTATCTTGTCCTTTTGTATCCTTAACTGGCTCAAACCCATTTTTGATATACTTCATTAATATGTTCTTTGACGACCAACCACTTTCAACTTCTACCTCATTAATCAAACATCCACCTTCTATAATTGCATCTGTTTTATAATATGGAAATTTATCTTTTCTCGATTTTATTATCAATTCCTTGACCGAGCATGGAAAACCTATTGGCAACCTTATTGTTGACATAGGATTTTTAGGTCCGTTCTTAACAACTGTATTTCTCACTTCTTCATTATATATTTTACTATTTTCAGAAGCACTTGGATCTATTGCCTGAGGAAGTCCAACCTCATCAGCATTTTTTATATAGCACAAAATATACTCGTGAACGTTCTTTATCTTTGCCTGATTATCAAAGTTTCCATCCGTTCTCCATATTAACTGTGCAACAAAATTTTTCTTTCCGAATATCTCGTCACATATAATTTTCAAATAACTACATTCATTGTCGTCTATACTAATAAATACAATTCCTTTATCAGATAGTAGCTTATTTAATAATACTAACCGCGGATATATCATACATAACCATTTATCATGTCTAGACAAATCCTCTCCTTCATCACCAACAGTCACACCTAACCACTTTTCTATCTTCGGATCATCCACACTATCCGAATATATCCATGCCTTATTTTTTTCTGAACTCTTCCTAGTGTTATAGGGTGGATCAATATAGATACATTTAATTTTCCCTTCAAACTGTGGCAAAAGTGATTTTAATGCTTCCAAATTATCGCCATGTATAATCATATTCTCACTGTGAACATCTTCTTTATGCACACCTTTTTTGTCATAACTATACTTGCGTTCAAGAACTTTATATGGCACATCGTTATGATGATTTATTACCTTATCTTTTCCTATCCAATCTAATGTAGGCATACTATTTGCTCCTTGTCTATAATCATTGT
Organism: uncultured Oscillospiraceae bacterium; assembly: GCA_964431445.1. Lineage (GTDB taxonomy): Bacteria > Bacillota > Clostridia > Oscillospirales > Oscillospiraceae > Faecousia. Next base: position 579 of record CAYSJX010000135.1, on the reverse strand, counting down.
AGTTTTTCTATCGTTTCAATTATCGTTTCTGCCTTATCTGTAAGCACATACTTTCCTCTTGTTTTTTGCTCTATAAATTTTTGTTTTTGTAATATACCAAACATACTATTGATCTTCATTTTGCTACAATTTAGAGTTGATGCAATCTGTTGTTGTGTCAATGGAATCACTTTTTCATCCAAAATGACCACTTCATTATCATGCATTAATTTTAAAAGTTCATAATAGTCATTCAAAAATAATTCGATACCCATATCGTCTCCTTGCGTTTGCAAATCAAAATATATATGACAATCATATCACACTTAATAAGAATTTTAAATATTATTTTTTTGTTATCTAAATCCATTATCAGCATTGCGTGTCAAAGACAGGAACCCCTGATTTTACTTACAATTTTCACACATATATAATTAATACAACTCATCAAGTCAGGAGCATCGGACTACCGTCCTCTGCCCCTTTCCACATTCTTCCTCTCAGCCTCCTTCCCCATCTGCATTTCCACAGTCTTATCATAAATCCTCTGATAATCCTCATACATTTCATCCATCGACTGCCTGATTCCCACAGCCTTCA
>CAYSJX010000134.1:0-3118 GCA_964431445.1 uncultured Oscillospiraceae bacterium | reverse complement strand
CTTCTGACCGGATCAAGGCTGACCTCAGGGATGTCAACGCAAAAATGGACGAGCTTACTTTGAAAATGAAGTATGCCGCCACCTATCGCCAGCTCCGGCCAGTCTATGAGCGATATAAAGCGTCCCGTGACAAGGAAAAGTTTTTGCGTGGAAATGAAAGCGATATTATTCTTTTCGAGGCTGCCGCAAAAGAGCTGAAACGCCTGGGTGCTGTGCCGCTACCAACAACCGAGCGAATGAAGGCCGACCTTGCTACACTCAATGCCAAAAAAGGAAAGCTCCTTGTTGAATATCGCACCATCCGAAGCGGAGCCCAGGAATACGAAACCGTTAAGCAGAATGTAGATGCACTTCTGCGTGGATCAGAAGAAAAAGTACAAAGAAAATCATACGAACTAATATAATTCCTCCGCTTTTCGACAAATGTATTGATTTTTTCATAGCTTCTGTATATAATGATGACAACAATGTTGTTTTCAAAGTTGTTAGTGGAGGGCGTTGTATGCTAGAAGCAAATGTGTTATTAGAGCAAGCTCTTAATGAAACAACAAATCTTAAACCAGGAGAAGTTTTTCTCGTAAAAGATTTGTTTCGTGGTTATGAGTGGAACCGCATTTCAAGGAGTGACCGGCTGCTACTCGGAACATTATTTCTGAATTATATCAAGACCCATCCTGATATTGTTGATATTTTAGAAAAAACATCCTCGGGCCAGCAAAGATATGCTAAAAAGCATGTCTGATTGTTTGAATTCTTTATCAGAAAAGAGGTGAACTTAGTGAATTACTCGCCTTTACGTTATCCCGGTGGTAAAAGCAAAATTGCCCCGCTTATTCGACTTATCATTGAAAAAAACGGAGGCCCTGACATTACATATATTGAACCATTTGCCGGTGGGGCTGGTGTTGCACTAAGTTTACTCATCGAAGGTGCAGTAGATCAAATCGTTATAAATGATTATGATAAAGCCATTTATTCTTTCTGGCGTGCGCTAAAAGAGGCCCCGCAAGAACTGATTGATCTTATCGAACACACTCCACTCACAATCGATGAGTGGAAACACCAGAAGGAAATATATTGCACGCAGAACAAAAGATACTCTGTTGAGTTGGGGTTTGCGGCATTTTATCTCAATCGTACAAATAGGTCGGGCATCCTCAGCGCAGGACCGATAGGCGGATACAATCAGACTGGCAATTATGGTATGGACGCACGGTTTAACCGAGACGCGCTAATTGGCCGAATTCAGGAAATTGTAAAATACAAATCACAGATTGTAGTCTACAACAAAGAAATCCGTAGTTTTATCAGCGGTGTAATTCCTAAATATCAGGCCAACGCTTTCGTATATTTTGATCCCCCATATTACGAGAACGGACAAAGGCTTTACAAAAACTTTTTTTCTCCAACTGACCATGCTGATATTGCCCACAGTATTATAAACGGTGTAAATTGTCCATGGGTTATTACTTATGACGATGTTCCAGAATTAAGAGGAATCTACTCCGATTTTGTGCAACGACGTTATAATTTGAATTATAGTGCCGCTAATAAAGGAAAAGGTTCGGAAATTATTATTTTTAAGAATTCTGACCTTTTGCCTCCATCCGATGAAGTAAGAAAATGCATGGGAGATTTCCAACTTGCAGAAGTATAATTAGGGAGTATAGGCTATGTATAAAAAGATACAGATTAAGCATTTTCGGCTATTTCAGAATCAGACGATACTCCTTGGTAAATACTTGACTATTTTGAGCGGAAGAAATTCTACGGGAAAATCTACTATTTTAGGTATGATTGCAAACTCCGGAGAACTTAAGAAGAAAGATGGCGTTACATATTCTTCAAAGGCTTTTCGCGCAGAGTTTAGTGAGTTGTTCAAAGGTAGTAGGCGATTTGATAATATCGGGCCAGATCGTTTTGAGATTACCTTATGCGATGAAAATGGCAACGAAACAGATTATCGCAGTTTTAGAACTGCATGGCAAACTAAGGATAAATTCCGCAAAAAGCAACAGGATGGCACGGCTGGAGAACAAGGCGCAGTACCGCCTGCTATTGAGGACAAAAAAGAAAAGGCTCCTCACGAAGAACGCTTTAGAGTAATCCCATTCAAGAAGCTGGATGATGGCAAGAAAACTGAAGCAAAGTTTAATTATCCGGTTCTTTATTTAGGCTTATCCCGCCTTTTCCCTATCGGCGAATCGCAAGATGGTACTATCTCTACCAAGGCCATCTCCTTTAAGTCTGAAGAACATCACAAGTGGTTTGTTGAGAAATACAAAAGTATTCTATCAATGCAGACAGATGTTCAGGAGGTTACAAATTATTCCATTGGCGAAACCGATAAAAAAAGTGGTATAGGTGTCAGTACAGATCACTACGATTATTTAACCAACTCATCGGGTCAAGACAACCTCGGCCAGATTCTTTTGGCGTTACTTTCGTTTAGAAAACTGAAAGAAGAACAAGGTGATTCGTGGCAAGGTGGTATACTGCTCATTGATGAAATTGATGCAACACTTCACCCTGCAGCTCAAAGCAAGTTGATTAATCTTCTCACTCAAGAGGCCAGAAGCAATCAGATTCAAATCGTTGTTACAACCCATAGTCTCAGTTTTTTGCGGGATATTTGCAAGCAGACTGCATATAATAATCACGATGATGCTGTGAATAATAAGGTTGAGCTCTACTATTTGACCAACGCAAACCGGAAGTTGGAAATAAAGCGCAATCCTCCATTCACAGAGATTGAGAGTGATTTAATGATTATTTCTGCTGTTCAAAATAGCAATAAAACCAAGCTCTATTCAGAGGATGCAGAAGCAAGATGGTTCTTGAAATATCTCGTTCAAGATTATCTTGTGTATGTGGATGAACTCGATATTACAATCGGTTGTGATCAGTTAATTAACCTCTACGGTGCGGATTTACAGTATTTCGGCAATACACTTATTGTGTTTGATGGAGATGTTACGGAAAAACAACTTAGTAAAATTCCTAAAGCTATGAGGGATAGTCTCGGAAATATACTAAAACTTCCTGGTGAAAAAAGTCCAGAAGAAATGCTGTATGAGTATCTTTTGTCTCTTGGTTCAGATCACGATTTTTGGTCTGG
>CAYSJX010000133.1:0-3130 GCA_964431445.1 uncultured Oscillospiraceae bacterium | reverse complement strand
TTACTCTTCAATCAATTGCTGAGGAGCTTCAAGCAACTCTTTCATGCTGTTGATAAATTCTGCAAGCGGAACGCCTTGGAGAATACGATGATCTCCGCCGATGACCAGTTTCATCATCATACGAACCGCGATAGTATCTTTACCGTCGTCTAAAACAACCGGCATCTTCTTTGCCGTACATGCTGTCATAATTGCAGGCTCCGGTGGCATCGGCAAAGGAACGGAATCAAAGGAATTCAGCTTTCCGATATTTGTGATACCGAAAGTGCCGTCAGCATAGTCCTCCATCGTCAGCTTGCCCTGATTTGCTTTGTCAATCAAAACTTTCATTTCTTCAGACAGCTGAAAGATGCTCTTGTCCTGTGTTTCCTTTAATACCGGTGCTACAAGTCCCTTTTCGGAAGCTGTCATAACGCTGATATTGCATGATTTATAGAGATGAATTTCAGTCATGTCCTCATTAAATGATGAGTTCATGATTGGAACTCTCTGCAGCGAAATGCTGGCTGCCTTTACGATATAATCATTAACGGTGAGCTTTACATTTCTTTCTGCGTTAATTTTCTTTCTGAATTCTAAAAGGTCTGTCACATCTACATAGATACCCTGATAGGACATCGGATATGCACCACTGACTTCCATACGCTTTCCGATGGATTTCAGCATACCCTTGTATTTTATTACTTCTGCGATTTCTTTCATGGTGATTGCCTCCCGATGCCTATACTAAGCCGGAGATATCTTCACCTGCTTCACCGATAATGCATACCGGTGTACCGCAATCATAATCCTCTTCAAGCTCTACTAAAGTTTTAAGCAGTACGCCTGTTGCCGGTGACGGAAACTCCATAGTGGATTTATCTGTCATAAGCTCAAATAAAGGTTCTCCCTTTGTTACTTCTGCACCCTCTTCTACAAGCCAAGATACGATCTGACCTTCTTCCATTGCTTCGCCCATCTTAGGCATATTTATTACCTGTGCCATTTTAATTTCCTCCTCTTTTTATATTCAATTTATATTTTTATTTATTTACCATTTCTTTTACTTTAGCGGCAATCTTGTCTGCCGAAAGGAATACCCAGTCCTCAAGCGGACCTGCTGCCGGGATAATTGTATCCGGAAGTGTCAAACGCTGTACCGGCATTTTTAATTCTCCGAAGCATTTTTCGCCTACCTGATGCGAAATTTCACCGGTAATGCCGAAGGTTTCCGTAAAGTCATCGATTACGAGAACCTTTCCCGTCTTCTTCGCTGATGCAATCGTTGACTCTAAATCAAGCGGTCTGAGGGATCTTAAGTCTATAAGTGTCGCATGTATACCTGCTTCCTCAAGCTGCTCCAATGCTTTAGTCGCTTTGAGAATTGCGGTTCCGATACCTACGATTGTGATGTCGTCACCTTCCGCTACAAGCTTTGCTTTGCCGATCGGAACAACATAATCAGGGTCAACATGTACTTCGCCCTTCATTCTCAGTGCTGCAGCCTCTTCGCATACCAAAACAGGGTCATTGTCTCTGATTGCTGCTTTCAACAGTCCGTAAATATCGTCAGGTGTTGAACCTACAACTACCTTTAATCCCGGGAAGCATGCAAATAATCCGTAAATTGACTGGCTGTGATGAGGACCTGAGCGTGTTCCTCCGCCGATTGTCGTTCTTATAACCGCAGGCATACATTCAATCTGTCCGCCTGACATATATCTGTACTTAGCTAAATGGTTGCAAATTGGGTCTATACAAACCATGCTGAAATCCATCTTCATAATTTCAACGATAGGTCTCCAGCCCGTCATCGCTGCACCGATGCCAAAGCCTACGATAGCATTCTCAGCAAGCGGAGCGTCTATAACTCGGTCTGCCCCGAACTTATGATAAAGATCTCCTGTAACACCGTAAGCTCCTCCGAGGATGCCGACATCCTGACCGACGATAATGACTTTCTCATCCTTCGTCATTTCTTCTTCCATTGCAAGTCTTATTGCCTGCATGTATGTCATCTTTTTTAATTCCATCAGTCGTTCCTCCTTTCTAACATCCTGCATATATGTGCTGCATTGCTACGCTTACGTCTGCATAAGGTGCTGCTTCCGCATATTCCCACGCTTCCTTCAGCTCTGCCTCTACCTTGTCCTGTATACCCTGAAGCTGCTCGTCAGAAACCTGATACTGCTCTTTCAGTTTTTTAGTCAGCATATCGATCGGATCCTTTGCGAGCCATTTTTTCTGTTCTTCCGGATCTTTGTATTTCGTACCGGCTTCATTCGGTGCGTGTCCCATCTTTCTCCATGTCTTAAACTCAAGCAGATACGGACCGTGTCCTTCTCTTACATAAGCAGTTGCTGCCTTAGTAGCTTCATAAACCAGCTCAACATCATTTCCGTTTTCAACGGTTTCATAAGGTATGCCAAAGCCAGCTCCACGCTGAGAAAGCTGTTCAAGTCCGGACATTTTACGGAAGTCTTCCGAAATAGCAAAATGATTGTTCTGAATGATGAACAAGACAGGAAGCTTGAATGCTTTCGCATAATTCAGTGCTTCAAAGAACGGTCCTTCCTGCGTACAGCCGTCACCTGTGTATGCAACTGCAATGTTGCCTTTACCTTCATGCTTAAAATTATATGCGAATCCAAGCGGTACCGTAAAGCAAGGTCCGAGTGTTCCGCCGATTACATAACAATTTTTAGATACATCCATGAAGTGTGCTTCACCGGCTTTGCCCATGCAGGTACCTGTTGACTTCAACAATGTCTCCGAAAGCATACTCTTTAAATCGCAGCCTCTCATCAGAAGATGCGGATGTGCTCTGTGGTGAGGACAAACGATATCGGTATCTCTGAATACCTTCATGGAGCCTGTTCCTACCGCTTCTTCTCCCATGCCCAGATGTGTCATGCCAAGCGGCTTGCCATTGACATAAGCATCCCACAGCAATTCATCAAATCTGCGGCTTTTAACTAAATTCTCATAAAATTCGAGTAACAGTGATAAATCTGCCATTTATTTTTTCCTCCGTTTCCAATGGATTTTTTAATACATTAAGCCTTAGAATCTCTCATACTTATATGTTATTCGTCTTTGAGGCTTTTTTCAAATACACAAATTTTATATGGTTTTATTCCGCAGGATTATA
>CAYSJX010000132.1:0-3160 GCA_964431445.1 uncultured Oscillospiraceae bacterium | reverse complement strand
AGTCCTGGGTTCGAGTCCCAGAGAGTCCATGTTTCCAGTTCGCTACTGGATAGACAGGAGTACAAGGTCACTGCCCTGTCAAAAACAAAACAACGCTGACTTCTTTGGAGGTCAGCAACCTTACAAGGAGATGGATTCATGACTTCTAAAAACAAGAAAAGGAAGGCAAAAAACAGCTATTTGTATAATGGCGGAGATAAGATTGATGGCAAAATGAAAAGAATAATGTACTTTACAAAACGCCAAAGGGAAAATAATAAAAAGATGTGTATCGAGGTGCAAGATGTGTGATTTTTGCAATTACTACCACTCCCCGAAAGGCGGAGTTATAGGGAAAAAAGTCAAAATAAAGCCAAATGCAAATCCGACAAAACTAACGGCTTTTGAGATTGGGAAACATCCAGGGGATGACAAATACGGCTTGACTGTTTTAGAAATGAATATACCAATGGGATTTATCGAAATCAACTACTGCCCGATTTGCGGAGAAAGGTTAGAATGATGTGTGATTTTTGCGAAAACATACCAAAAACAGATGAAGAACTTGGCAAGATGATAATGAATGGGGCTGAGGATATTATCTTTTACGACAAAAAGCGTGGGTTTTGCCTTTATGGAGATACTGGAGACTCTGGGTGTCAGTACGCTTTAGATAACATCAAATTTTGCCCTATTTGCGGTCGTAAATTGAGCGAGGAAACAGAAAAGCCGAGTACAGAAGAAATTCTCGCATACCTTGAAGAAAAAATGACAGAGGAAGATTATAAGACAATGCAAAATGGCATAAAGTTGTTTTCTGACGGAGTAAATGCTTTGTGGAAAGCAGTGAGAAAGGGGATTGAGAATGGATAATTGTTATATAAATCTTGGAGCAGTAAAAGCAAAGGAGATTGACAGGGCAAAAGAAATAGGAAGCACCGGTAAACCGATTGAAACAAGCGAATTTCCAGTTTACAAGCCTAACTGCAACCTAACTACCTGCCGATACAACGCAAACGGCAAGTGCGAAAATGAGGAAAAACGGAAAGAATGCGTTGAGGTGTCGAGGAAGGTGTTGTGTTTGGAGGATAAAGAGAATGAGTGAACGAGAATTAAAACTAAAAGTCATAGAGCAAGCAGAAAACATTGCAAAAGCGATTTCTAGGGGTAGAGATGTGGAAATTAGGAAAACTGCCAGCGGAATATCGGTTGCGGAAGTTCAGAAAAAAATTGTTGCAAGATAATAAAATACAATGGTGTTTGCGAGATGGTGCAAATACAACAGCCGAGATGGTGGCTCTTTTTTAGATTGAAAGAAAGGAGCGACCATCTTTTTTTATGGGGAAACATACATCGAAAGACGAAAAAGCCATACAGGAGTATGAAAACTACATAGCAAGGCGTGGGATAGATAGGGATATAGTTGATAGTTTTATAAATGCTTGCGAAGTTCTGTTTACAAAGAGGAAAGAAGTTGATGTTGAATTTGCTTTGTCTGTATCTAAAAGAACAAAAGAAATAATTGAAAAGTATGTAGAGAGAATTACTGGCGGTACGATTTGGGAATCAGAGAAGCATCAACAGAATAATCAACTTGCACCATACGATATTGTGAATAAATACTACGACATTCTCAAATACGAAAGCCTATATGTGTTCGAGAGTTTCATCTACTATATGGAACGAAATAGAAACTGGTCTAAGAGGTTCTATCAGCCACGCAGAAAGACTTTAAAATGTGTTGTTGATGATTTACAAGCATTAGAGGATAGAGTTGAAAATAGGGCATTTTACGGACTTTCAATGCCGTCACGAGTTGGAAAATCTACTGTCTGCATTTTCTTCCTTGCGTGGATTGCATATAAAAGACCAAACAGCCACAGTGCTATGGGTGGTCACTCTGGTATTTTAGCAAAAGGATTTTACAAAGAATTATTGAATTTGATTGTAACACCGGAGTACACATTTAAGGAATTGTTTGATTTTGCACACCCGGAATATGCAGACAAGCCGTTTCCAACAGATAAATCATCGGATGAATTTACGATTACACTGGGTAGCCCGGATAGATTTGCAACAATAACTTGCCGAGGTATTGACGGAACGTGGACGGGTGCGGTTGATGTATCGGCAGACGGATATTTGTATGTTGATGACTTGGTACGAGATAGAGAGCATTCACTTAGCCCGCAACGTATGGAGAATACTTTTCAAGAATACCTAAACAAAATGGTTGACCGTAAAAATGACGGTGCAAGGGAACTGATGGTAGGTACGCTTTGGAATGTATTAGACCCATTACAGAGAATAAGCGTTCAGTACGAGCGTGACAAAAGATACTATTTCAGACGTATTCCAGCACTTAATGAGAATGATGAAAGTAATTTTGACTATGAGATAAACGGATTTAGTACAGAATATTACCGAAATATGCGTGATAGACTTGCCAACGCTGAATGGATGGCAAAGTATCAGCAAAGCCCGTATGTAAGAGAGGGATTGTTATTCCCGGAAAACGAATTGAAATACTCTGACGGAATTGTTGAAGATGGAACGTGGATTGTTACTGCATTATGCGACCCGGCTTTTGGTGGTGCAGATAGTTTATCTATGCCCGTTAAATTGAAACACAAGGAAACAGGCAAGCAGATAATTATTGACTGGGTATTCAAACAAGGAACGCAGAATATCACACTTCCTCTTGTAGCAGATGCAATTATCAGAAATGTTATTACGGAATTAAAGATTGAAAAGAATGCCGGCGGCGGTCTTTATGCTGACAATTTGCAAAAAGAATTAGAAAAAAGAGGTTGCCATCATTGCAGGATAATTACATTTATGGCATCCAACCGTATGGATAAAATGGAGCGAATAAAAGCATATTCTGACCACGTTAAAGATAATTACTATTTTTTAATGGAAAATCGTTTTTTACCTACACCGCAGGAAGATGCAGAAAATGGAATAACTCGCTTTAGAAGAAATGAAATGTATAACAACGCCATGAACGAAATGCACATGATTACGTCTGAGGGCAAAAATCTACATGATGACAGTGCGGATTCAATTACGAATATGGCAATGAATGATGAAAAAGAAGCAAGAAAAACAATAATTATGGCAAGTCCGATATAGGAGGTTCGATATGGTATCTAAAGAAATTTTAGTGCAGTACGCAGAT
>CAYSJX010000131.1:0-3182 GCA_964431445.1 uncultured Oscillospiraceae bacterium | reverse complement strand
TTTTACAGCTTTGGGGTCAGGCTCATCACCTGACCCCAACATTTATTATAGAACCCAAATTCATAACAGCACATTTATCACCTGACCCATCTCGTGGCCGATGGGCCTCAATCTGCACTCTGGAGGGTGCAAAAAACGAAAAGCACCAAAAAACGGGGGCAAAATCGTGTGTGTAGGGGAAAACTGCCTATTGTACATTTTCGGATTATTTGCTATAATAACAGGTAAAAGTTATGATAATGGATGTGTGATGTGTGAAATACGGAATTTGGAATGTGGCGCAGCCGGAAATGGGGGCGGTTAATGCGCTGGCAGGCAGCGGCTTTAACCCCCTGACCGCTATGGTGCTGGCTGCGCGGGGACTGAAAGACCCGGCGGCGGCCCGGGCGTTTCTGGACAACAGCAGCCCCATGCCCGACCCCTTCCTCATGACAGACATGGATCTGGCCGCGGGCCGGGTGGGCCTTGCCATGACCCGGGGCGAGAAAATCGCCGTGTTTGGCGACTATGATGTGGACGGCATTACCTCCACCTGCCTGCTGACCAGCTTCCTGCGCCGCCACGGCGCGGATGTGATCAGCTACATCCCCGGGCGGCTGGAGGAGGGCTACGGCCTGAACGCGCCGGCCATCCGGCAGTTGCACGGGCAGGGTGTCAAGCTGATCGTGACGGTGGACTGCGGTATTACCGCGCTGGAAGAAGCCCGGCTATGCCGGGAGCTTGGCATGGATCTGGTGATCACCGATCACCACGAGTGCAAGGAGCAGCTGCCGGAGGCGGTGGCCGTTGTGGATCCCCACCGGCCGGACGGGGGCTATCCCCACAAAAATCTCTCCGGCGTGGGCGTGGCCTTCAAGCTGGCCGCTGCCCTGACCGGCGATCAGGACGCGGTGCTGGAGGAATATGCCGACATGGTGTGCCTCGGCACCGTGGCGGACGTGATGCCGCTGGTGGGAGAAAACCGGGTGTTCGTAGCCCGGGGGCTGGAGGTGCTGCGCCGCACCCGCCGCCCCGGCATTGCCGCGCTGATGGCCGAAAGCGGCTGCACCGGTGACAACATCAACGCCACCGGCATCGGCTTCATGCTGGCCCCCCGGATCAATGCCGCCGGGCGCATGGGGCAGATCGAGCCTGCGGTGGAGCTGTTTTTGACGGAGGATCCCCAGCGGGCGGCGGAGCTTGCCCGGACACTGTGCGAGCTGAACCGGCAGCGCCAGCAGGTGGAATCGGAAATTTACCGGCAGGCCGTGCAGATGCTCCCCGGCGGTGAGGCGCCGGAGGCCATCGTGCTGGCGGACGAGCGGTGGCATCAGGGTGTTGTGGGGATCGTGGCCAGCCGCATCGCGGAGGAATACTGCTGCCCCACCTTCCTGATCTGTCTGGACGGCGAGCATGGCAAGGCCAGCTCCCGCAGCTTTGGCGGCTTCAACCTGTTCAACACCCTGCGCCGCCACGGCGAGCTTTTGGAAAGCTACGGCGGGCACGAGCTGGCGGCCGGATTTACCATCCGGCGGGAAAACATTGATGCCTTCCGGGAGGCCGTGTGCCGGGATGCCCGGGAATATTATGCCGAAAGCGGTCAGCGCACCGTGCTGGAAGTGGACTGCGCCGTGACACCGGAGCTGCTCAGCGTGGGCAGCATCGGCTCCCTCGGGGCGCTGGAGCCCTGCGGAAACGGCTGCCCCAAGCCGGTGCTGATGCTGGAAAAAATGGTGGTAGACCGGCTTTCGCTGGTGGGAAACAGCCGCCACATGCGCCTGCGGCTGAAGCAGGGGGCCCATGCGCTGGGTGCCATCTGCTTCTGCGCCACCACGGATACCTTCCCCATCCAGCCCGGCGATGTGGTGGATGTGGCCTTCCAGCCCCAGATCAACGAATTCAAGGGCGTGCGCAGCGTGCAGCTGAACGTGCAGGACATCCGTCCCCACTGTCCGGTGCCCTGCGACTGCGAGGATCGGATCTACCGCCGCCTGCGCTCCGGCTGTGCCGAACCGGCGGAGCTGGCCGCCCTGCTGCCCGGCCGGAACACACTGGCCGCAGTGTGGAAATACCTGCGGGGCGTGGGCAGTCCCGTGCGGGAGACACCGGCGTGCCTGTGCCGAAAAATCGTGCGCTGGGCGGGCATTCCCCTCAGTCTGGGACAGCTTCTGGTCTGTCTGGACATTTTTTCCGAGGTCGGTCTGCTGCAACTGACCCATGAACACAAATATCTGATGATCACCCTGACCGACTCCGGCCGGAAAGCAGACCTGCAAAGCAGCAAAACCATGCAGCGCCTGCTTGGAAATGAGAGCTGACACATATGGAAACCTTTGAAAATCACTACCGGCTTCTGATGCAGACGCTGGAAAAGAATACCCACACCGCAGAGCTTCCCCTGATCGAGCAGGCCATCGCCTACGCCGAGGAGAAGCACCGCAGCCAGACCCGCAAGGACGGCTCCCCCTATATCATCCACCCGCTGGCGGTGGCGGCCATCGTCTCGGAAATGGGACTGGACACCGATGCAATTCTGGGCGCGCTGCTCCATGACTGCATCGAAGATACCGATGCCTCCCACGATGACATTGCCCGCCTCTTCGGCAACACGGTGGCTGAGCTGGTGGAGGGCGTCACCAAGCTGACCCGGGCCAATTTCTCCTCCTCCGAGCAGGAGCAGATGGAAAATCTGCGCAAAATGTTCATGGCCATGAGCAAGGACATCCGGGTGGTGCTGATCAAAATTGCCGACCGGCTGCACAACATGCGCACCATGCAGTACCAGACCCCGGCCAAGCAGATCTCCAAATGCCGGGAGACCATGGACATCTATGCCCCGCTGGCCCACCGGCTTGGTATGCAGAAGATCAAGTGGGAGCTGGAGGACATCTCCCTGCGCTATCTGGCCCCGGCGGAATATGATGCCATCATGACCTACCTGCAGGCCCACCGGGAGCAGGATGAGGCGTTCATGAACACCATTCAGGCCGCCATCGGCCGCAGGCTGGATGCCGTGGGCATTTCCCACACGGTCTATGGCCTCATCAAGCACGTCTATTCCATCTACCGCAAAATGCAGTCGCAGGGCAAGACCATGGAAGAGCTGTACGATCTGTACGCCTTCCGGGTGATCGTGGATACCATTCCGGACTGCTACAACGTCCTCGGCCATATCCATGACCTGTTCAATCTGGTGCCCGGCC
>CAYSJX010000130.1:0-3192 GCA_964431445.1 uncultured Oscillospiraceae bacterium | reverse complement strand
AGCTCCCAGGTCTTGTCGAAGATTTCCTTGACGTTGGACTCACAGCCCGGGGTGGCGATGATCTGGCCGGCGATCTGCTTGAGCCAGTCAAAACGCTCTTTGGACATATCCTGCGGCAGGATGGCGACAGAGTCGCACGCGAGCAGCTTGGAGTTGAACGCGCCGCCGCGGCAGTAGTTGCCGGTGGAGGGCCATACGGCGTGATGATAGGTGGCGTCGAACTGACCGGTGACCAGACGCGGAGCGAGGCAGCCGAACGAAGCGCCGACCTTGTGGCAGCCGGTGGGGAACCACTTGCCGCTCATCGCGAGGATGCGGCACGGAACGCCGGAGACGGAGGACGGAATTTCGACGTAGTTCGGCGTGGACTGATACAGACCGCCGGACTCCTTGGCCTCGTTGTGCCAGTTGATGCGGAACAGGTTGACCGGGTCAACGTCCCACAGACCGGTGTTGCTCAGCTTGGCCTTGATCTTCTCGGGGATGAGATCGGGGTTCTGCATCTGGGCGATGGTCGGGATGATGATGTTGTTTTCCTTGGCCTTCTGGATGTTGTGCAGCAGGCCCTCGCGGTTGATGGAAAGGTCGATCTTGCTCATAATTCGTTGATTCCTCCTGTTTTACTGTTATCTAGATACGAATAGAGTGTGTACTTTGAGATGCCGAAATGTTTTGCTATTTTGTCACCGGATTTCGTAATCAGAAGTGCGCCGGAATTACTGAGATAGCGGATGGCCTTGACCTTGTCTTCCTTGGTCATCAGCGCGACCGGTTTGCCGACGAGTTCGTCAGCCTGCCGGATCAGATCGTCGAGCAGATCGGCCACATTGAGCGTGATGCGCTCCGGCTCGCGGCTGGCCTGCTGATCGGCCGCAATGAAATCGTGCAGAGAGTTTTCAAACAGCTGCATCATGGAAATGTCATAGTTGATCCCCAGGATTCCGTTGACCTTTCCGTTTTCATCGCGGATATACACAGAGGACGATTTCAGGATTTTCCCATCCTTTGTGCGCGTCAGATAGGCAAGCTGGTCTTTCGCGGCGGAGTCGGCATTGCCGAGCTGTTCAAGGACGACGTGCGAAGGGCCGTCGCCGACCTTGCGGCCTGTCACATGGCCGTTTTCAATGGCCACGATCGAGGAGTAGGCGCTTTTGCCCGAAAGCTCATGGATGACGACTTCACAGCTGCTGCCAAATTGGGCGACGATGGCTTTCGCGATTTGTTCCAACAGTTCCAGTAATTTCGCGTCCAATCTGCTATCACCTCCAAATTGATACCCGGATAGAGTCTTTTCCTAACCAGTATCATACCAGTATCGGAAGCAGATTGCAAGGAATTTTCTAAAAATTTTTTAGGTCGACAAATTCTTTTTTTCGCCCCGGCGCACGCTTACGCCGTCAGCTTGGCCAGAATGCACGTAAAGCCGTGGCAGGCGCGCGTGAGCTGGTCGATTTCGATGTATTCGTCGCGCACGTGCGCCAGACTTTCCAGCGACGGGCCGTAGCCGATGGTCGGCACACCGGCCTCGCCGCAGAAGCTGCTGCCGTTCGTGCAGAACGAGAAGTGCGACAGCTCGGCTTCGATACCGGCCTCACGCAGCCCACTCAGCGCCGCCTGCACCAGTTCGCTGTCTTCTTCCGTGACCCACGCGGGGAAATAGCGCTTGGCGCGCACCGTCTCGCCCGTCCAGCATTTTTCTTCGCCCTCGGCCAGATAGCACCGCGCCTTGAGTCCGGGCTTTCTGGCCTGCGCGCGCACGATGGCCTCGTTGACCTGCCCGAGAATGACGGCCTCGTCTTCACCCACCAGGGTGCGGCGGTCGAACGTCGCGCGGCACACTGCCGGCACGACCGACGCGCCGGGGTAGGGCTTGGAGATGATGTCCGTCAGCTCCAGAATGCCCTTGCCGAGCAGCGGATGCTCGTTGGGTACGATCTTGCGGATTTCCTCAATGACCAGCATCATATCGTATACCGCGTTCACGCCCTTTTCCGGGTTGGACGAATGGCAGCTCACGCCTTCCGTCTCCACCACGACTTCTGCCCGGCCGCGCTGGCCGCGCTTGACCGTCGTGGTCGTGGCCTCGCCGATGATGACCAGATCGGGCTTGGCCAGACGCAGAATTTCACGCGCGCAAACGCCCTCGAAGCATTCTTCATGCACCGTACACGAAACGCAGATCGTTCCGGCAAAGTCGCGGTTCGTCTCATGGGCAAAGCGCGCCGCCGCCACGATCATGGCGCAGTCGCTGCCTTTCATGTCCGACGCGCCCCGGCCGTAGATTTTGCCGTCTTCGATCTGCCCACCGAACGGGTCGTGCTGCCATTGCGGCGCGTCGATGACGTCGACGGTGTCGATGTGCCCGTCCATTAAAATGGTGCGGCCCGGGCGCTTGCCGTGGATTTTGCCAAGCACACTGCCGTACTTGTCGATGCTGACCTCGTCGAAGCCAAGCTCCTGCATTTTCCGCTGCATCAGCTCGGCAACGCCCTTCTCCTGCCCGGAGAAGCTGGGGATGCGCAGTGCCTCTTGACAGAAGGCCACGAGCGCTTCATTCGAATACATATCTCATTCGTCCTTTCTACCTGGTTTGTGGTTGTGACAGACGCGGGATTTTCGCTGTAATTCAAAGATAAAACAGCCCGGAACGTTTGTCAAGAGCTGCGGCGAAGAAAGAAAAAAACCTGTGAAAAAGAAGAATTTTCCCCCAAAGATAAAAAATGTTTTAGGCACGCACAAATTTTGTTTGACATCTGTCTTTCGTGTGGTATGATGGTATTGGAACAACGTCTGTGCGCAGACGTTACGAAAGATCCGGAATGAAAATAAAAATGGGAGGGACCCTGCGTTTATGAATTACGATGCAATTAAGAAAGCAGCAGAAGGCTACAAGGCCGACATGGTAAAATTTCTCCGCGATATGATCGCAATTCCGTCGGAATCCTGCGAGGAAGAGGGCGTTGTCAAGCGCATCGCCGCCGAGATGGAAAAGCTTGGCTATGACAAAGTTGAATTTGACAAGCTGGGCAATGTGATCGGTTGGATGGGCACAGGCGATAAGATCATCGCCATCGACTCCCATATCGATACGGTCGGCATCGGCAACCGTGCCAACTGGGAAGCTGATCCCTACGAAGGCTACGAGACGGACGAGATCATCTATGGCCGCGGCGGCTCTGACCAGGAGGGCGG
>CAYSJX010000129.1:863-3313 GCA_964431445.1 uncultured Oscillospiraceae bacterium | reverse complement strand
CGCACGATACCGGTGACGGAAATGGTGGACTCTTTGTTGATGGGCCGGATCAGGCGCATCATGTCCTCCTGCTCGATCACCACCTGTGTGGTGCCGTAAAAATCCCGGACAACGCAGAAGGCAAAGTTGGAGCCGACAACACGGACATTCTCCAGCCAGCCAACGATCGTTACCTGTTTGCCTGCATCGGCCAGCCGCAGCTCGCCGCAGGTGTGCGTTCTCGATTGCATCATGATAAAACCTCTCTTCTGGTGGTTTGGGTTTGCCATTAACCCTTACATTATCCCACAATCGACGAAAAAAGTCAATCATAACCGCACACAAAATGTAAAAAAGCGGGAAGCATTGCCCTATGCCATGCCCATCATCGCCGCACCAGCGCACGCAGCCAGCGAAGATCCGTTTTCTTGGTCACTCCCAGAAGAAACAGCAGGCTGAAAAACACACCGCAGAACCCTGCCGCCCGGGCGGCATTTCCGGGCAGCTGCATGGCGGCCAGTACGGAAACCGGCCCGGCGGCCAGCGCCGGCACAGCGGCACCGAGGGGCAGGCGCTGCCCGGTGGATCGCAGCAGCAGGCGCAGGCTCAGAAGAAAATTCAAAGCGTGGGTGACGGCAAAGCTGATAAAATATCCTCCCATTCCAAGCCGCGGCAGCAGCAGATACAGCAGTGCTACATCCAGCGCCGAGGTCAAAATATTGATCCGCACGCAGCGGCGCTGTTCACCGAGACCTTTGTTGATGGCATCGGTGATGCAGTCACAGTAGAGCATGGGAATGAGGATGGCGTAGCGCCGCAGAGCCTGCCCAGCCTCCGGCGTGTGGTAGAGGGCATCGCACAGGGGCTGCGCCAGCAGATATTCCAGTCCGCCGAACAGCAGACCATACAGCAGCGCGATGCGAAGACTCCGGTGGCTGAGACTTTGGATGCGGCCCCGCTGCCCTGCGGCGGCGCAGCGGGCCATCTCCGGAATCAGCAGCTCCGCCAGAGAATACAGAATGCAGGCCGGGAACATCAGCACCGGAAAGACCATCCCGCTGAGCAGACCAAAGGCAGCCAGCGGGTCGGAAACGGCATCGCACGCGGCAAGCCGCCGGGGCACCATCAGGTTTTCTGCCGTGTTGATGCCGGTTTTCAGATCGTCCGCCAGCGCCAGCGGCACTGCCGTTCGCAGCAGGCGGCCGCGCAGGCGCAGCGCCGTACCGGGGCCGGAGCTTTCCCGCAGCCGCAGCAGCGCCAGCACCCACAGCGTGAGTACCGCCCCCAGACTGCTGCCCAGAATCATGCTCATGCAGCTGCGGCCCGGGTCACCACCGGCCCAGAAGCGCAGCGCAGTCACGGTAATGGCCATGGAGCAAAGCTGCTCGGCTACCTCCACCGCCGCCAGCGTGCCGATTCGCCCGGCACCGGTGAAATAGCCCGTCATCACCCCGCATAGGCAGCTGACCGGCAAAAACACGGCAAAAAGCCGCAGGCTATCCACTGTGCGAAAATCCCGGATCCACTGCCGGGCCAGCACCGGCGACAGCAGATACAGCGCGGCGGCCACCGCACCGCTGCACACGACACTGTAGCGCAGGCACCCACCCAGCACACCGGCGATCTGTTGCGCCCGACCGTGACCCAGTTCCTCCGCCGTCAGGTACATGGTGCCGGTGCGCACGCCTGCGGTGCCGGCCACCATGGCCATGCTGCCTACGCTCATCACCAGCTGCATCAGCCCAACGCCGGAGGCTCCCAGTGTTGCGGAAATGTAGACCTGAAATCCCGTTCCCACAAAACGCAGCAGCAGATTGACGGCGGTCAGCATCAGGGCGTTGTAAATAATCGGCCTGCGCCGTGCCATAGACATCCCTCCTTGTCCACCAATTTATGCGCGGGCGGAGGCGGATATGCGGCTGCGGAAATTGTGCGAAAAAATTGAAAAATAATGTTTGACAAATGGGAAGAAAGCCTATATAATATCTAAGCATGATTGCGAAGAGGGGGATACTATGCTGTTAGGGCTGTCCAAGATCATAGACTGCCCGGGGCAGAGCGTCTCTTTTTCCGATGCGATCGATCTGCGTGATCTTCGCTATGGGAACTGTTACCCCGTCACGGAACCGGTCAGAGCCGAGGGCACGGTGCGCAATACCGCTGGTGTTCTGATGCTGACCGGCACGGTCAGCACCCGGATTCACGGTGTGTGTGACCGCTGCGCGGGCACCTTCACCCGGGATGTTCAAATCCCCATGGAGGTGGTGCTGGTGACGGAGCTGGCCAGCGAAGAGAACGAAGATGAGTGGGTATTCCCGCTGGAGGGAGACTGTGCCGATCTGGAAGACATCGTGCGGACGGTGTTTGTGCTGAATTTCGGCTCCAGACTGCTGTGCGATCAGGACTGTAAGGGCCTGTGCCACCGCTGCGGCAAAAACCTGAACGATGGTCCCTGCGGCTGTCAGAAGGAA
>CAYSJX010000129.1:0-853 GCA_964431445.1 uncultured Oscillospiraceae bacterium | reverse complement strand
CCCGATTTGCTGCTTTGAAGCAGCTTCTTGAAACGTAGCATCATTATGAAAGCTGTTTATTAAAGCAGTTCGACCAAGGAGGTGTCATCCATGGCTGTCCCTAAGTGTAAAGTGTCCTCTGCCCGCCGCGATAAGCGCCGTGGCTCCAACTGGAAGCTGTCCGCGCCCAGTGTTACGGTTTGCCCCAAGTGCGGCGAGCCCATCGCTCCCCACACGGCATGCAAGGCTTGCGGTACCTACAACGGCCGTCAGGTCCTGGCCGCCAAGGCTGACTAAGGCAGAAAAAGCAAGAGGAAGGCACCAGCCCTCCTCTTTTTTCTGTACTTTTGGCGGGATACAGGCGGGGAAATGCCCGCCATCTGTGAATTTTTCGGAAAGAAAAGCAGGTTTCGGTTGCTTTTGGCACCGGTCTGTGGCATAATAATCAGGATATATACGCGGTTGAAAGGAAGTGGTTTTATGGCGAAGCCCTTAGTGGCCATCGTTGGCCGCCCCAATGTGGGCAAGTCCATGCTGTTTAATAAGCTGACCGGTCAGCGCACCTCCATTGTGGAGGATACACCCGGTGTGACCCGGGACCGGATCTACGGGGAGTGCGAATGGTGCGGGCGCACCTTCTCTCTGGTGGACACCGGCGGTATCGAGCCGGGCACGGAAAATGATATGCTCAAATTCATGCGCCGTCAGGCGGAGATCGGCATCGAACTGGCAGACTGCATCGTTATGGTGGTGGATGTCCGCTCCGGTGTCACCGCCGCCGACCAGGATGTGGCCACCATGCTGCGCAAATCCCGCAAGCCTGTCTGCCTGGCCGTCAATAAGTGCGACTCGGTAGGCCCCGTGAATCCGGATG
>CAYSJX010000128.1:0-3423 GCA_964431445.1 uncultured Oscillospiraceae bacterium | reverse complement strand
GATAATGATGACATTGTCGCCGCAGTCAACGTTGGGGGTGAAATCGACCTTGTGCTTGCCGCGCAGGATATTGGCAGCGATGACGGCGGTGCGGCCCAGAGGCTTGCCCGCAGCATCGATGACGTACCACTTACGCTCCAGGGTCTCTTTCTTCAAAAGAGTAGTGGACATATTGGTTCCTCCGATTAGGTTAAAATATTTTTGACATTCCGCAACCTTTGCGGTACAATGTCGTTAAATCGCCTGACTTTTATACCACAACTTATTTTATTTGTCAATCACATTTTTTCGTAATTTTTCTGAAATCCGATATAATCTCCCGTTTTCTACTGTTTTCTTTTATTTGCTCTTTTATTCTCACTTTCTATTTTCGGAGGTTTTCCCATGCAAAAGTTGCTTGGACTGATGCGCCGCTGCATCGATGACTACCATATGATTGAAGCCGGTGACCGGATCGCCGTCGGGGTTTCCGGCGGAAAGGACAGTCTGGTGCTGCTGGTGCTGCTGAGTCGGCTGCGCCAGTTTTTCAACCGTCCTTATGAGCTGCATGCCGTCACGGTGGATATGGGACTGGGAATGGATTACAGCGGCGTGGCCCAGCTGTGCAAAGAGCTGGATGTACCCTACCACATTGTGCCGACTCAGATCGCCCCCATCATTTTTGACCATCGGAAAGAGAAGAACCCCTGCTCCATGTGCGCGAAAATGCGCCGCGGCGCACTCAATCAGGCCATTCTGGAGCTTGGGTGCAACAAAACCGCCCTCGGCCATCACTATGACGATGCGGTGGAGACCTTTCTCATGTCTCTGCTCTATGAGGGGCGCATCAGCTGTTTCCAGCCGGTGACGGATCTGGATCGCACCGGTGTGGTGCAGATCCGCCCCATGCTCTACATCCACGAAAAAACGGTGGACAATTTCGCCCGGCAGGAGGCCCTGCCGGTGGTCAGCAACCGCTGTCCCGTGGACAAGACCACCAAGCGGGAGGAAATCAAGCAGCTGATTTACGATCTGTCCGCCACCTATCCCGATTTGAAGGAGCGGATCTTTGGGGCCATGCAGCGCTATCCGCTGGCCGCCTGGGAACCGCAGGGGCGGTATAAACGGCCAAAAGATCAGTGACCGGCGCATTTTTTGCGTTTGCGTAGTGGCCGATTGCGCACATCGGCCCTCTTCCTTCCCCCCGGGGAAGGAAGAGGGCTTCCCGCAAGGCAAGCGTCACCGAAGGTGACAATGGGTGCGGCAATGGACGTTGCAAAGGAGCGTCAAGGATGCCGCCCCCTACGGCAATCATCCGGCAGGGCGGTCATCCAACTAGCGGTCCGATGTGCCTCAATCGGCCCCTACAATGGCTGGGCGGAAACATCCGGAGGAGTGCCGCACCACGACCTGCTGTCATTGCGAGGAGGCGTAGCCGACGTGGCAATCCCCCGGTTATTTGTACAATTCCCGTTATCCGGCAGCCCGGAAAGGCGGGGGGATTGCCACCCCAGTCTGCGGACTGGTTCGCAATGACTCTTCTTTTTTACACGGTTGCGCACCGGTTCGCAATGGCGCTTCTTTTTAGTTCTATAAATAAATGTTGGGGTCAGGTAATGTGCCTGACCCCAACGGTATTACAGAACCTTTTTCTATTGCTCCGGAAAGGCAGAGCGCCTCATTCCAGAATGTTTGTGGTGATGAAATCGATCCCGGCATCGATCAGTTCCGCCGCAGCGGCGGGATCATCACATGTCCAGCCGTTGACCTGAATGCCCAGATCATGCAGCTGCGCGATCAGCTGCCGGTTCAGTGCGGGATAGTAGCAGTCCAGTTCCAGACGGTAGCGGCACAGGTTTTCGATGACGGCCTCGTCCACCTCCCGGCACAGCAGCCACTGGATCGGCTGCCGGGGCAGCAGGCGGCGCAGGCAGACACAGTTTTCCAGCACAAAGGAAATGAAAATCACCTGATGCAGATACTGCTCCTGTCGGCAAATCTCCACAATGGCTTCGATATTCTCCGGCGTGAAAGCGTTTTTCAGCTCCAACACGCAGACTTTGTCATACTGCTTGCAGATGCGGATATACTCCTCCAGCGTCGGCAGGCACAGATCCCGGCGAATTCTCCCCGATCGATCGGGCAGGCGCAGCTGCTCCATCTCAGAAAAAGGCTGCTGCTCCACCTGCATGCACACTGCCCCTTCGCTGACCCGACCGGTATCCTCGTCATGAATGATGACGAACCGGCCGTCTGCCGTTCTGTGGACATCGGTCTCAATACCGAAATAGCTGCGGTTGCCCGCCGCCACAAAGGCCGCATGGGTATTCTCCCGCTCAATGCCGCTGAGTCCCCGGTGGGCGATCATCCGGGTCTTACCATGGTCGATTTTGACTGTATCCATTGCCACACGCTCCTGGCTCAGTACGCCACGCCCCAATAGACCATTTTCTGCGCAGGTCTGCCACAGCAGGGGCACACATCATCCAGCTTCTCCTGCCGGAAGGGGATGCAGCGGGAGGACATTCCCGCCTTCTCCTTCATGGCAAGCTCACAGGCAACATCGCCGCACCACATGGTCTTGATGTAGCCGCCGTTGGCCTCCTGCAAAGTCTTCGCCTCTTCCAGAGAATGGGCTTCATAGATATGCTCGTCCAGATTTTTCTTGGCCTTGTCGAACATCTGCTGCTGCACGATTTTCAGCTGCTCTGCCACGGCGGTCTCCAGATCTTCCAGCCGCACGGTCACCTTTTCCCGGTCTGTCCGGCGGACGATGATGCACTGGCCGTTCTCCAGATCTCTGGGGCCGCATTCCACCCGGACGGGCACGCCCTTCATCTCATATTCGGCGCACTTCCAGCCGAGGGAATTGTCCGAGTCGTCCATCTTCACCCGCAGGCCGGCAGCGATCAGGCGGTCTTTCAGGCCGGCAGCAGCCTCCAGAACACCGGGCTTATGCTGCGCCACGGGCAGAATTACCACCTGCACCGGCGCCACCAGTGGGGGCAGGACGAGGCCGTTATTGTCTCCGTGGGTCATGATGATGCCGCCGATCAGCCGGGTGGACACGCCCCAGGAGGTCTCGTGAGGGTTGACACGCTGGTTGTTCTGATCCGTAAATTCAATGCCGAAGGCACGGGCAAAGCCGTCGCCAAAATAGTGGGAGGTACCGGCCTGCAGCGCCTTGCGGTCGTGCATCATGCATTCGATGGTGTAGGTAGCCTCGGCACCGTTGAATTTTTCCTTGTCCGTCTTCTGGCCCCGGGTCACGGGCATGGCCAGCACATTTTCACAGAAATCGGCATAGACATTGAGCATGGTCTCCGTGAAGGCACGGGCCTCCTCCGCCGTGGCGTGGATGGTGTGGCCCTCCTGCCACAGAAATTCCCGGTGGCGCAGGAAGGGACGGGAGGTTTTCTCCCAGCGCAGCACGCTGCACCACTG
>CAYSJX010000127.1:0-3486 GCA_964431445.1 uncultured Oscillospiraceae bacterium | reverse complement strand
TGCGGAAGGCCATGGCGTAGGTCTCGCCGTTGAGCTGGCCGGAAACGGTCAGATTGGTGGACTTGCCAAAGAAATCCCGGGAAAAATCCACCTTGCCATCCTCGGTCATGGGCAGATTGTTCAGATCCATGGTGGTGACTTGGAACATTTCGCCCGCGCCCTCGGCATCGGAGCCGGTGATCAGGGGTGTGTGGACATAGATAAAGTCCCGATCCTGAAAAAAGCGATGAATGGCCATGGCCGCCAGACTGCGGACACGGAACACAGCCTTAAAGGTATTGGCCCGGGGGCGTAGATGGGGGATCGAACGCAAAAACTCCATGGAGTGCTTTTTCGGCTGCAGGGGATAATCGCCGGAGGAGGCGCCTTCGACCGTGACGGAGGTAGCCTGAATTTCAAAGGGCTGCCGGGCCTCCGGGGTCAGCTCCAGCGTGCCGCGGACGATCAGCGCCGCGCCCACATTGATCTTGGAAATCTCCTGGAAATTCTCGAGGCTGTCATTATACACCACCTGCACGGGGGTGAAGTAAGTACCATCGTTGAGGACGATGAAACCGAACTGCTTGCTGGGGCGCTTATTTCGAACCCAGCCGCCGATCTCGATTTCCCGGCCGGCGTATTGGTCAGTGTTTTTGAACAGCTCACGAACGGTGATAAGTTCCATAGGTATTTCCTCTTTTCCTGAAAATCTTCCGTTATTATACGCCAATTGCCCGCATTTTACAAGAGGGAAGATGGTATTTTGCGGAAAATATCAGGCCGCCCGGGGCGGGCGGCCTGCGTGGATGGGTTATGTGATCTCAATTGGCTGCGCGGCAACGGAGGACGGGGTGGTTCCGTCGAGTAAACCCACGTTGAAAGATGGTAAGCTGGTTGGCCCGAGGTTCGAAACGATCATCAGCACAAGCACCAGAGCCAGATACACGGTAATGACGATCTTTGTGATCTTTCCAAGGGACAGCCGTTTCCAGCGTACAATGGTATACGCCAGCAGAGCAATGTGGGGAAGCAGGAGAGACCAGTGGGTGATGCCCATGGGCGCACCGAAGAGAATAGATATGGCAGGCCAAAACAGGGCGTCTATCGCAACCAGACAGATGTAGAGGATGTGCCGCCTGCACAGCAGGCAGATGATACCGCAGAGAATGAAAGACAGCGCCAGCGCCAGAAGCGGCAGGTAGGAAGAGTCCAAAAATCCAAGATCCAGTCCCATTTTTCTCACCCCACAATTTCCAAAATGATGTAAACCAGAAACGTCAGCGCGCCAAGCCCCAACAGCAGCAGGCCGATGATCTGCCGCAGCTCCAGCTGGGGCCGTGCCACCGGTGTGGCAGGTGTGACCGGCGGCGTGGGCGGTGCCTGCTCCGTCAGCTCGTCCAGCGTGATGCCGAAAATCTGGGAAAGACGGATCAGCTTGTCCAGCTCCGGCACGGCGGCGTTATTCTCCCACTTGCTGACGGACTGGCGGGAAACATCCAGCGCTTCGGCCAGATCTCCCTGCGACAGATTGCGCTCCGTTCGCAGACGGTAGATGTTTTCTCCTAGATTCATGTTGTAGACCTCCCGGGTGTTTGATGGCTCAATTTTAGCATTGGAACCGGGAAAAGTCCACCAATCCGGCTTGAAAATTTAGCAACCACCGGTTGCACCTGGAAAAAACGCGGGGCAGAAGCGGGCAGGCCATTGCAAAAAGGAAAATCCCATGGTATACTGAAACCAGAGAAAGGTGGTTTTTTCCATGATCGATGTTTGCGATGTGCGGGTGATGAAGCCTTTACTGGAGCAGCACGGGTTTCATTTCTCCAAGGCCAAGGGCCAGAATTTCCTGACACAGCGCTCAGTGCCGGAGCAGATCGCGGCGGAAGCCTGCGTTGGCAGCGGTGTCGGGGCGCTGGAGATCGGGCCGGGCATTGGCCCGCCGACCCAGCAGCTGTGCCTGCGGGCGGAAAAGGTCTGTGCCGTGGAGGTAGATCGGCGGCTGGAGCCGATTTTGCGGCAGACCGTGGGGGAATTTTCCAATCTGGAGATCGTCTGGGAGGATGTGCTGAAGCTGGACATTGCGGCGCTGGTGCGGGAAAAATTCCCGGGGCTGCGGTGCGTGGCCTGCGCCAATCTGCCCTATTATATCACCACGCCGATTTTGTCTGCCCTGCTGGAAGCGCGGTGCTTTGAAACCGTGACCGTCATGGTGCAGAAGGAAGTGGCCCAGCGCATCGCCGCGGAGCCGGGCAGCGGGGATTACGGCGCTTTTTCCGTGTTCTGCCAGTATTATGGGGAGCCGGAGCTGCTGTTCGATGTGCCGCCGCACTGCTTTATGCCCCAGCCGAAGGTGACATCCGCCGTGGTGACATTGCGCCTGCGCCGGGAAATGCCGTGGGATATTTCGGATGAGGCACTGTTTTTCCGCACGGTGCGCGCAAGCTTTGCCATGCGGCGCAAGAAGCTGTCCAACGGTCTGGCGGCCGGGTTCCCGGAGCTGGGCAAGCAGGGGGCCATCCGGGTGCTGCACGCTGCCGGACTGGATGAAAATGTCCGGGGAGAGGAGCTGGGCATTGCCCAGTTTGCCCGCATCGCCGATGCCATTGCCCGGGAGCGGGACAATGGCGGCGACTGAAAGAGAAAACGATCCGCCGGTGAGCCATGGCCCACCGGCGGTGCATTTTTATTTGGAGGCAACGCTTTTGCGCACCAGCGCCCGGCGCAGCCGGGCTTCCGCCAGCTTCAAATCGGCAGCGGAAGACTCCCTGTTGCGCAGTACGGCCTGCGCCCGATCATAGGATCGCTCGGCCCGTTTCACATCGATGTCCTCCGCCCACTCGAAGGTGGTGGGCACCAGCGTGGCCTTGCCGTCCATCATGGACAGCATACCGCCGATGCAGGCAGCGTAGCGCCGGACACCATCGAGAATGACGGTGACACGACCCATGCCCAGCGGCGCCACACAGTTGACATGCCCGGCCAGAATGCCAAGGTCACCCGTGGTGGTGCGCACGATCAGCTCTTCGGCCATGCCGTCGAACTGTGTCCCGTCCGGCGTGACGATCTTCAGGGGGAAGGGCGTCATGCTCATCCCTCCTTATGGGCGGCTTGATAGGCTTCCACCACATCGTCAATGCAGCCCTTGAACAGGAAGAAGGACTCGGGGATATGATCGTGCTTGCCTTCGATGATTTCCCGGAAGGAGCGGATGGTGTCCTTCAGTGGCACATAGGTGCCCTGATAACCGGTGAACTGCTCGGCAACGTGGAACGGCTGGCTCAGGAACCGCTGCACCTTACGGGCGCGGCTGACGGTGACCTTGTCTTCTTCGCTCAGCTCGTCCATACCCATGATGGCAATGATATCCTGCAGCTCTTTGTAGCGCTGGAGAATGCTCTGGACGCTGCGGGCGGTCTCGTAATGCTCCCGGCCGAGAATTTCGGGGGAGAGGATCCGGGAGGTGGAGTCCAGCGGATCCACGGCCGGATAGATGCCCAGAGACGCAAT
>CAYSJX010000126.1:2664-3617 GCA_964431445.1 uncultured Oscillospiraceae bacterium | reverse complement strand
GCTGGGTCTGGCCGGCGTGCCGGAGGATAAGATCCGCAAGGTCATCATCGCCTATGAGCCCATCTGGGCCATCGGCACCGGCCTGACCGCTACCCCGGAGCAGGCGGAAGAGGTCTGCGAAATGATCCGCGGCGTGGTGCGCAAGCTCTACTCCTCCAAGAATGCCCGGGCCATCTCCATCCTCTACGGCGGCTCCATGAACGACAAGAACGCCTATGAGCTGCTGGCCCAGCCGGATATCGACGGCGGCCTGATCGGCGGCGCGTCTCTGGTGCCGGAGAAGTTCGTGAAGATCATCGAGGCTGCCAACCAGCCCACAGTCTGACACTTCAAAATTTCACCGGGCAGGCACAGCCGTGTCTGCCCGGTGGGAGTTGACAGTTGACAATTGACACTTGACGGTTTGCACACTGTCAGCTGTCCGCTGTCAACTGTCAACTTTTTTTACCCGAAGGAGGGATCGCAATGAAAACCTTACTGCTTCCTGCCGAGGCACAGGAAACACCGGAAATCGCCGCTACGATCATCCGAAACGGCGATCTTGTGGCACTCCCCACGGAGACGGTCTACGGCCTCGGGGCCAACGGGCTGGATGAGCGGGCCGTGGCGAAGATTTTTGAGGCCAAGGGCCGCCCGCAGGATAACCCTTTGATCCTGCATATCAGTCAGGCGCGGGAAATGGAGCGCTTCTGCCATGATATCCCCCCGGCGGCCTATGTGCTGGCGGAAAAATTCTGGCCGGGGCCCCTGACCATGATTTTGCCGGCCAGAGATCTGGTCCCCCGGCGCACCACGGCCGGGCTGGATACCGTGGGCATCCGCTGTCCGGACTGCCTCGTGACCCGGCAGATCATCCGGCTGGCCGGTGTGCCCATTGCCGCGCCGTCGGCCAATCTGTCCGGCAAACCCTCCACGACTACGGCCCAGCATGTGCTCCATGATCATGATGGGCG
>CAYSJX010000126.1:0-2654 GCA_964431445.1 uncultured Oscillospiraceae bacterium | reverse complement strand
GGCGGTGGTGGACGGCGGGCCCTGCCGGGTGGGGGTGGAGTCCACCATTGTGGATCTGACGGACAGCCGCCCCCGGCTGCTGCGTCCCGGCGGCATTACACCGGAGCAGCTGCTGGAAACACTGGGCGATCTGGTGGTGGACAAGGCTGTGACCGCCCGCATCGATCAGGACGCGGTGGTCAAGGCCCCCGGCATGAAATACCGCCACTATGCCCCGGATTGTCAGGTGGTGATCGTCTCCGGCAGCCGGGAGCAGGCGGCCGCCTACATCCGCCGCCATTTTGCCCCCGGGAACCGGGTGCTGTGCTTTGAAGAGGAGCTGCCCCTGTATGCAGGCTGCGCCCCGCTGGCCTATGGCCGGGAGGAGCAGGTGGAGTCGCTGTCCGCCGGGCTGTTTGCGGCGCTGCGGCAGCTGGACGATCCCGCCATCGGCACCGTCTTTGCCCGCTGCCCGGAGGGTGGCGGCGTGGCCTATGCCGTGCAGAACCGGCTGAAAAAGGCGGCGGGCTTCCATGTTGTCCGGGCGGAGGAAGAGGTATGATCCTTGGAATTACCGGCGGCAGCGGCAGCGGAAAGACAACCCTTCTGTCCATGATCGGAGAGCGGGGCGGTCTGGTGCTGGATTGCGACGCGATTTATCATCAGCTGCTGGAGCGCTCCGATGATCTGCTGCGTGCTATCGAGACCCGATTCCCCGGCACGGTGGAGGGTGGCCGACTGGACCGGAAGAAGCTGGGCAGTATCGTATTTTCCGATGAAAACGCCCTGCGGGAACTCAATACCATCACCCACGGGGCCGTGAAGGCCGAGGTACTGCGGCGATTGGAGCCGAAACCGGCGCTGGCGGCCATCGATGCCATCGCCCTGTTTGAAGGGGGGCTGGCGGAGCTTTGCGACCGGACGGTGGCCGTCACTGCACCGGTGGAAGAGCGGGTGGAGCGGCTCATGGCCCGGGAGGGCATTTCGGAGGATCACGCCCGCCGCAGAATCGCCGCCCAGCCGCCGGAGGACTGGTTTCGGCGGCACTGCGATGCGGTGCTGGTCAATGACGGCACAATGGATGCGTTCGCAACAAAATGTCTTGCATTTTTGGAAAGCTGCGCTATAATAGAGAAAAAACCGGAAGGAGATCAAGATCATGACAACGGATGAACTGCGGGAGAAACTGCTCAACACCCCCAAAAACGGCTATGCCCGGCTGGATCAGGCCCAGCGTGGGGAAATGGAGGCGTACTGCGCGTCCTATATGGCCTTCATGGATGCCTGTAAAACCGAGCGGGAGGCAACGGCCTGGGCCATTGCGGAGGCGGAAAAGCGTGGCTTCCGGCCCTTTGCGCCCGGCATGTCCGTGCAGCCCGGGGATAAGATCTACTATAACAACCGGGATAAGGCCATCGCGCTGGCGGTGATCGGCACCCGTTCTCTGGGAGAGGGCGCCAACATCTGCGCCGCCCATGTGGACAGCCCCCGGATGGATCTGAAGCCCAATCCCCTGTATGAGGACTCCGAGATCGCCTATTTCAAGACCAATTATTACGGTGGCATCAAAAAATACCAGTGGGTAACCATTCCGCTGGCGCTGCACGGTGTCATTTACCGCAAGGACGGCACGCTCCTGACCGTTACGCTGGGCGAGGATGACAGCGATCCGGTGCTCATGGTTTCCGACTTGCTGATTCACCTGTCCGCCGATCAGATGCAGAAAACCGCCGGGAAGGTGATCGCCGGCGAGCAGCTGAATGTGATCCTCGGCACCGAACCGCTGGAGGGCGAGGGCGGCGATCTGGTCAAGTTGCATGTGCTGCAGTGGCTCAACGAAAAGTACGGCATCGTGGAGGAGGATTTCCTCTCCGCGGAGTTGACCATTGTCCCCGCCGGTCGCTGCCGGGAGGTGGGCTTTGACCGCAGCCTCATCAGCGCCTACGGCCATGATGACCGGGTGTGCGCCTATGCCGAGCTGGAAGCCCTGTGGAACATCGACACCCCGGAAAAAACCGCCGTGTGCATCCTGGCGGACAAGGAGGAAATCGGTTCCGTTGGCATCTCCGGCATGCAGAGCCACTATTTCGAGCATTTCATGGGCGGGCTGTGTCAGGCACAGGGTGTCCGGCTGGAGGATTGCTTCTACAACAGCTTCTGCCTCAGCGCCGATGTGTCCAATGCCTATGACCCCAACTTTGCCGAAACCTGCGACCGGCGCAACAATTCTGCCCTGAATTATGGTGTTTCCATCTGCAAGTACACCGGCCGGGGCGGCAAGAGCGGTGCCTCCGATGCCTCTGCCGAGGTTATGGGCCATGTCCGCACCACGCTGGATCGGGCCGGTGTCATCTGGCAGATTGCCACGCTGGGCAAGGTCGATCAGGGCGGCGGCGGTACCGTGGCAGCCTACATGGCCAACCGAAACATCCCCACCGTGGATGCCGGTGTGCCGGTGCTGAACATGCACGCCCCCGCAGAATTGGTCTCCAAGCTGGACTGCTACGAGACCTATCTCGCCTGCAAGGCCATCTATCTGGGATAAAACCAAAAGCACCGGATCCAAACCGATCCGGTGCTTTGCTTCGTAGATCATTGTAAACAGCCACGCAAACAGGTCTGGCCGATAGAAGTGTCATTGCGAACCAGTGCGCACACTGGTGTGGCAATCCCCC
>CAYSJX010000125.1:0-3753 GCA_964431445.1 uncultured Oscillospiraceae bacterium | reverse complement strand
CGCCCATGTTCTCAAAGGGATCCTCCAGCTCCACTTCCTTGGCGATGGTCACGCCATCGTTGGTGATCAGGGGAGCGCCGTACTTTTTGCCCAGCACAACGTTCCGGCCCTTGGGGCCAAGGGTAACCTTCACGGTGTCGGCCAGCTGGTCGATACCGGACTGCAGCTTTCTGCGGGCGTCATCGCCGTAAACGATCATCTTAGACATAAATAATTCCTCCTCAGTCAATTACCTTTGCCAGCAGCTCTTCCTGCTTGACGAATTTGTAGTCCACCTTGTCCAGTGTCACATCCGTGCCCACAAACTTGTTCACCACGACCTTGTCGCCGGGGTTCACATCGGAGCAACCGGGGCCGACCGAAACGACCTCATAGATCGCGGGCTTTTCCTTGCTGTTGGTCGCGAGGATAATGCCGGACGCGGTGGTCTGGGCGGCTTCATGCTGCCGCAGAAGAATGTTGTCTGCCATAGGCTTCAGCTTCATGGTATTTGCCTCCAATAGAAAGATTTTATCGCGGCCATGGGGCCGCCGTTTTGACGCTTTGGCACTCGAACTTCCTGAGTGCTAAAACATCATACTCCATTCCGCAGAAAAATGCAAGAGGAAAAATGGGTTATTTTGTAAACAAATTGTGATCTTCTATTTTTTTCTGTTCCAGATAGACCAGCAGCACCCCGATGTCGGCGGGGGAGACACCGGAAATTCGCCCGGCCTGCCCCAGCGAGCGGGGACGGATGGCGGCGAGTTTGTCTCTGGCCTCCAGCCGAAGGCCGTGGATGGCGGCATAGTCCAGATCTTCCGGCAGCAGGCGGCTTTCCTCCCGGCGGAATTCCTCCACCTGCTTTTCCTGCCGGATCAGGTAGCCGGCGTATTTGAGCTGGATCTGAACCTCCTGTGTCACGGCAGGGGACAGCGCCGGGCGCTGCGGATCGAAGGGGGCCAGATCCTCGTAGTTCAGCTGGGGCCGCCGCAGCAGCTCCGCCAGCCGGGCCGAGCCCGTGACCGGCGCGGTGCCCCGGGCGGTCAGCAGCGCATTGAGCTGCGCCGTTGCCGCAAGGCCCGTGTGCTCCAGCCGCCGGATCTCACGCTGAATCTGATCGTACTTTTCCTCCACCTGTGCCAGCCGCTCCGGGCTGATCAGCCCGATTTGCGCGCCGATGGCACTCAGACGCTGGTCGGCATTGTCCTGCCGATGCAGCAGGCGGTATTCCGAGCGGCTGGTCATGATGCGATAGGGCTCCTGCGTTCCCCGGGTCACCAGATCATCGATCAGAATGCCGATGTAGCTGGTATCACGGGTCAGCACGAAGGGCTCCTTGCCCTGAATTTTCCGGGCGGCGTTCACACCGGCCACAAGGCCCTGCACGGCGGCCTCCTCATAGCCAGAGGTGCCGTTGAACTGCCCGGCGCCATACAGCCCGGAGACCGGCATGGTCTCCAGTGTCGGCCGCAGCTGGGTGGGATCCACACATTCATATTCAATGGCGTAGGCCGGGCGCATCATTTCCGCATGCTCCAGCCCCACGATGGAGTGGAGCATCTGAAGCTGCACATCCTCCGGAAGACTGGAGGACAGCCCCTGAATGTACATTTCCTCCGTGTCCAGCCCGCATGGCTCAATGAAGAGCTGATGGCGGGGCTTTTCCGCGAAGCGGACGATCTTCGTTTCGATGCTGGGGCAGTAGCGTGGGCCGACACCGGAGATGGTGCCGTCATACATGGGACTGCGATGCAGATTTTCCCGGATGATGGCATGGGTCTGCTCGTTGGTGTAGGTCAGATAGCACACGGCGCTGTTGTTCACCGTGTGGCGGGTGTGGAAGGAAAAGGGCTCCGCCACCTCGTCCCCCGGCTGAAGCTCCATCCGGGAAAAGTCGATGCTGCGGCGGTTGACCCGGGGCGGGGTGCCGGTTTTGAACCGGCGCAGCCGCAGTCCCAGCCCGCGAAGCTTTTCGGCAAGGCCGATACTGGGATGCATTCCGTCCGGCCCGGAGGAGAGCACCGTGTCGCCGGTGATCACCGTGCTGTCCAGGAAGGTGCCGGTGGCCAGAATGACCGTTTTGGCATCATACACGGCTCCCAGCTGGGTGACAACGCCGGTAACGGCTCCCTCTTCCGTGAGAATGTCAACGATCTGCGCCTGTTTCAGCTGCAAATTTTCCTGCAGCTCCAGCGCGTGCTTCATATACTGCTGGTATTTGCGCCGGTCTGCCTGCGCCCGCAGGGAATACACCGCGGGCCCCTTGCCCAGATTGAGCATCCGGTACTGGATGCAGGCGGCATCGGCGGCCTTTCCCATTTCGCCCCCCAGTGCGTCCAGCTCCCGCACAAGGTGACCCTTGCCGGTGCCGCCGATGGACGGATTGCAGGGCATATTGCCCACGGCATCGAGATTGATGGTAAACACGATGGTGCGGCAGCCGAGCCGGGCTGCCGCCAGACCGGCCTCAATACCGGCATGGCCGGCACCGATGACCGCCACATCACAGGTTCCCGCGTGATAGAGCATGGCTTTTCACTCCTTCTCCGGTGGCATTTTACGGCTGGGGCAGCTGAAAGGGCTGGCAGATCACCTCGCAGCGATTGATGGGGGTGCCCATGGCATGGAATTTTTCCTCGTAGCCGGTCATGATCCCCACAACGCCGTCCCGGTGCAGATCCCGGGTCAGGTTCCGCACCTCCAGACCGCAAAGGGCGAATTCCTCAAGAGAGAACTCAAACAGGGGCGCGTTGTCCGTCTTGAAATGGATCTCGCCGCCGGGACGGATGACCCGGCAGTATTTTTCCAGAAAGGTGTGGAAGGTCAGGCGGCGCTTGGCGTTCTTTTTCCGGGGCCACGGATCGGGGAAGTTGATAAACAGCCGGTCGATCTCTGCCGGGGCGAAAATCTCCTCGATCATGGCAACGTCCATGTCCAGATACAGCACATTTTTCAGTCCCATCTCCCTGGCCTTCTCCATGGCCACCACCATGGCCTCCCGGCAGCGCTCCACCGCGATCAGCAGCACATCGGGATTGGCAGCCGCCGTTTCGGCCGTGAATTTTCCCTTGCCGCAGCCGACTTCCACCCACAGGGCCCGGCAGCCGGGCATCAGCGCGCGCCAGTTGCCCCGGTGCTGCTCCGGCTGTTCCACACGCAGCGTATCGCACGCTTCCATCCGGGGCTGTAAATTTTTCATTTTCCGCATTCTCATCCGGTAGTTCCTCCTGTTGCGGATTTTCCGCAAAAATCTCATAATAGCATTATAACACAACCGAAACGCCGCGTCAATTTTTTCCTGCGCCCACCGCTGATCGAAAAACGCTGCGATGCGGCACAAAAGCAATTTTTTGGAAAAATATCCACATTTTTAATAAAAAGGTTTGCTTTTTCGGCTGTTCTGTGCTATACTATCCGGGCATTATCAGAAGAATGCTTAAAAACGAAATTCCGGGCGGTTCCAGCCCGAAAAAAACGAAAGGGGTATATACCAATGCACAAGTATGTTTACCTGTTCACCGAAGGCAACGGCTCCATGCGGGAGCTGCTGGGCGGCAAGGGCGCCAATCTGGCAGAAATGACCAACATCGGTCTGCCGGTTCCTCAGGGCTTCACCATCACAACGGAAGCCTGCACACAGTATTATGAAGACGGCCGCCGGATCAACGATGAGATTCAGGCGGAGATCATGCGTTATGTGGAAAAGCTGGAGGGGATCACCGGCAAGAAGTTCGGTGACAAGGAGAACCCCCTGCTGGTTTCCGTTCGTTC
>CAYSJX010000124.1:0-3792 GCA_964431445.1 uncultured Oscillospiraceae bacterium | reverse complement strand
TCATTGCAATGCTGCTGGCGCTGGTAATGGCGCTGTCTCTCGTTGCCTGCGGCGGCGGTACCACCGATGCCGGCAACGGCGGCGATGCCGACGGCGACGGCGATGCTCGCCTGATTCGAATCGGCGTATTTGAGCCCCTGACCGGCGACTCTGCTGCCGGCGGCAAGAAGGAGCTGCTGGGCATTCAGTATGCCAACTATGAGACCCCCACTGTGGAGATCAACGGCGAGACCTATTCCATTGAGCTGGTCGTGGCCGATAACGGCTCCAGCACCGACAAGGCTCCCACCGCTGCTTCCGAGCTGGTGAGCAAGGGCGTTTCTCTGGTGCTTGGTACTTATGGTTCTGGCTGCGCTATGGCAGGCGGCCCCGTGTTCAACGATGCAGGTCTGGCTGCAATGGGTATCACCTGCACCAACCCCAACGTGACTGCTGGCAACGACTACTACTATCGCATTTGCTTCCTGGATGACTTCCAGGCTGCGGTTCACGTCAAGTTCGCTCTGGAGAAGTTTGATGCCAAGGTTGCTTACTGCCTGGGCGAGAACGGCAACGAGTATGACCAGGGTCTGATCGCTTTCTTCAAAAAGACCTTTGAGGCTGCTGGCGGCACGGTCATCACCGACTCCTATCCCACCAACAACTCCGACTTCAGCTCTTATCTGAACAAGGCCAAGAGCGAGAATGCCGACGTTATCTTCACCCCCGTGTCCATTGCTTATGCCACTCAGATCATCACTCAGGCTGCCTCTCTGGGCATTGATACTCCCATCCTGGGCACCGATACGCTGGACGACAACATGGTTCTGGCCGCTGCCAAGGACACCAATGTGCAGCTGTATGTTTCCACCTTCTATCAGGAAGGCGGCTCTCCCGAGTTCGATGCCGGTATCAAGCAGTACCTGGCTGACAACGCCGATGCTCTGGCCTCCAACGGCGGCGATGATACCATCTCTGCTGTGACCGCCATGGGCTATGACGCCTATTATGTGGCACTCGAGGCGATCAAGGCTGCCGGCAGCGGCGATGCGGCTGCTATCAAGGCTGCTCTGCCCAACGTGACCTACACCGGCGTGTCCGGCGATATCGCTTTCGATTCCATTGGCGATGCAGTGCGCGACACCGCGTTCATCAAGACCGCCAATACCGCCGATGGCACCTGGGTTCTGGAGAAGGTTCAGTCCAAGTAAGCATCGGAATAACGAACAGATAATACCTGCATGGCGGGGGCAATATGCCCCCGCCGAGCGGTATTTTGCTGAGGCAGATATGCATTTGGGATAACGCGACGGAAGCCGGAGCATTTCGACTTCAGTCGGGGTATCCGACAAAATGTGTTCTGCCTCACAATACGTAAAAAGAAAGGAACGGGAGGAACCTTTTCGTGGAATATGCAGTTTCCATTCTACTCTCTGGTATTTCGGTGGGTGGACAATATGCCCTGATCGCCATTGGATATACTATGGTGTACGGCATTCTGCGCCTGATCAACTTCGCCCACGGCGACGTGTTTATGGCCGCAGGTCTGATCGGCATCTATCTGACGGCGTCTATGCCGCTTTATATTTCGCTTCCCCTTGTGCTGATCCTGACTGTCATTCTTGGCTTTACGATCGAGCGCTTTGCCTATAAGCCCCTGCGTACCGCGCCGCGAATGTCGGTCATGATCTCGGCCATCGGCGTCAGCTACCTGCTGCAAAACGTGGCCACCTACATCACCGGCGGCCAGCCGATGACATATCCCAACATCCCCATCCTCACCAAGACGGTGACCATCGTCGGCACTCCCACCAAGATGGCCGTGCTGATCACGCCGGTGCTGGTGGTATTGCTGGTGATCGCCCTGACGCAGCTGATTAACCACACCAAGATCGGTATGGGTATGCGCGCCGTTTCCAAGGATTTTGAAACAGCGCAGTTGATGGGTATCAAGATCAACAGCGTGATCTCCGCCACCTTTATTGTCGGCTCCGCTCTGGCGGCCATCGGTTCGATGCTGTACTTCAGCTGCTATACCTCCGTAATGCCCACGATCGGCGCACTGCCCGGTCTGAAGGCGTTCGTTGCAGCGGTGTTCGGCGGTATCGGCTCGATTCCCGGCGCAGTCATCGGTGCATTTATCATCGGCGTGTGTGAAAGTATCATCAAGGGCTTGCCCTCTGCATGGGATGTAACGGTGTTCTCCGATGCGTTCACCTTTGCTCTGCTGATCATCATTCTTGTCTTCAAGCCCACAGGTCTGTTCGGCGAAAAGACAACGGACAAGGTATGAGGAGGGGCTCGTGATGCTGAAACAGAAAAAAGACAACCGCAGCACCTATATCGCTCTGGCCTGCTCGCTGGGCGTTCTGCTGCTGGTAATACTGCTGGAGAATCTAAACCTGATCTTACCGAAGGTACCCGCAGTGCTGCTGCCCACCAGCCAGCTTTTCACTGTGCTGAAAAAAGCCGCGGTCTATTCGCTGGTGGCAGTCTCCATGAACCTGCTCAATGGCTTTGCAGGTCTGTTCTCACTGGGACAGGCGGGCTTCATGCTTCTCGGTGCATATACATATGCGATCCTGATGGTGCCCGCCTCCGCAAGAGATCAGGTCTATTACCTGTACGACGGCGCCGCATTGCCCTGCTCGCTGCGTGACCTCCTGGAGGGCGTCTTCGGCACCGCCGGCTTTGGCAGCACGATCAGCCTGATCCTCAGCGTTCTGATCGCCATGCTTCTGGGCGGCTGTGTGGCAGCGCTGTTTGCATGGCTGATTGGCCTGCCCGTACTGCGCCTGAAAAGCGACTATCTGGCCATTGCCACCCTGGGCTTTGCCGAGATCCTGCGTGCGATCTTCCAGTGGCAGAAGCTTGGCCCCGTGACCAACGGCGCAAACATGATCAAGAACTTCCCCACGTTTTCCGATTTTAACGTGCGTGTCGATGGCAAGATCGTGATGTATTTGTCCACCTTCGTCCCGTTCCTGGTCGCTATCGTGTGCATCGCCATTATCGTGCTGCTGGTCAATTCCACCTATGGCCGCGCCTTCAAGGCCATCCGCGACGATGAGATCGCAGCCGAGGCTATGGGCATCAACCTTGCCAAGCATAAAATGCTGGCGTTTGTTACCAGCTCCTTCTTCGCCGGTATCGGCGGTGTGCTCTTTGCCATGTTCGTCTCCAACGCACAGGCCAGAGTGTACGCCACCACCATGACGTATGAAATATTGCTGATCGTGGTCATTGGCGGCATCGGCTCGATCTCCGGTTCGATCATCGCCACCTTCGCCTATGTTGCCTGCTCCGAGTGGTGGCTGCGCTTCCTGGATATGGAAACCACTATCGGCAGCTTCAAGGTGCCGCTGCTGCGCAATGGCTTCCGTATGGTCGTCTTCTCCGTGATCATCATGATCGTGGTGCTGTTCTTCCGTAAGGGTATCATGGGTGACCGTGAGCTGCCGGATGTAATTGCCGGCTGGAAGCAGAAGCTTTCGAAAAAGAAGGAGGGTGCGCCTAAATGAGTGATGTGAAAAACATGCTGAGGGTTGAAAATGTGACCATGCAGTTCGGCGGCGTGGTGGCTGTTAACAACCTGAATATGGATGTGAACGAGGGCGAGATCGTTGCTTTGATCGGCCCCAACGGCGCGGGAAAGACCACCGCCTTTAACGTCATCACCGGCGTGTACGCGCCCACCAACGGCCGCGTGTGCTTCAATGGTGAGTGCATCGTCCGCAACCACCCCACCGGCAAGATGCAAAAGACCTATAAGGGCGAGCATCCCAATATGTACGCCGCCCACTTCGCGCCGGA
>CAYSJX010000123.1:0-3815 GCA_964431445.1 uncultured Oscillospiraceae bacterium | reverse complement strand
GCAAGGATATCGGGCAGGCGCTGGGCTGCGGCGGCTGCATGGCGCAGCTGCGGCGCACGGCGGCCGGGGAATACACCATCGAGCAGTCCGTCCCGCTGGAGGAGCTTCTGCAATGCGAGCAGCCCCAGCAATATCTTCTGCCGGTGCAGAGCATGTTCAGCCGGTACGGCGATGTCATTCTGACGGAAAAGCAGGAGGCCCGCTGCCGCAACGGCAACAGCTTCTCCCTGCCAAAAGATGACGGGCTCTACCGTGTTTTCAGCCGAAGCGGGGAGTTTCTTGCCCTGAGCCGGGTTGAAAACGGTGTTATGTCAACCATAAAGAGCTTTTTTGAAGTCTAGAAAGCCTATTTTCGTGCTTTCCCAACAGGTATTGACCATGGAAAACAGAATTTACGCACTCGGATTTTTTGACGGGGTGCATCTGGGCCATCAGGCCCTGCTGGCGGCCTGCTGCCGGCTGGCGCGGGAGCAAAAATGTATTCCCTGCGCCATCACCTTTGACCGCCATCCCCAGTCCCTGCGGACACAGGCCCCGCCCCTGATCGGCACCCTGGCGGATCGGCTGCGGCTGTTGCGCGGCTGCGGCATGGAGCAGGTGGAGGTCTTCCCCGTGACGCAGGCGGTGATGGACACCCCGTGGGAGGATTTTCTCGGGCTTCTTATCCGCTGGGGCGCGGCCGGGTTCGTCTGCGGCCGTGATTTTCGCTTCGGGCGGGCGGCGCAGGGCACTGCCCCGCTGCTGGAAGAATTCTGCCGGGCGCGGGGTCTTCCCTGCCGGATCATCAGCCCCGTCTGTCTGGACGGGCAGCGGGTCTCCTCCTCCCGCATCCGCGCCCTGCTGGAGCAGGGGCAGCCGGAGCAGGCCCGGCGCTGTCTGGGCCGTCCCCACAGTCTCACCGGCACCGTAATACACGGCGCGCAGCTGGGTCGCACCCTCGGCACCCCCACGGCCAATGTGCCCATATCGCCGGAGGTCATCGTGCCGGCGCTGGGGGTGTACGCCTGCGTCTGTCAGGTGGATGGGGCGCGCTATGCCGCCGTCACCAATGTGGGGCGCTGTCCCACGGTGGGCCGGCGTGCCGTCCACACGGAAAGCTGGCTGCCGGATTTTTCCGGCGACCTGTACGGCCATGAGGTGACGCTGGAATTTTATGAATTTCTCCGCCCGGAGCGGAAATTTGACTCTCTTTCCCAGCTGCGCCAGCAGATCCTGCTGGATGAAGCCGCCGTCCGCGCCGCGCTGGAGGAATAACATCTGGAGGTAGAAAACCATGCATGATCTGATCATTGTCGGCGGTGGCCCCGCCGGACTGACCGCCGCGATCTACGGCCTGCGTGCCGGAAAGACCGTTCTGGTCATCGAAAAGGCCGGCTTTGGCGGCCAGATTGCATTCTCGCCCCGGGTGGAGAATATCCCGGGCTTTACCAGCATCGCCGGCAGCGAATTTGCCGACCGGCTGACGGAGCAGGCCATGGCGCTGGGGGCGGATGTGGAGCTGGAAACGGTGACGCAGGTCACCAAAGACGGCTGTTTCACCGTCCGGACACAGGAAGGCGGCTGCTATGAGGGCGGCGCGGTCATTCTGGCCGTCGGCGTGCGCCACCGCACCCTGGGTCTTCCCGGAGAAGAGGCGCTGATCGGCAACGGCATCTCCTTCTGCGCCGTGTGCGACGGGGCCTTCTACGCCGGGCAGGATGTGGTGATGGTGGGCGGCGGCAATTCCGCCATGCAGGAGGCCCTGCTGCTGAGCCAGATGTGCCGCAGCGTGACCATCGTGCAGAATATGCCCGGTTTCACCGGAGAAAAGCGGCTGGAGCAGGCGCTGCTGGAGCGGGAGAATGTGCGTGTCTATTTCTGTGCCGCCCTGCGCAGCTATGA
This sequence comes from uncultured Oscillospiraceae bacterium, assembly GCA_964431445.1. Taxonomy (GTDB): domain Bacteria; phylum Bacillota; class Clostridia; order Oscillospirales; family Oscillospiraceae; genus Faecousia. The sequence goes on along the minus strand of CAYSJX010000123.1, from coordinate 1,934 downwards.
GACGAAGGACGGCACCCTCTGCGCCGTTACCGTGGAGACAGAGCAGGAAGGGCTGCTGCGGCTGCCGGCGGACGGTGTGTTTCTGGCCGTTGGGCTCCAACCGGAGAACGGTGCCTTCGCCCGGCTGGCGGCGCTGGATGCGCGGGGTTATTTCGCCGCGGACGAGGGCTGCCTGACCCGGACGGAGGGTCTGTTCGTGGCCGGAGACTGCCGCAGCAAAGGCATCCGGCAGGTCACCACCGCCGCCGCCGACGGCGCCACCGCCGCCACCGCCGCCTGCCGCTACCTGGAAAGCCGGTAAAAAAAGAACCTTTACCAATAAATTCTAACATCGCAAGGTGTCAAATCCACCTTGACAGTTCCGCGGTTAGATGCAACAGTCCCCTGCTTTTCCGAACTCTGAAAAGCAGGGGGCTTCTTCTTTCCCTCCGAAAAGGCGGCCCGGCGCTACAGGGTGCGATTTTGTGTGTTGTGGGGAAAAAGGCTTTGCTTTTCCTGCTGCGCTGTGCTACAATGGGGCGGTAGAAGGGGGGCGGGTGCCATGATGATTGCGGGACTGCAAAAATGCACATTGCTGGATTATCCGAATCGGGTGGCCTGCACCGTGTTTCTGCCCGGCTGCAATTTCCGCTGCCCCTACTGCCACAATTTTGAACTGACCCAAAAGCCCGAGCCTGTGATGGACGATGAGGCTCTGCTGGCCTTCCTGCGGGGGCGGCAGGGTCTTTTGCAGGGCGTTTGCATCACCGGCGGGGAGCCGACACTGCAACCCCAGCTGCCCCGGCTGCTGGAGCGGATCCGGGCGCTGGGCTTTTCCGTCAAGCTCGATACCAACGCCTCCCGCCCGGAGGTGCTGCGTGATCTGCTGCAGGCCGGGCTTGTGGACTATGTAGCCATGGATCTCAAGAGCAGCCCTGCCGGCTATGCCGCCGCCTGCGGCGTGGTGGTGGACTGCGAAAAAATTTCCCAAAGTGTCCGTCTGCTGCTCGATGGGCAGGTTGACTATGAGCTGCGGACGACTGTAGCCCATCCTCTGCACGATGTGCAAACCATCGAGCAGATGGCGCAATGGCTGCGAAAAATCGGAAAAACCCCGGTGAAACAGCTGTTTCTCCAGCCTTTTGTAGACCGTGAAACGGTACCTTTTTCCGGCTTCACGGCGCCGGACGAGCAGGAGCTTCGGCAGATGCAGGCCATTCTGTCCACCGCCGCCGAACAGGTGCATATTCGGGGCATATCCATCTAACCACAAGATGTTGTGTTATGTAACTTATTTTTTCCACAAGATATTGAATTTGCCCCTTGACTTCCCTACACATCCCGTGTATAATACTGGCGATGCGCGTTTTTGCGGCATCGCCAGTATTTTTGCAAGAGGGGGAGCAATATGTACCGTGTATTAAAGCGTGACGGCACCACTGCCGAGTTCGATATTTCCAAAATCAGCGCCGCCATGATTAAAGCCTTTGAGGCGCTGGGGAAAAACTACCATCCCAGCATCATCAACCTGCTGGCCCTGCAGGTGACATCGGATTTTGAAAGCAAGATCCACGATGGCAACATCGCCGTGGAGGATATTCAGGACAGTGTGGAAAAGGTTCTGTCCGAGTCCGGCTATGCAGATGTGGCCAAGTCCTACATTCTCTACCGCAAGCAGCGGGAAAAGGTGCGCAACATCAATTCCGCCCTGCTCAACTATAAAGATCTGGTGGACAACTACCTGAAGATCAACGACTGGCGGGTCAAGGAAAACTCCACCGTGACCTACAGTGTCGGCGGCCTGATTCTGAGCAATTCCGGTGCCATTACCGCCAACTACTGGCTGTCGGAAATTTACGATCCCGAGGTGGCGGAGGCCCACCGCTCCGCCGCGCTGCATCTGCACGATCTTTCCATGCTCACCGGCTACTGCGCCGGCTGGAGCCTGAAGCAGC
>CAYSJX010000122.1:0-3838 GCA_964431445.1 uncultured Oscillospiraceae bacterium | reverse complement strand
GCCGGGGGCCAGGTCGGTAAAGGCGTGGAGCTTCTGCCGGTTTGTGGCGGATTTGCCGGATTTCTTTTTCGTTTCCCGCCGGGCCAGCAGCTGTCCCTCGGACAGCACCGCCAGCCGGGAATTGGGATATTCCATGCCATAGGGCAGGCTCCCTTCGGTCAGCAGGATCTGCCCCTCTCCGGGCATGGTGGTCAGGGGAATGGCCAAGAAGGCGGTGACGTGCTTCTCCCGCAGCATTTCCTGCAGCAGCTCTGCCCGGCGGCGGGTGCCGCACAGCACCAGACAGCGAAATTCCAGCTTCTGATAGTGGGCAAGATCGGCGGCGGCCGTATCCAGACTGCCGCCGTAGCCAGGCAACTGCTTGGCGGTCATGGGCAACAGCACGGAGGGGCGGTTTTCCTCCGGATAGGTGCTGCCGCTGAATGCGTCCAGATAGACAACACTCCGGCCCTGCAGTCGGTGGCACAGATCCTCCCACTGGCAGACAAAATCGCACAGCTCTCCGGCCACCATGCCGCTTTGCAGCAGACTGTCCAGCTGCATGCCAACCTCCTCCGTGCGGCTGCGGGCGCAGCGGTGCAGACTGCTCTGGTCGCACAGCACAATGGTGGCCTCCGCCGGGATATAGTCAAAGGCCGTGGCAAATTCCGGGTAGATCAGTGCCATATACCGGTCGGCAGCGGGATGGCTGCCGGTATTTTCCAGCTTTTCCAGATCCTGCGTCAGGGTTTTGATCAGCGGCTCGTTGACGCTTTTGCGCCGCTTCTGCCGGGCAATCAGCGCACTGATATCCCGGCACAGTCCGGCAATGCCCTGCTGGTGCAGCCGGGGCTGGGTCTCTCCCACGGGCAGCACCGTCACACTGGCTACATTTTCCGTTCTGCGCTGGGTGTCGGGGTCGAAATAACCCATGGAGTCCAGCTCATCTCCGAAAAACTCGCACCGGAAGGGCTGATCCGCCGCCGGGGAGTAAATATCCAGAATGCCACCACGCAGGGCAAACTGCCCCGGCCCCTCCACCATACCGCAGCGGCTGTAGCCGGAGCCGGTCAGACTGGACAGCAGACTCTCCATTTCATATTCCCGCCCCACCTCCAGCGTGAAGGCGGCCTGATGGAGCACCTGCGGCGGCATGGTTCGCTGGGAAAGGGCCTCCCAGCTCATGATTTGCAGCCTCGTCTGCCCGTGGGACAGATCATACAGCTGCCGCAGCCGCTTCTGCTCCCACGCCCGGGAGACAACGGCGCTGTCGTACAGGGTCAGCTCCCGGCCGGGCAGCACCGGCGCGGTCAGATCCAGAAAATCCCGCAGCTCACCCTGCAGCCGCCGCGCGGCCAGATCGTCCTGGCAGATCACCACCACCGGCCGGGTACAGTGGGTGTACAGCCCGGCGATCAGATGACTGCGGTTGATCTGCCCCAGACCGGTAACGGCAGCGCTTTTGCCGCCGGAGAGGGCCTGCAGCAGTGCGTTATATTCAGGAATGTTTTGCAGGGAATCAATGAGCTGTTGCATGGTATTACCTCCAGATTTGCCGCAGATGGAGCGGCACAACGTGACAACGCGGAAAGGGGAATGTTCCCCTTTCCGTAAAATGTGTCGAAATATTATTTCAGGCCATTGAACCGGTTGGATGCTTCCGCGACACCGTGGTCGATCACCGCAAGGGCCGCTTCCCCGGCCCGGCGAAGGGCGGGTTCCAGCGCCTTTTCCTCCTGCGCGGAGAAGCTGGACAGTACCCACGCGGCCAGATCGTAATCCGGGTGGGGCTTGGCACCAACGCCGATCTTCACCCGGGGAAAGTCCTGACTGCCAAGCTCGGCAATGATGGACTTGATCCCGTTGTGACCGCCGGCGCTTCCATCCCCACGCACCCGAAGCCGTCCCGGCTCCAGAGAAATATCGTCAAACAGGACGATGATCCGCTGGGGCGGCACTTTGAAAAAGGCGGATAGCTGCAGCACCGACTGGCCGGACAGATTCATGAAGGTCATGGGCTTGAGCAGATACAGCTTCTGCCCCTGATACACGGTCTGGCCGTACAGCCCCTGAAAGCGGGCACGGTCGATAGGGCAGTGCAGCTGCTGCGATAGCAGATCGATGGCCCGGAAACCGGCATTGTGGCGGCTTTTTTCGTACTCCCGGCCGGGATTGCCCAGCCCGACGATCAGCCAGCTCTCATTCGTCTTTCCAAACAGCATCAGAACAGATCCGCAATGGAGGTGGCACCGTGAATATGCTCAATGGCACGGGCAAATACCTGAGAAATGTCCAGATAGGTCAGCTTGCCGCTGGCGGTGTTGGCCTGCTGCGGGATCGTGTTCAGGAACACCATCTCCTTCAGGGGGCTGGCCTCAATGCGGTCGTAGGCGGGGCCGGACAGCACACCATGGGTGGCGCAGGCATAGACCTCTTTGGCACCGCCGATTTCCACCAGCGCCTTCGCCGCGTTGCACAGGCTTCCGGCGGTATCCACAATGTCATCATAGAGAATGCAGGTCTTGCCCCGGACATCTCCGATGATATTCATCACTTCACAGACATTGGCCTTGGGGCGGCGCTTGTCTACAATGGCCAGACCCATATGAACCCGGGAAGCGAAGGCCCGGGCCCGACCCACGGAGCCCACATCCGGGGAAACAACAACGAAATTATCGTGATCGAACTGATCCTCCGGGAATTTCTGCATGAAATAGTCCACAAATGTGGGACTTCCCAGCAGATGATCCACGGGAATGTCGAAAAAGCCCTGAATTTGTGCTGCATGCAGATCCATGGTCAGCACCCGGTTGGCACCGGCGGCAGCGATCATGTTGGCCACCAGCTTGGCAGAGATGGGGTCACGGCTCTTGGCCTTGCGATCCTGTCGGGCATAGCCGAAATAGGGGATCACGGCGGTGATTCGCCCGGCGGAGGCCCGGCGGCATGCATCGATCATGACCAGCAGTTCCATCAGATGGTCGTTGACAGGCTTACAGGTGGACTGGATCAGGAAAACATCCGCACCACGGACGGTTTCCTCCAGGGAAACGGAGGCTTCGCCATCGGAGAAGGTTCGCACAACACATTTGCCAATTTCCAGCCCCAGACAGCTGCAAACAGCGTTGGCAAGGGCAGGATTGGAATTTCCACAGAAAATCTTGATATTATCTTCGTACATGACCATCGGAACATACCTCGCTCTTTTTCTACATTTTATATTGTGGGTACCACGGCATAGATGCAAGTCCATTATACCATTCAAAGCGGAAAAAAAGCAATAAAAACTGTGCTGAATTTCAACCGAAAAAAACATAAAAAAAACGGATTTCTTGGCAAAAACGACCAATCAGCGTATGACACGTCAATTTTTGCAGTTCACGAAATTATGTTTGAATTTTCTCTTGTGAACTCCGGACAAATGTGGTATAATATCATGCAATCCTGAAATGAAGGCAGAAAGCATATGAGCAATGAGATTCACATCCGGGGTGCCCGGGAAAATAATCTGAAAAATGTGGAGCTGACCATTCCGCGGGACAAGCTGGTGGTTTTCACCGGCCTGTCCGGCTCCGGTAAGAGCAGTCTGGCCTTTGACACCATCTATGCCGAGGGACAGCGGCGGTATGTAGAGAGCCTGTCGTCCTACGCACGGCAGTTTCTGGGACAGATGGACAAGCCGGACGTGGACTCCATCGAGGGCCTTTCTCCGGCCATTTCCATCGACCAGAAGACCACCTCCAAAAACCCCCGCTCCACCGTGGGCACGGTGACGGAAATTTACGACTACCTCCGACTCCTCTGCTCTGCGCTCACAAAGAAGTTAGGAGTGATATTGTACCCCTCCGTCATTTTATCT
>CAYSJX010000121.1:0-3872 GCA_964431445.1 uncultured Oscillospiraceae bacterium | reverse complement strand
AGTTCACCAACTTCGTTTCTGCCGTGAGCAATGCGCTTGATGGCGAGTGGACGACAGTACAAAATGGTTATACTGAATATTCCCCTCAAAAAGCGGAAGTCACGTATTACACTCCCGAACTGATTAAAGGTCTGGGAATAAAGGGGAGTGCAGATGGAAAGGCTGTTAAGTTGAATAAGAATACTAGTGGGAAGTATTATTTAATATTAGGTTCCACTGGGCAACTCACCATTCCCGGATGTCAGGCCAAGACGGTCAGTATCACTTGTGGTTACAACTCTAATGTTACGGGGGTGAAGGCTTCCGCCAATGGAACGTCTCTGGAGTCCTCGATAGATAACAAGGTGGTAACGTTTACGCTGACGACGGCGGGATCTGATGTTGTTATTACTTACGAAGGTACGAATGCTAATCCTAATATTCCTATCGACCAGATTGCGGTCGAAGGTGAGTTTGTCACCACGCGCGCCACTACGCTGAGCACTTCTACAGCTGTGGGCAAGAAGTGGGACTTCGCCGAGAGCGCTGAGGGTTGGAGCAGTTCACTGACAAAGGTCAAGGCTTCAACAGACGAATGGACGTACACTGCGTCGAATAGTTATTATTATAATTGTGCCGAATCTGGATTTGCAAACAAAGAAAAGGTGGAATTCAATCTTGACGTTTTAAAGGGATTGCAGTTCCAGAAAAGTAACAATGGAGGGTTGCGGCTGAATGTGGCTTCCCAAGACGCTACTACGGGAAAGAGTATTGCCGTTATTTATGGCACGACGCTCACCATTCCCGGATGCGAAGGCAAGTATGTCAAGTTTACAGGTACAGATGTCGACAAATTCACGGTTTTGACAAATGCAACGTCCAAAGGTGATGGCGTGTATGAAGTCACGCAACAGGGAAAGGATGTCTCGTTCTTGTCTAATTCTAAGAATGCTTACATCAGCTCCATAGAAGTGCTGGATGTCATCTCGACGGGCAAGACGGGGAGCCGTACCCTTACGGTAGAGAATTTCTTGTATAAAGAAGATTCCAAGGGTATATCGAGCAATGATGGTGGCATCGACCGTACGTTGCGTGGCGTGAAGCTTACCTTCGGTGGTGGCGGCAAGGCGGCTGCCTATTACCTTGGAACGAGGACCGCTAACCAGCAGTATTATCTCAAGTTGTATAAGAACAATGATAATGATAATGCTGGTTGTATGACCATGGCCTTTGACAATGACCAACTGCCCGAAGCACAGCGGGAGCATGCTTATTTCACGTCGGTTACTTTCAAGAGCAGCTCTGAGCTTTCCGGCAACGCCACCGATTATCTGAAGGTGAACGCCGAAGGATGGACGGGTACACTGACTGCAAACAGCGTGACCTTCTCCGGCCCTGCTGCAAAAACGCTCCGCTTTGATGCGGTGAAGACCAAGAAAGAGGATGGGTTCAGCTTCTACCAGATTAAATTCGATTGGGTTGGCGACGAATCGTGGCCAGATAACGTGGATTTGGAAAATATTACCTGTACTCCGACATTGCAATCCAGTGACCTTGGCACATTGATGGCTGGTGAATCGAAAAAGGCTGCGGTGAACGTTGTTCCCAAGAACCTTCGTGGCGTCACCTATTCGTCGGATGCAACGGGGGTGGCCACGGTTGCCGACGATGGTACGGTCACTGGTGTTGGCAATGGCACGGCCACGATAACGACGACTTGGACGGCTCCGTCGGATAATAGTACGAATTATTTTGTCGCAGGACCCCTTACGGCAACGAGTTCGGTTCGGGTTATCGACCTTTCGGCTGGTCAGGAGTGGATGTTCAATACGAATACAACGCATGAGTGCAACACCACTGACGGTGGTATTGCCAAGGACCAGGACTTCTCGGGTGATGCCACCCTGTGGGCTCTCGACAAGGTGGATGATTCGAAGAATGTGCACGAGTATGAGTATAAGAAGGTGCTGAAGTCTACCTATGAAGAGCTCCGATTGGGCAATGGTGTTGTGGCCAAGACTGCCGGACTCTTCTTCTCGCAGGGTTCTGCACAGCAAATCAAGGTGAATCAGAACGATTACCTCCGTGTGAACCAGAGTGTCCGAATCAAGATCAAAGGCTTGAAGGCAGGCGACGTGGTGCTCGTCAGATGCCATACGACCAATAACAGTCAGGAGGCTGGATTCTTAGAGGAAAATCAAGAAAACTTGCTGGTGCCTGATGCCGACAATGCGGCTTCTAAGGCTGAGCGTTGCTTCCTTCTTACGGCGAAGGCTGATGGCGATGTCGTGCTGAATCCGAGCCGCGAGATGTATATCTATAGAATTAAGGTGTACAAGCAGGATACGAAGTTACCCTATGTGAATGTAACGGCAAAGAGAAGCAAGCGTATAGAGGAGAAGAATTACACTTCTGATTATTATTACGGATATGCTGGCTTCAAGGGACTGAATGCCAATTGCCAGATCGCCATCATTCCGCACTTCAATGTGAACAATACGCTGACGGTTTCCGCAAAGTTGTGGGGTGTTGCCCGCTCGGGTAAGGTCACGGTGGCAGATTATGCTGCTGAGAAGAATGCACTTACAGGTGAGGGCACGTGGGAGTATTATTCTGATGCCCCCGAGATTGCCAGTGTTGACAAGAGCACAGGTGTCATCACAGCCAAGAAGGGTGGCTTGGCCAACATTGTGGCAAAGTATGTCCCGGCGGCTGACGAGAATTTCTCCATCTCTTATGGTTATTTCAATGTCTATGTGAATGATAATACTTCGTTCCGCGTGGCGTTGGGTGACAATTATGATGTGAATACGCAGGTGGCCCTGCCCAGTGGAACGTCTTCAACGGGTGACCCGGTTTATGTCATCGACGGAGAGAATAATAAGTTGGATGGCAAGGACATCGTGCTTACTCTCGGTGGATGGGATGGAAAAACTGATGTGCGTAATCCAGATAATAATCCAAAGAAGAAGGATGGTTGGAATGCCGGACGAAAGGATTCCTACGTTACGCCTATCGAAGGCTTTAACTATGCTGTGAATGCCGTTAACGACGCATCGGACGAGGAAGCCCGTAGCTATGGTTCGGGTCTGTATAAGACAGAAAATGACGCTACCCAAGGTGTGAACGAATTGAGCAAGGGGGACGTCGGCAATGACTTCAAGGGCAGAGGCGTTCCCTACAGGATGCCTACCCGTGGCGGATTCTTAAAGTTCCAGCCCAACAAGAATGGTACGCTCACCGTCTATATTCATCAGAATGGTGCGCTTGACAATGACCAGGATATAACGGTTACGAATGCCGATGGCACGACAACAACAACGCAAGGGTATGCGCCGACATCGTTCCATATGCGTGGCTATTACATCTCTGACGAGGAGGGCAACCTCTTCTCGCAAAACCGTACCGACGATTACAAACTGACGGCTTCTACTTCGGGTACGCTCGACAAGTGGATGCGCGCTGGTGACGGCTTGAATCCGAATTATAGGAAGGTGGCCGATAAGGATGCTAAAGAATGGAATGATCACAAGGACGAGTTTGAGTGGTTCTGTGGGCAGTATTTGAAGAATGCGGCTGACAATAGTAATACGAATGTCAAATTGGCTGATCTCGATTCTACGAAGGTTGAAGCCTATCCTGATGCCTATCAGGGGGTGTACGAACATCGTGGCGCACAGGTCACCATCGACGAGTCGATGTGTAAGTATACATTCCATGTGAAGGCTGGAAAGACTTACTTCGTCTTCTCTATGCTCACCAAGGTGGGCTTCTCCGGATTTGATTTCGTGCCTGATGCAAGCTTCGATGCTAACGCTGACGAACCTGCGTTGACGGCAGAGAGTGCGACCGCGTTTACGTATCCTTCTCTTACGGCCAACACCTATCATAAG
>CAYSJX010000120.1:0-3916 GCA_964431445.1 uncultured Oscillospiraceae bacterium | reverse complement strand
GGTGTTGACGGCATCCGCCGTCGCTTCCATGGCGATTTTGCGGGGCAGCATATAATTTCTGGCATAGCCATCGGAAACTTCGATCATCTGGCCCTTCTTGCCCTTGCCCTTTACATCCTGCAATAAAATTACTTTCATCTTCGTTACTCCTTTTATCGTCCGGCACAGCCCTGCGGCCATGCCCTGTTGTTATTCTTCAAAAAAGCTGTCAATGGAGGCAACCAGTTCATCCAGCACATCCTTGACGGACTTGCCGCTGATCTGGGCACCGGCCGTGGCCGTGTTGCCGCCGCCTCCCAGCGGCTCCAAAATCATCTGCACATTGGCGTCTCCAATGCTGCGGGCGGAAATATAGACCGTGTCCCCATCGGGATAGAGAACGAAGGAGGCGGTAATGCCGGAAATATTCAGCATGTCATCCGCCGCCTGCGCCGCCAGAACCCGGGTGGTGCCGGTGTTGAGGGCCGCAATGGCGATTTCACGGCGGTACAGCCGGGCGGATTTGATGATCTGGTACTTGGCCATGGTCTCCTGAAAATCGTTTTGCAGCAGTTTTTTGACCTCCACCGTGTCCGCGCCCATGCGGCGCAGGAAGGCTGCCGCCTCAAAGGTACGCTCGCCGGTGCGGACATTGAAGCTCTTGGTGTCCAGAAACAGGCCCGCCAGCAGGGATTTGGCCTCGATGGGCAGCACGTCCTTCTTTTCCACGGCGTATTGCAGCAGCTCCGTCACCAGTTCGGCGGTGGAAGAGGCGTAGGGCTCGTGGAGATTGATGGCCACGGGGTCGATGTAGGATGCCGCACGGCGGTGGTGGTCAATCACGCACACCCGGCTCATGGCATCGAGCAGGGAGCGGGACTCCACCTGATCCGGCCGGTTGGTATCCACCACGATCAGGGTGCTGCGGGTATCGCACAGCAGCAGTGCATCCTCTTCGGAAATAAACACGCCCTCATATTCCGGCACCCGGTAGATCTCTTCCAGCAGCTGTTTGGAGGTGTTGATTTCCTTGTCGATGACGATGTAGGGCTTTTTCCCCTTCTTGCGGCACATGCAGCCGATACCCATGGCAGCACCCACCGCGTCCAGATCCGCATTCTTGTGTCCCATAATGAACACATGACTGCTCTGTCCGATCAGCTCCATGAGGGAGTTGGCCGTGACACGGGAGCGAACCTTGCTGCGGCGGTCGGCTTCCTTGGCCCGTCCGCCGAAGAAGTGGAAATTCAGCCGATCTTTTACAACCGCCTGATCGCCGCCACGGCTGAGGGACATCTCGATGGACAGGGCGGCAAAATTGTAGCATTCTTCAAAGGTGACACCGTCCACCCCAAGACCGAAGGAGATGGAGGCGGCCAACCCCGTGGGGTTGACGATCTGGTGCATATCCTCCACAATGGAGAATTTTTCCTGCATGGCATTGTCCAGATACCGCTTTTCAAACACCAGAAGATAGCGGTTGCGCTCCCGCTTGCTCAGCAGGCCGTGGTAATTTTCCGCGCATTTGGTGATCACGTCGTTGATCTGGGCGTTCATGGTGGAAATGGCGCTTTCCGACAGGTTCATGGTCAGCTCTTCGTAGTTATCCACCAGAATGATGGACACCACCGGCCGGGAACGGATATATTCATCCCGCACCTGATACATTTCCGTCAGGTCGCTCAGATACAGCATGCCCACCATGGTGCCCATGGGGTCATCGGTGCGAAAGGCCGTGCCATATACCCGGTAGCGCCGGCTGCCAAGTGTCACATCATAGGGGTATTCGCTTTTGCCGGAGGCCAGCCAGTCCAGCGTGATGCCGGGCAGCAGATCCTGCACGGTCTGCTCATACAGCCGGTCACGGTGCCCGGTGATGGCGGTAAAACGGTCGTTGAGCCAGAGAATATGCCCATCTCCCAGCCGCACCAGCACCATGGCCAGCGGATTTTCCGCACTGTGAACCACATCCGGCGTGGCAAAGGCGGCCTGCAGGAAGCTCTGGATTGACCTGTTGCGATGCTTGAGCTGCACAACATTCACGATCAGCAGCACCATCGTCAGAGAAAAGCCCACAATGGCCAGCACATACTGCTCCAGCGCCACGGCGGCGGCGGAAAACAGCGCCAGCGCCAGCAGATAGACCATATGTCCCGGACGCAGGATCCTTCCAAGCTTTTTATTCACAGCCAAACCTCCTAATGGGCATTGGAGCCTCTTCCAATTCCGAAACTCCCCAATATGCTTATAATCTGTATTATTATAGCAAATTCCCCGGGCGGATGCAACCGGTTTTCGCTTTCTTTTTGAAAAAACTCCGCCCTTTTGCCGCCGGAAAGCCACGGTTGCAATTTTCGCCGGAACATGATATCCTGATAGAAACGGCAGAAAGGCAAAATAGCACATGAAATACATCATTTTTGATCTGGATGACACCCTGCTCAACAGCCACCGGCAGGTGTCGGACTATACCCTGACGGTACTGCGGCAACTACAGGACATGGGGCACAAAATCGTGATAAACACCGCCCGCTCTCTGGACTATGCCCGCCCGATTTTCGACCGGATCGGGCCGGATTATGCCATTGTCAACGGCGGCGCGCTGATCGTGGACAGGCAGGGGCAGCCGCTGTTCCGGGCACAGATCGATCGCGAGACCACGCTGGCCGTCCTGCGATCCCTGCTGGAGCTGACGCAGAATTTTTCCGTGCAGGCGGAAGATGCCCTTTACAGCCATCTCGGCAGCTACACCGGGCAGAACGCCCGTGCCTTTGACTTTGCACGAGCGGCATTTCCCTACCCGGCGCTGAAAATCGTGGCATCCATTGAAGATGACGCGCAGGCCGAGGCTCTGGCCCGGCAATTTCGGCTGGAATACACCACCTATCTGGGCGGCCCTTTCCGGCGCTACAACCATCCCGGCGCGACCAAGGCGTTGGGAAACCGCAATCTGGTAGAGCTGACCGGCGGCACCATGGCCGATGTGCTGGCCTTTGGGGATGATCTGGGGGATCTGGAGATGCTGCAGCAGGCCGGCATCGGTGTGCTGATGAAAAATGCCGCCCCGGCCCTGCATGACTGCGGCTGCCGGATTTCCACTTTCACCAATGACGAAGACGGCGTTGCCCGCTTTCTGGCGGACTTTTTTCGTCTGCACTGAAAAACAGTGCAAAAACGGCCCGCGTTTCATGGGGAAGCCGGTCGAAAAAAAGTTGTATACATTTTGACATTTTTGTGCTATAATAATCCTGCATGCGCCGGGGTAGGCAGACCCGGGCAAGTATAACTTCATGCTATTGCAGGCGCTTTTCCGAAAAAATGGCGATTCAGGGCCGGATTTTCCAAAAGCGGTTGCTTACTTGTGTTGCAAAAATGAAAGGAGCATTTTTTTGGCAGAAAAGCAAAAACTGAAAATCATTCCCCTGGGTGGTCTGGACGAGATCGGCAAAAACCTTACCGTTCTGGAATACGGCAAGGATATGATCATCGTAGACTGCGGTCTTGGCTTCCCGGATGAGGATATGTACGGCATTGATCTGGTCATTCCCGATTTTTCCTACCTTGTAGCCAATCAGAAGAAGCTGCGGGGTCTGTTCGTGACCCACGGGCACGAGGATCACATCGGTTCCATCCCCTATTTGATGCAGCAGGTCAACTGCCCCGTTCACGGCACCGCCATGACCAACGGGCTGATCCGGCTGAAGCTGGAAGAGCATCGTCTCGATGACAAGGTCAAGCTGGTGACCCACAAGCCCGGCGATGTGGTCAAGGCCGGTTGCTTCAGCGTGGAATTTATCCACGTCAACCACTCCATTGCCGACGCGGTGGCTTTCGCCATCCATACCCCCATCGGCACCGTGGTCATGACCGGCGACTTCAAGATCGACCCCACCGCCTCGGACGGCATGATCGATCTGGCCCGGTTCGGAGAGCTGGG
>CAYSJX010000119.1:0-3938 GCA_964431445.1 uncultured Oscillospiraceae bacterium | reverse complement strand
GTCGGGGGCGGGGGTCTGGCCGTCCTCCTCCACGGGCATGGGCGTTTCCGATGGGGCCGGGGTGGGGGTGGCGGTTTCCTCCTCATAGGCGGGGGTCATCAGGGTGATGGTTACGGCGCTGCCCTCCCGCACGCTGGTCAGCTTGTACGCGCCTACCTGACGCTGATAGCTGTCCCCCTGCTTCATGCCATTGTTCACCATCTGCACCAGATCGTAGCGCTCCTGCGCGGTTTGGGCGGGGGACATGGCCATCAGCAGCGCATAGCTGTGGTAGCCGGAAATCACAAAATCGTTGTAGGCGGCGTCGCCGTACTGCATGCCCTCCGGGGCGGTAAGCACAATCTGACACATGACGATGTTTTTGCCGCTGCCCTGGGTGCGCACCGTGGCGCTGAGCACATCGCCGTACAGCCGGTACAGGCGGTAGTTGCCCTCTACGCCCTCGGTGGTAAGCACCAGCGGCAGCAGGCGGCGGCCGGTGTTATCGTTGATAAAATCCACATCCGCCTGATAGTAGCCCAAAAAGGTATCGTAGGGCTGCTGGCTGTCCGCCAGCGCGGCGGGGCACAGCAGGCACAAAAGCAAAATCAGGGTCAGGCATTTGCGCATGAGGGGGAACGCCTCCTTTCGTGCTTCCGCCTTATTGTAACAGTCCGGGGGCTTCTTGTAAAGCGCCGCAGGCTTTGTTATAATAAGCCTTGATGAAAGGAGGGGATAAGCCATGATGAAGAAGCTGCGCCGCTTTATCTGGTATCTGGCCAGTCGGCTGTTTCTGATGCTGGTTTTGCTCAGCCTGTTCACGGTGGTGTTTTATTACGCCATGAACGCGGCCAACATGTACGTGGTGCTCAAGGATGGCATGGCCCGCCGGGCGCAGGTGATTATGATGGGGGAAAGCGCCTCCGACCTGACCAAGTTTTTTCAGGGCAGCTATTTGCAGAAGGATGAAAATCTGCAAATCGCCATCGACGGCAAAAGCCCGTACACCCTTTATAATGTGCGGGGTATCGATCATCGCCTGACCATGACGTGGATGTGGTGCTGGCCGTGGGAAAGCACCGCCCGGGTTACTTTTACGGAGACGGTTCCCCGCATCGACGGCCGGGTGCGCTCCGCCAGCGTGGAGCAGGCCCAGGCCCTGTATGGGGAGGATTACCAAAGCCCGCCCCGGTGGCAGGGGGGAAACTATACCGCCGTAATGGTCAAGGAAAACAACCAGTGGCACATCCGCAGCATCTCGCTGGTGGAGGCCATTCAGCCCGATTAAAAGGAGATCCCCCATGACGCTGGAACCCATCGCCCATATGGAAAACGACTATACGGAAAAATTTGGCGTGCCCCGGCAGAGCGGGCTGGTGCAGGAGGTGCCCTCCCGGATTGTATTCCGGCCTGCGTACCGGGTGCGGGAGGCCCTGCGGGGGCTGGAAGGGTACAGCCACCTGTGGATCATCTGGGTGTTTTCCGAGGCCCGGCGGCAGGGCTGGTCGCCTACGGTGCGCCCGCCCCGGCTGGGGGGCAACACGCGAGTGGGGGTGTTTGCCAGCCGGTCCCCTTATCGGCCCAACCCCATTGGCCTTAGCTGCGTCGAGCTCAAACGCATTTTGTGGGATGACCCGGAAGGCCCGGTGCTGCTGGTGGCGGGGGCGGATCTGATGAACGGCACGCCCATTTTGGATATCAAGCCCTATCTGCCCTATGCGGATTGTCACCCCGAGGCGCTGGACGGCTTTGGCTTAAAGCCCGGGCTGGGCACCGTGCAGGTGGAGCTGCCGGAGGATCTGCCTTTTCCCCCGGAAAAGCGACAGGCACTGCGGGCCATGCTGGCGCAGGATCCCCGGCCCGGCTATCAGCACGATCCGGAACGGGTGTACGGCGTGGCCTTTGCCGGGTATGATATCCGCTTTACCGTGGCGGATGGGGTGCTGCGGGTGATGGACGCATCCAAAATACCGCTTGATTGATGAACAAAAAAAGGGTATACTAATCCCGATTTTTCTTCCCCTTCTTCCCCCGTGATATCAGAACAAAAGGAGCGCTGAACCATGAAGTTAGGCGTATTCAATCCCATTTTGGGCGGCCTGCCCTTTGAGGAGGCCATGGCCTATCTATCCAAAAACGGCGTGCAGGCGGTGGAGGTTGGCTGCGGCGGCTTCCCCGGCAAGGCCCATTGCGACCCGGCGGTGCTGCTGGCGGACGAGGAAAAGTTGGACGCCTTCCGCGCCGTGTTTGAAAAGAACCATCTGGAAATTGCAGCTCTGTCCGCCCACGGCAATCCCGTGCACCCCGACCCGGCCATTGCCCAGCGCTTCCGGGAGGATTTCCGGGGCGCGGTGCTGCTGGCGGAAAAACTGGGCGTAGACCGCATCATCGCCTTCTCCGGCTGCCCCGGCGGCAGCCCGGAGGATAAAACCCCCAACTGGGTCACCTGCGCGTGGCCGGAGGATTTCCCACAGATTCTGGACTACCAGTGGAACGAGGTGCTGATTCCTTACTGGCGGGAGACGGCTGCCTTTGCCGCTGCTCACGGCATCCGCAAAATTGCGCTGGAAATGCATCCCGGCTTCTGCGTGTACAATCCCTCCACCCTGATGCGCCTGCGGGACGCGGTTGGCCCGCTGATCGGCGCCAACTTTGATCCCAGCCACCTGTTCTGGCAGGGCATCGATCCGGTGGCGGCCATCCGCTATCTGGGGGACGCCATTTACTTCTTCCATGCCAAGGACACCCAGATTGATCCCATCAACTGCCCGGTAAACGGCGTGCTGGAAACCCGCAAGTTCAACCGGGAGCGGGAGCGCAGCTGGATCTTCCGCACCGTTGGCTACGGCCACGACAGGCTGACGTGGAAGAACATCGTCTCCGCCCTGCGGCTGGCCGGGTACGACGATGTGCTGTCCATCGAGCACGAGGACAGCCTGATGACCCCCAACGAGGGCCTGCAGAAGGCCATCGCCTTCCTGAAGGAAGTGCTGGTATTCGAAGACAAAAACGATAACGTATTCTGGGCGTAAGATGCAGGCTACCGTCATTTGACAAAGTAGCTTTCAGGGAGTTGTCAGAGGGGCGGAAGCCCCTCTGACTGAAATCGTATCGACCGGATTTTCCGGTCGGGCGGGGAGTTTCCGCACTTGTGCGGAAACACTTCTTAAGCATCTCGGCGGAAAAGATCGCCATAGGCGAGCTTTTTCGACGGCCCCGAGGGGGGCGGAGAAATCCGCCCCAAACCTTCCCGCCAAAATAAGACATATTATAACATTTTTTGAGGAGGAAACCATCTATGGCTCGTTTGTTCGGAACCGACGGCGTGCGCGGCGTCGCCAATACGGAGCTTACCTGCGATCTTGCCTTCCGCCTTGGTCAGGCCGGGGCCTATGTGCTGGCCAGCGATGTGCATCGCCCCACCATTTTGGTGGGCCGGGATACCCGCATCAGCGGCGAAATGCTGGAAAGCGCGCTGGTGGCGGGCATTTGCAGCATGGGCGCCCGGGCCGTGCTGGTGGAGGTGCTGCCCACCCCCGCCATCGCCTACCTGACCCGCTTTTACGAGGCGGACGCAGGCGTGGTCATCAGCGCCAGCCATAACACGGTGGAGTACAACGGCATCAAGTTCTTCGACAAAAACGGCTACAAGCTGCCCGACGCCATCGAGGACAAGATGGAGGAAATCGTCACCAACGGCCTGCCCGAGGGCTTTGAACCACCCGTGGGCGAAAAGGTGGGCCGTCCCGTGCGCCAGCGCAACGCCACCCGCCGCTATGTGGACTTTGTCAAGGAAACCACCGATGTGCGTCTGGACGGCCTGCACGTGGTGCTGGACTGCGCCCAGGGGGCCAGCTACGAGGTAGCGCCCACGGTGTTTAAGGAGCTGGGGGCCAAGGTAAGCTGCTATTACCACGAGCCCGACGGAACCAACATCAACGATCACTGCGGCTCCACCC
>CAYSJX010000118.1:0-4017 GCA_964431445.1 uncultured Oscillospiraceae bacterium | reverse complement strand
CGGATGTGTTCAATGTGCTGCTGCAGGTGCTGGACGATGGCCGCATCACCGATTCTCAGGGCAGAGTGGTCAATTTTGAAAATACCATCATCGTCATGACCTCCAATGCCGGCAGCGAGGGAAGCGTGGCCGGCATGGGCTTCGGCCGCTCCGATGGAGACATGGTGAAAGACCGCACCATGCAGGCCCTGCGCTCCTTCCTGCGGCCGGAATTTATCAACCGGGTGGACGAGATCGTCACCTTCCATCATCTTTCCCGGGAGAATTTCCTCGGCATTGCCGATATCATGCTGGGCGAGCTGCGGGACAGTCTGTCCCTTCGCGGCCTGCGCCTGACATGGGACGACACCGTGCGGGAGTTGCTGGCCCGGCAGGCTTACTCCGTTACCTACGGCGCGCGAAATCTGCGCCGCACCATCCAGCGTCTGCTGGAAGATCCCATCAGCGAGAAGATCATCGATTCCTACGATCATCCCATTTCCGCCATCGCCCTGCGTGTGGCGAATGAGCAGGTCGTTCTGGACATCCCGGAGCAGAACCCGGAAAGCTGAAAATGAAAAACTCCTGCTCTTTCCCCGAAAATCCCGCACTTGCCAAAAAAGTGCGGGATTTTTTCCTGCAGTATCAAATCGGAGTGACAAATCCAACGGAAAAGAAAAAACTTGCTTTTTGGGAAGATTGCGGGTATAATAAACTGATTTATTTTTTACTTTTGTTTGCAGAGAGGTTTCACGGTGTACTTAAAATCTTTGGAAGTGCAGGGCTTCAAGTCCTTCCCGGATAAGACCCTGATCCGCTTTGGTGACGATATCACCGCCATCGTCGGCCCCAATGGCTCCGGCAAATCCAATATTTCCGATGCCATTCTCTGGGTCATGGGCGAGCAGAGCAGCAAAACTCTGCGGGGCGCGAAAATGGAGGATGTGATCTTCGGCGGCACCCAGAAGCGCAGCGCCGTTGGCTTCGCGGAGGCCACTTTGACCCTTGACAATTCCGACCGCGCGCTGGCCTATGATGCCGATGAGGTCATGGTCACCCGGCGCTATTACCGCTCCGGCGACAGTGAATACTACATCAACCGCCAGTCTGCCCGCCTGCGGGATATCAATGAGATGTTCATGGATACCGGTCTGGGACGTGACGGCTATTCCAACATCGGACAGGGCCGGATCGATGAGATCCTTTCCCAGAAATCTGCCGACCGGCGGGAAATTTTTGAGGAAGCGGCGGGCATTTCCAAATATCGCCACCGCAAGGAGGAGACGGAGCGCAAGCTCGAGCGCACGGAGGATAACCTCCTGCGAATCGGGGACAAGGTATCCGAGCTGGAGCTGCAGCTGGAGCCCCTGCGGGTGCAGTCGGAAAAGGCGAAAAAATATTTGCAGCTGAAAGATGAACTGCAGGGCGTGGAAATCGCCGTGTGGCTGGACACATTGGAGCGCCTGAGCGCGGCGGCCAAGAAGGCAGATGAGGATTATGCCTCCGCTTCCTTCGTCCTGCGGCAGGCCCACGATGATCTGGACAGCCTCTACCGCCGCTCCGAGGAGCTGGGGCAGCTTCTGCGGGAACAGGACGGCTCTCTGGAAACCGTCCGCCTGAAGGTCAACATGCTGGATGCTTCCCACCAGCAGCTGGACGGCCAGATCGCCGTGCTGCAGGGCAATGTGGAAAATGACCGGCGCAACATTGCAAGAATTGAAGAAGAATTGCAGGGTCAGTCCGACAGAAGCAGCGGTATCGCTGCCCAGATCGAGCAGGCCCGCCAGAGAATTACCCAAATCGACACCGCCCTTGACGGCAAGCGGCAGGAGCTGGAGGGACATCAGCAGCAGCTGACTGCCATGACCGCCAACGCACAGGGACTGACCCGCCGCTTCCTTGAGCTGCGCGGACAGGAGACGGATTTGGCGGCAGATCTGGCCGGCCGGGAAGCGGATGTGCGCGGCCTGCAGCAGGCCATGGAGCAGAGCGCCCAGCGCCTGCAGGAGCTGGAAGCGGATCTTGCCTCCGGCGATGAGAGAACGCAGCAGGCCCGCCAGACCCTTGCCGATACCCAGACCCGCCTGCGTACTGCCACAGAGGATGTGACAGCTGCCGGAAATATGGTTTCCGGCTATCAGCTGCGACAGCAGAACCGTGTCCGCCGGCGGGACGAGCTGGAAGCCCAGCAGCGCCAGCTGACGGCGAAGCTGGACGGCGTGACCGCCCGGGCCCGGGTTTTCCGGGCAATGGAGCGGGACTTTGAAAGCTATAATAAATCGGTCAAGCTGGTGATGCAGGAGGCCCAGCGGGGGGCACTTCGTGGCGTTCACGGCCCGGTCTCCCGCCTGATCCGCACGGAGGATACCTACACCGTGGCGGTGGAGATCGCTCTCGGCGCCGCCATGCAGCAGATCGTGGTGGACAGCGAGGCGGAGGGCAAGGCCGCCATCTCCTTTCTCAAGCGTACCGGCGGCGGTCGTGCAACTTTCCTGCCCCTTCGCACCATTCAGGGCAGACTTCTGCAGGAGAGCGGGCTGGAGCATTGCCGGGGCTATGTGGGCATTGCATCGCAGCTGATCGAATGTCAGGATAAATACCGCCCCATTGTTGAAAATCTTCTGGGCCGCACGGTGATCGCGCAGGATCTCGATGCCGCCATCGATATGGCCCAGCGCTATAAAAATCGATTCAAGATCGTCACACTGGACGGTCAGGTCATGAACCCCGGCGGCTCCATGACCGGCGGCTCTGTCAACCGGGATGCGGGCATCCTCTCCCGTGCCAATGAGCTGGAAAAGCTGACGGCACAGGAAAAGCAGCTGCAGGAGTCTCTTGCGGTGCTCGATGCTGACCTGACGGAGGCAAGGCGTTCCGCCGATCAGGTGGAATATCAGCTGACCACCGCCAGAGATCAGCTGCGGGAGGCGGAGGACTGTGTCCTGCGCCTGACCGGCGAGGAAAAGCAGCACCAGATCCTTTTGCAGGCCATTTTGGACGCGGCTTCTTCTGCCCGGCGGGAATGGGAGAGCCTGACAGCCCGCCAGCGTGCCGATCAGCAGCGTGCCGATCAGCTCAGTGGCCAAATTCAGGCATATAGTGCGCAGCTGCAGCAGCTACGCGGCAGCATTGCCGTGCTGGAGGGCAGTCAGTCCGAGGCGGCACAGGCCACGGCCGTGATCAATGATGCCATGCTACAGCTGAAAACGGAAGAGGCGGCGTTGGAAGCCGAGCGCAGCACGGCCCTGTCCCACATTGCCGATTTGCAGGAGCTGGGGCGTGCCATGGAGGGCGATCGGGAAAAGAAGCAGGCTTTGATCGATGCCACCCGGGCGGATATCACCCGGCTGGAAGAGCAGATCAGCCAGCTGAGCGCCCGGCGGCAGGAAAATGATGCCGAGGCCGACAATATGCGCGCGCAGTTGCAGCAGGTCATGCAGCAGCGCAGCCAGACGGAGGCGGACAAGACCAAGTCTGAGCGGGATGCGCAGGAGAAAAACAAGGATATCCTGAACATGGAGCGGGCCTGCGCCCTGCTGGAACAGAAAAAGCTGGAAGCCGGCATGAATGAGCGCCAGATCGTGGACAAGCTCTGGGACAGTTATGGCCTGACCCCCGGCACGGCTGTGGAGCATCGGGGGCAGATCGAGTCCGTTGCCGCGGGCAACCGGCTCATTGCCGATCTCAAGCGCCGCATTTCCACCCTCGGCACCCCCAATCTGGGTGCCATCGAGGAATTTGCCCGTGTCAACGAGCGCTATGGGTATCTGAGCCAGCAGCGGGATGATGTGCTGACCTCCAAGCGGGAGCTGGAGAGCATCATCCGGGGCATTACGCAGGAAATGACCACCATTTTCGTCACGGAATTTGAAAAGATCGACCACTACTTCGGCCAGACCTTCGAAGAGATGTTCGGCGGCGGCCGTGGCCAGCTGGTGCTGGAGGATCCGCAGGAGCCTCTGACCTGCGGCATTGAGATCCGTGTCCAGCCCCCCGGAAAGCAGGTCAAGACCATTACACTGCTCTCCGGCGGCGAGA
>CAYSJX010000117.1:0-4194 GCA_964431445.1 uncultured Oscillospiraceae bacterium | reverse complement strand
CGCGGCAGCGCGTGCTTTGGCAGGCGAAATGGTAAGGCCGGGCGTAACGACCAAACAGATCGACAAGGCGGTATATGATTATATCCTGTCACAGGGAGCAAAACCGACATTCCTCGGCTACGGGGGTTTTCCGGCGAGTACCTGCATCTCCGTCAACGAAGTCATCATCCACGGCATCCCGGGCAACCGGGTACTCAAAGAGGGCGACATCGTTTCGGTGGACGTAGGCGCGACCTGGAACGGTTTTACGGGTGACTGTGCCGCTACTTTCGCGTGTGGGGAGATTTCTCCCGAAGCGCAGAAGCTCATTACGGTAACAGAGCAGAGTTTTTACGAGGGGATCAAATTTGCACGTCAGGGCAACCGCATCTCCGACATCGGCCACGCAGTGCAGACCTACGTCGAACGCCATGGATTTGGTGTTGTACGCGCGTTCGTCGGCCACGGCGTTGGGCAGAAGATGCACGAAGAACCGGAAGTCCCAAATTTCGGCTCCCCCGGCAGAGGGCCGCGCATGGTCAAAGGCATGACGCTTGCTGTCGAGCCTATGGTCACGCAGGGTGTGTACGATGTACGCGTGCTGCGCGACGGCTGGACAACGGTGACAGCCGACGGCAAACTGGCCGCGCACTACGAAAACTCAATCCTGATTACTGACGGCGAACCGGAAATCCTCACGGTCACAGAGGGTCTGTGAACATGGAACTTGACAAATCGAGTCTGGTCGTCTCCACGGCCGGCCGGGATAAGGGGCAGTGCTTTTTCGTCATCGACGCGGACGCGCAGTACCTGTTTCTGGCCGACGGAAAGAGCCGAACACTTGAAAAGCCAAAGCGCAAAAAGCGCAAACACGTGCAGGCTGTTCTGCTGACAAAGTCACGAATCGCCGATCAAATTCGCAACGGCGAGAAGGTACTCAATAGCGAATTACGAAAAGAATTGGCCATTCTTGGCCAAAAACAAAGTCAAAACCAAGGGGGTTAATTGATCTTGGCAAAAGACGACGTAATCGAACTTGAGGGCATCGTTACCGATGCACTGCCGAATGCCATGTTCTCTGTCAATATCGGCGGCGGACACACCATTCTGGCACACATTTCCGGCAAGCTCCGGATGAACTTTATCAAGATCCTGCCTGGCGATAAGGTCACGGTGCAGATGTCGCCGTATGATCTGACCCGTGGTAGGATCACATGGAGAAGTAAATAGAGACTTGATGTCTCAATGGAGGTTAACAGTATGAAAGTAAGACCGTCCGTGAAGCCCATGTGCGAAAAGTGCAAGATCATCAAGCGCAAGGGCCGTGTTATGGTTATTTGCGAAAACCCGAAGCATAAGCAGAGACAAGGTTAATAGGAGGTGTCCTGAAGTAAATGGCACGTATTGCTGGTATTGACCTGCCCCGTGAGAAGCGAATCGAGATCGGTTTGACTTATATCTACGGTATTGGCAGAACGAGCGCAAAGAAGATTCTGGAACTGGCCAACGTTGACGGCGACATCCGCGTCAAGGATCTGACCGAAGATCAGGAAGCTGCTCTGCGTGACGTAATTGACAAACATTTCACGATTGAGGGCGACCTCCGCCGCGAGGTTGCGCTGAACATCAAGCGCCTGACTGAGATCGGCTGCTACCGCGGTGTGCGTCATCGCCGTGGCCTTCCTGTCCATGGTCAGAGAACCAAGACCAATGCCCGTACCCGCAAAGGCCCGAAGAAGACCATTGCGAATAAGAAGAAGTAAGGAGGGATATGTACAATGGCTAAAGCAGTAAAGAAAGTTGTCAAGCGCCGTCGCGAGCGCAAGACGATCGAAAAGGGCGCCGTGCATATCCGTTCGTCCTTTAACAACACCATGGTCACCGTGACCGATGCCAACGGCAACGCCCTGTCCTGGGCTTCTTCCGGCGGCCTCGGCTTCCGTGGCAGCAGAAAGTCCACCCCGTATGCCGCGCAGATGGTCGCTGAGACTGCTGCCAAGGCTGCGGTTGAGACTTATGGTCTGAAGACTGTCGAAGTCTTCGTCAAGGGCCCCGGCCAGGGCCGTGAGTCCGCGATCCGCGCGCTGCAGTCCGCCGGTCTTGAGGTCACCCTGATTAAGGATGTCACCCCGATCCCGCACAACGGCTGCCGTCCGCCCAAGCGCCGCCGCGTTTGATGAAGGAGGAGAATTGATATGGCAAAGAATACACAGCCTGTTCTGAAGCGCTGCAGAACGCTTGGCGTTTCTCCCGCAGCGATGGGCTACTCCAAGCAGTCCAACCGCAATCCCGGCGGCAAAAGAAGAACGAAGAAGTCCGAATACGGTATGCAGCTGACCGAGAAGCAGAAGGTCAAGTTTGTCTACGGTATTCTCGAGAAGCAGTTCCACACCCTCTACGAGAAGGCCGAGCGCATGAAGGGCAACACCGGTGAGAACCTTCTGAGCCTGGTCGAGCGCCGTCTGGACAACGTCGTGTACCGTCTTGGCTACGCCGCTACCCGCCGCGAGGCGCGTCAGCTGGTCAACCACGGCCACTACACCGTCAACGGTCAGCGCGTCAACATCCCGTCCTACACGGTGAATGTCGGCGACGTGATCGCTGTGTGTGAGAACAGCTGCTCCACCACCCGCTTCAAGAAGCTGAAGGAAGACGATCAGTTCATCGCAGCTCCGAAGTGGCTGGAAAGAGACAAGAACACCCTCAGCGGTAAGGTTATCGCACTGCCCGCAAGAGACGATATTGACTTTGAGATCGCAGAAAATCTGATCGTCGAATTGTACTCCAAGTAACGTTTCACCCTCGTTTATTGGTAAGCTGAATTCGGCAACGAAACAAGGTTTCGTAGTTACAAGGAGGGTAATTTATTCATGGTAGAAATTGAAAAGCCGCGTATTGAGTGTATCGATTCCCAGCAGGACGTCTCCTACGGCAAATATATCGTAGAACCGCTGGAGCGGGGCTACGGCACCACACTCGGCAACTCTCTGCGCAGGATTCTTCTTTCCTCGCTGCCCGGCACAGCCGCGACCTCGATCAAGATCGCGGGTGTGCAGCACGAGTTCTCCACGATCCCCGGCGTCAAGGAAGACGTCACCGAGATCGTTTTGAATGTGAAGAAGATCATTGCGAAGCTCCATTGTCAGGGCATCAAGACCGTCTACATCGATGCTGCGGGCGAGTGCGAAGTCACCGCCGGTGACATCAAGGCTGACGGCGAGGTTGAGATTCTCAACCCCGAGCTGCATATCTGCTCGCTTGGCCCGGATGCCAGCTTCAACATGGAGATCACGCTGAGCCATGGTCGCGGATATGTTCCGTCCGACAAGAACAAGACGCCCAATATGCCCATCGGCACCATCGCCGTGGATTCGATCTATACGCCCGTCTACAAGGTCAACTACACCGTAGAAAACACCCGTGTAGGCAACATGACAGACTACGACAAGCTGACGCTTGAGGTCTGGACCGACTCGACCATCTCCGCGCGCGACGCAGTCAGCCTCGGCGCAAAGATCCTTTCCGACCACCTGAGCCTGTTCACCGATCTGTCCGAGACGGTGGCCAGCAAGCCCACCATGGCCGAAAAGGCGGAGACGCACCGCGACAAGGTTCTCGAGATGACCATCGAAGAGCTTGATCTGTCTGTACGCAGCTTTAACTGCCTCAAGCGCGCCAACATCAACAACGTTGAGGATCTGATTTCCAGAACCGGCGAAGACATGATGAAGGTTCGCAACATGGGCCGCAAATCGCTCGAAGAGGTTCAGAACAAGCTTGCAATGATGGGCCTGAGTCTGGCGAGCGACGATGCCGCAAATTCCAACAATTAAGCGATAACCTTTCAAAGAAGGAGGAAGTAACTCTATGTTTGGTACGAGAAAGCTCGGCAGAACCAGCGCCCAGCGCAAGGCGATGCTCAGAGCGATGACCACCTACCTGCTCGAAAACGGCAAGCTCGAGACGACCTTTACCCGCGCGAAGGAAGTTCAGCCCGTCGTTGAGAAGATGATTACCCTTGGCAAGAAGAACGGTCTGGCGAACTATCGCAAGGCGCTGTCCTTCATCACCAAGGAAGATGTTGCCAACAAGCTGTTCAAAGAGATCGCACCGAAGTATGCCGAACGCAACGGCGGCTACACCCGTGTGACCCGCATCGGCCCGCGCAAGGGCGATGCAGCGGAAATGGCCATCATCGAGCTGGTCTGATAGACC
>CAYSJX010000116.1:0-4230 GCA_964431445.1 uncultured Oscillospiraceae bacterium | reverse complement strand
CCTGCGGGTTGGGGAGCTGGGCCTTGTGCATCGCCATGAGCTTTCCGGCGCGCTGCACGGGCTGTTCCGTGTGCGCTGCTTTACCCAGGATGATGCCCACATTTTCATGACATGGGATCAGATGAAGGACGAGATCAAAAATGTGGTCAAGCTCTTTGACGAGGTCTACTCCGTCTTCGGCCTGAGCTACCAGATCGAGGTCTCCACCATGCCGGAAGACCACATGGGCGATGAAAAGGACTGGGATTTCGCCACGGAGACCCTGAAAGCCGCTGTGGAGGAAATGGGCAAGAGCTATGTGATCAACGAAGGCGACGGCGCGTTCTACGGCCCGAAGCTGGACTTCCATCTGGCCGACTCTCTGGGCCGTACCTGGCAGTGCGGCACCATTCAGCTGGATATGCAGCTGCCGGAGCGGTTTGAACTGGAATATGTGGGCGAGGATGGCCTGAAGCACCGTCCCGTCATGATTCACCGGGTGGTGCTGGGCTCCATTGAGCGGTTCATCGGTGTCATCACCGAGCATTTCGCCGGAGCCTTCCCCCTGTGGCTGGCGCCTGTGCAGGTCAAGGTGCTGCCGGTGACCGATCGGGCCCATGGCTATGCCCAGAGCCTTGACGCACAGCTGAACGAAGTGGGCATCCGCAGCGAGGCGGATCTGCGCAGCGAAAAGCTGGGCTACAAGATCCGCGAAGCCCAGATGCAGAAGATCCCCTATATGCTGGTGGTGGGCGACCGGGATATGGAAAACAACACCGTATCCGTCCGCACCCGTGGTGGCGTGGATCTGGGTGCCATGACCATGGAAGCGTTCCTGGAAATGTGCCAGACCGGCATCCGCTCCAAGAGCAAGGATATCTGATTTAGCAATCTCTCTGTTAGACGTAAATATCAAAAAATGTGTCATTTCGAACCAGCGTGCGCGCTGGTTCGAAATGACACTTCTTTTTTACACCCATCCGTAGGGGCCGATGCCCACATCGGCCCATCACCTTCTCCGGAGGAAAAGGTACCCCGGCGGCACGCCGGGGCGGAAGAGGTGCTTCCCAAAGGTGACAATGGGTGCAACAAAGAACGTGGCAAAGGGGCGTCGAGGGCGCCGCCCCCTACGATGGCCGGGCGGCGCGGAGCATGATGGGCAGCGTGGCCTGATACATGGCATCAAACTGGCTCAGGGGCAAGGGATTGGTGCCCAGTCCGGCCTCAATGGTGTAGCCCGGTCGGCGGAAATGCCGGATGAACCAGTCCTTGTAGCCGGCAAAAGAGGAGTTATACGGCACATCCGCCAGCTGATAGCCGCTGAGGTCGGCAAGCTCCTCTCCCAGCTGCCGGGCACCGGGCACCTCGATGTTCTGAAACGTCCAGAAAATCAGCTCCCCCTGGGTGTGAAACGCAAGCACCAGCGCCGGATCCAGCTCCAGCGTGTACGCGGCCATGGCACGGCTCTCCAGCTGGGTCAGGGGCGCGCGGCCCACATAGTCCCGGGGGCCGGGGCGGGTGTAGCCCTGAGAGAATTTGATTTCCCGTGCCTCCATCCACCCTGCGGGATACTGCAAATTCAGATCGACACCCAGCAGATTGGCCTTCCACCCATCGGGGAAGGGTATGTCGGGGTATCGTTCGGTCAGATTCTGCGCCAGCGTGTACTCCACGCTGCCCGGCTCCGTAGCACCGGTCACAAGATCCACACCGTCCGGGTCAACCATGGGAACCAGCGCAATGGTGGCTTCTTCCAGCAGGGCGGCAGCGTTCTGACCGCCGATGGTGCCGCCCGACTGCATCGCCTGCGCCAGCTCCTCGGCAAAGCGCAGCAGAAGAAGGGAAGTGATCCATTCGTTGGCGTGGTGCGCAGCGCTGTAGATCACGGTGCGATCTCCGCTGCCAAGCTCCATGGCCTGCAGGGGCCGCCCGAAGGCACTTTCGGTCAGCAACCGTGTCCGGATGAAGGGGTATTGCGCGGCAAGCGCGGAGATGGCCTTTTCACAGCCGGCAGCCGTGATGGGAACCGTGGTATCAACAATGGGCATGAACATTCACCTCCCTGCATTGTATGCGAAAAAGCAGACAGGTGTGAAAAGGAACCTCTGATTCCTTCACGGCGTTTGCCGATTGAATCAGAGGTTCCTTAGAGATTCCTTAAACCCGTTTGCCCAGAGGCTTGGAGCGTTCCTGCACCAGCAGAAGATCCGATATGATGGAATTGGAGATCAGAAAACCCGCCGGGGTCAGCCGCCAGTTTCCCTTGCCGTCCGTGGAGGCGTGGCGGCGGGAGGCGGCCTCTGCCAGCACATCCTCCAGCGGCTCAAAGGGAAGCAGAAACCGGTTTTCGTATTCTTCCCGGGAAATGCCCGTGGTGGTGCGCAGCCGGGTCATCAGATATTCTCCCGCCCGCTCCCGTGGGGGGATTTCCTGCACATCCCGCAGCACCTGTCCGCCCTGCCGGATGCCATCGATATAGCCCTGCAGATCCCGGATTACGGCGAACCGCTTCCCGGCAAAATCGGAGCTGGCATCGGGGCCGAAGCCCAGATATTCATCGCCCATCCAGTATTTGAGATTGTGGCGGGAGGCGTAGCCCCGCTGGGCGAAATTGGAAATCTCGTACTGGCGGTAGCCGTGCCGCCGCAGAATGCCAACGGCAGACAGATACATGTCCGCCTGTGTATCATCATCGGGCAGAGCGGCAAATTCCTGATAGCTGTACAGGGGCGTACCCTCCTCAACCTTCAGGCCGTAGCAGCTCATATGCTCCGGTTTCAGGGTCAGCACATGCTCCAGCGTCCGCTCCCAGTCAGCCAGCGTCTGCCCGGGCAGACCGTAGATCAGATCCAGCGAAAGATTGCGGTAGCCCGCCCGGCGAATCCGTTTGACCGCCTGCTCCACCTGCGCGTAGTTGTGGGGGCGGCCCAGCTTTTTCAAAATGGCATCATCGTCGCACTGCACGCCCAGACTGACCCGGTTGAATCCCTCGCTTCGCAGCCGCCGCAGCAGCCGGGGGGAGACGGAATCCGGGTTGGCCTCGAAGGTGATCTCCGCCCGAAGCTCCACATGGAAGCTTTTGCGGATGGTGGAGAGAATGACGGCCATGCCCTCCGCCCCGAAGAAGCTGGGGGTGCCGCCGCCAAAGTAGACGGTGTCCACACTGTAACTGGGAGCCAGCGCGCCGGTCTCCCGGATGTGGGTGCAGATGGCGCTGAGGTAGGCATCCATCAGCTTGTCGTCCTTCTGCGTCAGGGAATAAAAGTCGCAGTATTCGCATTTACTGCGGCAGAAGGGGACGTGGATATAGATGCCCAGCGGCTTTTTTTCGTTTTTTCCAAGAATGGCCATGGGAAAACCTCTGCTTCCGTGTCAGAGCGTGGCTCCGGCGGTGGTGATGCTCACCGTGTCGGCCGAACCGGCCAGCGCGGAGAAGAATTTCTGCTGATGTACAATGCTTCTGCGGCCGCTGTACTGGGCGCGGAAGCTGATGCGGTGGCCGGGGCCGGAGCGGACGGCGGTCATTTCGCTGACGGTGACGGACTGCTCCTGCGCCAGCACGCTCAAAAGGGTCAATGTGGCAGCCAGATCCGCTGTCTCCAGCTGATACACAAGATCAAACCCGCCGGTGTGAATGAAGCGGTGCTGCAGCGCCTCCATCACCGTCAGGGTCAGGAAGATGAACACCATGCCCAGCAGGGCCAGCGCATAGTAGCCATATCCGGCGGCCAGCCCCAGACAGGCCACGGCCCAGATACTGGCGGCGGTGGTCAGTCCCTTGACGCTGGTGCCCTCTTTCATGATGGTACCGGCCCCGAGGAAGCCGACACCCGCCACAACCTGTGCGCTGAGACGGCCGGGATCCGGTGTCGCGCCCATGGCCAGAGACTGGTAAAACAGCGCCTGCCCGGTGATGGACACAACACACGCACCCAGAACGACCAGAATATGGGTGCGCAGTCCGGCGGGGCGGTGGGTGTACTCCCGCTCCAGACCGATCACGATCCCGATGAGCATGGCGCAGCCCAGCCGCAGCGCGATGGCACCCAGCCCGGGCTGCATGGAGGTAAGGTATGCGACAATGTTGTTCCAGATCATGGTTGGCTCCTTTGTAAAATCAATCCTCGTCCAGCTTCAGCACGGCCATGAACGCCTCGCTGGGCACCGAAACGGTGCCGAAGGTGCGCATCCGCTTTTTGCCTTCCTTCTGCTTTTCCAGCAGCTTCTTCTTGCGGGTGATATCGCCGCCGT
>CAYSJX010000115.1:0-4323 GCA_964431445.1 uncultured Oscillospiraceae bacterium | reverse complement strand
TGGCCGCCGGCCCCGCTTCCTACGGCATGACCGACACCATGGGCCGTATGCACTCCGACGCCCAGTTCGCCGGCTCCTCCTCCGTCCCCGCCCACGTGGAAATGATGGGCTTCCTGGGCGCGGGCAACAACCCCATGGTCGGTATGACCGTCAGCGTTGCCGTTGCTGTTGAGGAAGCGCTGAAGTAAGCTTTTCACCTTTTGCAAAAATAACACGCGGAAGCACATCCTGCCTGAAAAATCAGGGAAGATGTGCTTCCTTTTTGCGCCATAGGGGTGGGCGCCCACACCGGGTTCCATCTAGCATCCGTAGGGGATGGCATCCCTGACGCCTGTTGCATTCCCCACCGGGGAATACGTCAAAAATCTTCGATTTTTGACATTTATCCGTGTCATATGCATATATTCCGGCCACGCAATATTGGAAACGTGGCGGGCGACCGATGGTCGTCCCTATGGCATATGGGGAAAATCGCGCGATATCCGGCTGCAAAGGGGCGTCAAGGATGCCGCCCCTACGGCGGTAATCCGGCCGGGCGATTGTCGGACAAACGGGGCGTCGTGGGCGCCGCCCCCTACAATGGCCGGGCGGAAAATTCGGGGGATTGCCGCACCACGACCCTGCCGTCATTGTTATGAAAAAGAGTAGAGTGACAGCAAAAAAAGCGCAAAAAGCACCTATCAAAAAGACAGGTCATTTTTTGCGCAGGCGAAAGCAAGTGTTGGGGCCTTGCCGCCTGAGGTTTGTAATGCTATTATAGCACATTTTCGTTCATAGTGGTGAAAAAATTCGTGTTGATTGCGAGGAGGCGAAGCCGACGTGGCAATCCCCCGGATAGACGTACAATCCCTCCGTTTTTCGACAATCCGGAAGAACAGGGGGATTGCCACACCAGTGTGCACTGGTTCGCAATGACAGTTCTTTTTTACACCAGTGTGCGCACCAATATCATTATACCACATTCACCGGTTCGCAATGATATCTGTTTTTTACACCGGCCGTGCGGCATTTGGCTTGCGATGATCCCCATATCTGACAAAAACCGCGCCGATGAAGCTTCTCATCGGCGCGGTTTGGCAATTATGTGGGTCAGCCTTCCGTGGCTTCCTGGCGCAGTATCAGCGTTGTGGAATCCACCTGCATGGTCAGCGTGTCGCCATCCAGCTTGAAGGAGGTTTCTTCGATCTCGTTGTCCCAGCTGTCTCCGATGCAGAGCAGATCACCGGAAACGTAGTAAACACCGCTGCCCTTCTTCTCCGTTTCCAGACTGGCGGCGTAGCTGGCGGCATATTCCGGCACGGTCATGCCCGAATCGGCCAGCAGCGCGGCATCGGCATCGGCCCGGCTGATGCCCTCGCCCTCCAGCATCACATAGGTCAGCTCGGCGGTGGCGATCTCCACAACATGGCGGAAGGTCTCGCTGTCAAAGCTGAAAAGCATATCGATTTTTCCGTCATTGGAGAAGGAAATCCGGACAAAGGTGGAATATTCCAGACTTTCGCCCTCTACGGAAATGCCCAGCTCCTCGCCCACATTGGAGGTGTATTCGCAGGTCCAGCTGCCGAACAGAGCCTGACAGGCGGCGGTGGTAAAGCGGGGATCGGTCACGATCCGTTCGCCCTCCGTCAGGCCGCAGGTCGCGCAGGTTTTGGGGGCTTCCGTGGTGGCTTCGTTCCAGCTGTGGCCCAGCGCGTCACCCTCGGTGGTGTGGCAGCGGCTGCAGGTTTTGGGGGCGGTGCAGGTGGCTTCGGCCCAGTCGTGGCCCAGCGCTTCTCCTTGCGCCGCGCCGCAGGTCTGGCAGGTCTGGGGCAATTCGCAGGTGGCGGCCATCCAGACATGCCCCAGCGGGGCCCCTTCGGTTTCGCCGCACAGGCTACAGGTTTTGCTCTGTTCACAGTTTGCTTCGATCCATTCATGCTCGCAGCGGCAGCCGACCAGCAGCAGCGCGCAGCACAGCACAACAATGGCAATGTGCATCTTCTTCATAACAGGCTCCTTCAGTTGTATGTAGAATATTTATATAATAATCGAGCAATCAATGAATTGCCCGATGGCACATTTTCACTCCTATTATAGCACAAAAATGGTAAAATGCAACATTTTTCGCACCGTACCGCGAAGTGATCGGCTTTTACCGATTTCATCGGATGTTCCTTTACCAAATCTGAAATTGACGAATCGCCCCGGGCGTGATACGCTTTTTATGATGCCCAGCGGCAAATCCAACGGATCCGGGAGGGTGCGTATGCAATTATCGGAATTCTGGGGTTACCTTCAGTCGAACCCCCTGCTGACACTGGCGGTTGTACTGACGGCGGGGGTGATACTGGTCAACGGCTGGACGGATGCCCCCAACGCCATTGCCACCTGTGTGGTGACACGCTGCATGTCGGCCCGGGCCGCAATCATCATGGCGGCGGTGTGCAATTTTCTGGGCGTGTATGTCATGACACTGCTCAGCCCGAAGGTGGCCCAGACCATCACCCGCATGGTGGACTTCGGCACGGATCCGGATCAGGCCATCGTTGCCCTGAGCGCGGCCATGTTTGCCATCGTCACATGGGCCACGGCGGCCTTTGTTTTCGGCATTCCCACCAGTGAAAGCCATGCGCTGATCGCCGGACTGACCGGTTCCGCCATCGCGCTGCGGGGCAGTCTCGCGGGGGTCAACGGCGGGGAATGGGTCAAGGTACTTTACGGCATCGGTATCTCCGTGGTGTTGGGCTTCGGCCTCGGCTGGGGCGTGTGCAAGCTGGTGACGGTGCTGTTTCGCCGGGTGGAGCGGCGCAAAACGGAGCCGATCTTCCGCTACGCCCAGATCTGCGGTGCAGCCTACTCCGCATTCATGCACGGGGCGCAGGACGGGCAGAAATTCATGGGTATCATCATTTTGTGCTGCTTCATGTCCCAGGGACAGCCGATTCCTGCCGATATGGAGCCTGCCGGGTGGATGATGCTGCTGTGCGCACTGATTATGGGGCTGGGCACCGCCATCGGCGGCCGGAAAATTATCAAATCCGTGGGCATGGATATGGTGAAGCTGGAAAAATATCAGGGCTTCTCTGCGGATCTGGCGGCCTCCAGCGCACTGCTGCTGTGCTCCGTACTGTCGCTGCCGGTGTCTACGACCCACGCCAAAACCACGGCTATCATGGGCGTGGGCGCGGTCAGAAGCATTAAGGCGATCAATTTGAGCGTGGTCAGGGAAATGGTGCTGACATGGGTGCTGACCTTTCCCGGCTGCGGGCTGGTGGGCTTTGGCATGACAAAATTATTCATGTGGATTTTCTTATAAGGGGGATGAACCTATGGCAAGCAAACAGGACAAGTTTTTCTTCGGCAATCTGATCCGGGCGGCGGAAAGCTCCTGCCGCAGTGCGGCGTATCTGGTGACCTGTCTGGAGGCGTTTGAGGTGTCCCGGATGGGGGACATGCTGGAAACCATGCACGGCTATGAGCATCAGGGGGACGAAACCCGGCACGAAATGAGCGCCGCGCTGGCCAGAGCCTTTGTCACGCCTGTTGACCGGGAGGATCTGGATCTGCTCAGCCACAACATCGATGATGTGACCGATTGCGTGGAGGATGTGCTGCAAACGATTTATGTAAACCACATTACCGCAATTCCCGATTCCATCCGTGACTTCGCCGGATTGATCAGCCGGGCCTGCACGGTGATGAAGGAAATGCTGGAGGAATTTGAAAACTTCAAGCGCCCCGCCCGGCTCCATGAGCTGGTCATCCGCCTGAGCGATCTGGAGGAGGAAGGGGACCGCATGTATCTGCAAATGAAGTACGATCTCCTGCGGGGTGAGCCGGATGTGCTGGCAGTGATCTCATGGCGGGAAATTCTGGACAAGATGGAAAACTGTCTGGATACCTGCGAGCATGTAGGCGACTGCGTAGGCACCGTGGTCATGAAAAACAGCTGACAGGGGAAGCATATACAATCATTGTGCGATTTTTCGGTGCAGGAGGGGCGTCAGGGATGCCGCCCTCTACGATGGATGGGTGGAACCATCCGGGGAATTGCCACACCACGACCTGCTGTCATTGCGAGAAGGCCGGAGGCCGACGTGGCAATCCCCCGGATAGACATACAATCTTCCCCCGTTTTTTCGGCAGCCCGGAAGGATGGGGGGATTGCCACACCAGTGTGCGCACTGGTTCGCAATGACATCCGGCTTTTACACCGGTATGCACACCGGTTTGCAATGACATCTGTTTGCAGGCACAAATGATACCGAAAATTACAGCGCCCGGAGAACGCTGGGTGGTCGTAAAACAGTAAAATTAAAAAATGGCGAAAACCAATGGTTTTCA
>CAYSJX010000114.1:0-4326 GCA_964431445.1 uncultured Oscillospiraceae bacterium | reverse complement strand
CCGCGCCGAACATCTCCGGCACCTCGGTCAGCACCGTGGAGCCGCCCTGTGCCGCCAGCAGATCGGAAAAACGGCCGACGGTCGGGTTGGCGGTGATGCCGGACAGGCCGTCGGAACCGCCGCATTTCATGCCGATGACCAGCTCGGAGGCCGGGATCGGCTCCCGGCTGAAGCGCGCGGCATAGGCGGCGCACTGCTCCAGCAGCTCCCGTCCGGCGGCAAACTCATCCTCCACCGCCTGACAGGTGAGAAATTTCACCCGATCCGGGTCGTATTCCCCCAGCTCCGCCACAAACTGCTCGTGGGTCAGATTTTCGCACCCGAGGCCCAGCACCAGCACCGCGCCCGCATTGGGATGCCGGGCCAGCGCCGCCAGCAGTTTCCGGGTCTGGGCATGATCCGCCCCGGTCTGGGAACAGCCGAAGGGATGGGGAAAGGCATACAGCCCATCGATGGTGCCGCTCACCAGATCCTGATTGTCCCGGGCGAGGGCTTTTGCCACATCGTTGACACAGCCCACCGTGGGAATGATCCAGATCTCGTTGCGCACGGCGGCACGACCGTCCGCCCGGCGATAGCCGAGGAAGGTGGCCGGGTCTTTGAGGGGCAGGGGGCGAGCGCAGGGCTCATAGCGATAATCCTGCCGGCCGGAGAGATTGGTGGCCATATTATGGGTATGCACCCACTGCCCCGGCTCGATGGGTGCCGTGGCATGGCCGATGGAAAAGCCGTATTTGATCACCTGCTGGTCAGGCCGCAGCTGTGTCAGGGCCATTTTGTGCCCCTGCGGGATATCCTGCCGGGCAGTGACACCCTGAAACACGGTGCCGGCGGTCACCGGATGCAGCGCAACGGCCACATTGTCATTCGGATGGATGGAAATAAAATCAGGCATAGACTATGCTCCTTTCGCAGGGGCCACCCGGTATTACAGGCAGCTGCGATACGCGGCGATGGCACCCTCCCGGCGGATCTTTTTCAGGTTTTCCACGGTTGCCGCCTCGAAGCCGGCGATCCGGGTCAGATCCTGACCCCACATCCGGGTGTCGGTCATCACGGCGTGTACCAGCTGCTCTGCGCTGTCGCCCCGGTGCTCCCAGTAGAATTCCAGCACCCAGCGATCATCGCTGCAGGTATAGCAGTTGCCCAGCGGGCGGCGGCAGACGAGGCCCTTGTCGTTCAGCTCCTGCACATCGCTGGAGAAGAAGGCGATATAGGCGGCGAAGCTCATGGTCAGGCAGGGGGGCAGCTGGCCGAATTTGTCGATATACTCCAGGAAGCTGGGCATATTCCGTGCCCGCCATTTGGAGGTGGAGTTCAGAGAAATGCTCAGAAGCTCATGGTTGATGAAAGGATTGTTGAACCGATCCTGCACAGCGGCGGCAAAGCTCTCCACATCCTCTCTGGGCAGGGGCAGAATGGGAAGGATCTCCTGCAGCATGGCGTTCATGAAGCCGCACACCGTTTCATCATGCATGCAATCCCGCACGATATCGTATCCGCCCAGATACGCGCCCAGCACAAAGCCGGTGTGCGCGCCGTTGAGGATGCGCACCTTCCGCTTTTTATAGGGGGTGACATCCGGCACCACGATGCAGTTGACACCGGCCTTCTTGAAGGGCAGCTTGTCCTCCAGCCATGCGGGGCCTTCGATATTCCACACGCCAAATACCTCGCCCACGTCCATCAGGGGATCAACGTAGCCGTTTTCCTGCTCCAGCCGGGCCACCTGCTCGGCATCGCGGATGCGGCCGGGAACGATGCGGTCTACCAGTGTGGAGCAGAAGGTGCAGCTTTCATTGACATAGGCACGGAACGCGTCCCCCAGCTCCCACTGGTCGATATACTGGTTGACACACTTGCGCAGCTGGGCGCCGTTGTTGTCGATCAGCTCACAGGAGAGGATCACAAGGCCGCTCTTTCCCGCCTGGAAACGGGTGTAGAGTACCTGCGTCAGCTTTCCGGGGAAGGAGGAGCAGGGGCGGTCTTCCAGCCGGCAGGCCGGGTCATAGACAATGCCCGCCTCCGTGGTGTTGGAGACCACATATTCCAGATCTTCCGACACGGCCACAGCCATCATGGCATCGAAGCCCTCCGCCTCGTAGGGATTGAGGCAGCGGGAAACGGAGGAGATGACCCGCTTGCGGTCTACCTTCTGCCCGTTTTCGGTGCCCCGCAGATAGAGGGTGTACAGGCCCTGCTGCTCGTTGATCAGGTTGGCCAGGCCCGGGGCGATGGGCTGCACCAGACAGCATTTGCCGTTCCAGCCCGCCTTTTCATTTGCGATGTCGAACCAGTAGTTGACAAAGGCCCGCAGGAAGTTGCCTTCTCCGAATTGCAGCACCTTTTCCGGAGCCTGCTCCAGAATGAAGCCGGTGTAGCCGGAGCGTCTGAGTACGTCATAGTTGAGTTTTTCCATTTGAAATAACCTCCCGAATATGTAAAATAATTGACTTATTGAGGGTTCTGATTTATGATAACCGGGAAAGGGGTGGCCATATGAAAACCATCAAAATTGCCTATATCGGCGGTGGGAGCAAGCTGTGGGCCCGCTCGTTTATGCAGGATCTGGCGCTGGCGCAGGGGCTGAGCGGTCAGGTCTGTCTGTATGATATCGATCCGCAGGCCGCGCAGCGCAACTGCGCCATTGCCGGGCGGATTCACGCGAAGAAGGAAGCTAAGTCGGATTTTGTCTATCGTGTCAGCGACACGCTGGAGGAATGTCTGGACGGTGCCGATTTCGTACTGATCTCCATTTTGCCCGGCACCTTCCGGGAAATGCGCAGCGATGTCCACACGCCGGAAAAATACGGGATCTATCAGAGCGTGGGCGACACCGTCGGCCCCGGCGGTGTGCTGCGGGCCATGCGGACGATTCCCCTGTTCGAAGGCTTCGCCCGGGCCATTGAAGCCCACTGCCCCAAAGCATGGGTGCTGAATCTGACCAACCCCATGAGCGCCTGCGTCAAGGCGCTGTACGATACCTTCCCCGGCATTCACGCCTTTGGCTGCTGCCACGAGGTGTTCCACGCCCAGGATTTTCTGTGCTGTGTTCTGCGGGAAATGACCGGCATACAGGCGACCCGGCGGGAGCTGTACACCGATGCCAGCGGTATCAACCATTTCACATGGATCACCCGGGCCCGCTGGCGGGATGTGGATCTTCTTTCCCTGCTGCCCGGGTTTATGGAGCGCTACTTTGCCGATGGCTACTATGAGCATGGCAGCGCCCAACAGTGGCAGCATGATCCCTTTGCCTACGGCAACCGGGTCAAGATGGATCTTTACGCCCGCTATGGGGCGCTGGCGGCGGCCGGAGACCGGCATCTGGTGGAATTTCTGGACAACCGGTGGTATCTGGCCGACCCCGAGACGGTGCAAAAGTGGCATTTCGGCCTGACCAGTGTGGATTTCCGGGAGGAAAACCAGCGCAGGCAGATTGCGGACTCCATTGCCATGGCCGAAGGCACCATGCCCGTTCCGCTGGCCCCCTCCGGCGAAGAGCTGGTGGAGCTGCTGCAGGCCATCTGCGGACTGAAAACCGTGGTATCCAATGTCAATCTGCCCAATGTGGGGCAGCTGCCGGGGCTTCCCATGGGCTCCATTGTGGAGACCAACTGCGTGTTCTCCAACGGCTTCGTGCAGCCGGTGGTGGCCGGCGCGCTGCCGGAAGCGGTGCTGAAGCTGGTGCGGCACAACTGTGACAACATTGATCTGACCTGCGAGGGCATCCGCCGGCGGGATCCGGAGATGATCTTCCGGGCCTTCCGCAACCAGAGCCTGTGTGCCCAC
This sequence comes from uncultured Oscillospiraceae bacterium, assembly GCA_964431445.1. Classification (GTDB taxonomy): domain Bacteria; phylum Bacillota; class Clostridia; order Oscillospirales; family Oscillospiraceae; genus Faecousia. The sequence continues at coordinate 534 of CAYSJX010000114.1, read as the reverse complement.
CTGTCAGAGTCCGACTGCCGGGCCCTGTTCCGGGAAATGTGCCAGAACACCCGGGATTATCTGACGGATTATCCCCTGTAACAGAGCAACATCCGGGTGTCAAAAGAGACATGTCATTGTAATACTGATATGCACACCGGTGTTACAATCCCCCGTTTTTCCGGGCTACTTCAAAAACGAGGGGATTGTACGTCTAACCGGGGGATTGCCACGCCAGTGACACAAATCAGCCACAAATCAGCGTTGTGCCGGTCAATGCGGTATAAAAGGGCGCATTTTGCAATGCGCCCTTTTATTTTATCAGGGCTGTTTGCCGATGTAGGCCAGAATGCCGCCGTCCACATACAGGATGTGGCCGTTGACAAAATTGGAGGCATCGGAAGCCAGGAACACGGCGGGGCCGACCAGATCATCGGTCTTGCCCCAGCGGGCCGCAGGGGTCTTGCTGACAATGAACTGGTCAAAGGGATGACGGCTGCCGTCTGCCTGCCGCTCCCGCAGGGGCGCAGTCTGGGGCGTTTCGATGTAGCCGGG
>CAYSJX010000113.1:0-4375 GCA_964431445.1 uncultured Oscillospiraceae bacterium | reverse complement strand
AGAGGGCTATGCCCGTTAAATGACAACCACCGGCTAGGCCGGTGGATGTGTTTTTGTAAGTCGGGCCGCGCTCGTGGTTTACGTAAAAAATTCACATTTTTTCCGGTATCAGACAATTGACTTCAATTTTCACCTGTGGTACAATAGCCACATAACAAATATGGAGTAACAGCTATGATCGAGTTTAACGATGTCGTCAAGTCCTACTCCGTGGGAAATCAGGCCCTGCGGGGTATTTCCATGCAGATTGAGGACGGCGAATTCGCGTTTCTGGTGGGCGCATCCGGCTCCGGGAAGTCCACCATTATTAAATTGATTACGGGTGAGCTGAAGCCCACATCCGGCTCTGTTCATGTCAACGGCTATTCGCTGGAGCGGATCCGCCGCCGGGAAATTCCCCACCTGCGCCGTACCGTGGGCGTGGTGTTTCAGGATTTCCGCCTGATCGAAAACCGCACGGTGTATGACAATGTGGCCTTTGCCATGCGGGTGGTGGGCGCGCGCAGCCGGGAGATCCGGGAGCGGGTGCCATATGTACTGAACCTTGTAGGGCTGGACACCAAGAGCCGCCGCCTGCCGGGGGAACTGTCCGGCGGTGAGCAGCAGCGTCTGGCCATCGCCCGGGCTTTGGTGAATAATCCCTCCACCATCATTGCCGACGAGCCGACGGGCAATCTGGATCCCGCCCGCTCCTTCGAGATCATGAGCCTGCTGCAGGAGATCAACAATCTCGGCACCACCATGCTGGTGGTGACCCATGAGATGGGTCTTGTGGAGCAGTTCCACAATCGGCTGATCGTGATCAACGATGGTCTGATCGTCAGCGACAGGATGAATGGGTGACGGCCTATGCGTATCAATAATTTCGGTTATCTGGTTAAAGAGGGCATCCGTGGTATTTTCCTGCACAGCCTGATGTCCTTTGCCGCCATTTGTGTGACGGTGGCGTGCCTGCTGATCGTGGGCAGTTTTTCGGCGCTGATGTACAATGTCAACGCCATTGTGGAGGACCTCAACCGCACCAACGAGGTGCTGGTGTACATCGATGAGTCCCTGCCGGAGGCGCAGGCCCAGCAATTGACCACCCAGATCGGTGCCATCGACAACGTGTGGCAGACGAAATTCGTCTCCCGGGAAGAGGCGCTGGACAATTTCATTGCCGACCATTTCGAGTCCGGCGCACTGGCCGGGGTGGACGCAACCCTGCTGCGCCACCGGGTGGTGGTCACGCTGGAGGATAATGCCGCCATGGAGGATACCGTCCGGCTGATCAAGCTGATCCCCGGTGTGGCGGATGTGACGGCGCCCTATGCGCTGGCGCAGGGCTTTGCCACCATTGAGGAGGTTCTGCGGATCGTATCCATCGGCCTGATGGCCGTGCTGCTGGTGGTGTCGCTTCTGATCATTTCCAACACGGTCAAAATCGCCATGTACGATCGGCAAAATGAGATCGCCATCATGAAAATGATCGGTGCCACCAACAGCTTCATCCGCATGCCCTTTATTGTGGAAGGCTTTGTGCTGGGCATGATCGGCGCCGGTGTGGCCTTCGGGCTGCAGTGGCTCCTGTACGATACACTGCGCAGCCGGATCGACGCGGTGGATGTGCTGGAAATGTTCCAGATGGTGCCTTTTGAGCAGCTGGTGCTGCCCATGGCTCTCGTGTTTGGTGCGGCCGGTATGTTCGTTGGCATTGTGGGAAGCTATACATCGATCCGCAAGTTCCTGGAGGTATAATTTTGAGCAAGAAAATCGTAACAGTGATTTCCGGCATTATGGCCGGTGTGCTGATTTTAAGTCTGCTGCTGGGGCTTTTTTCCGGCAGTGTCCATGCGGAGTCATCCAGCGAGATCAAAAACCAGATCAACCAGCTCAAGCAGGATCAGGCCGCACTGAAGCAGCAGCGGGAGGAGCTGGAAGCCCAGCGCAAGGAAAATCAGGCTGACATTATCAGCATGACGGAAGAAAAAATGAATTATGACCAGCAAATTGCCCTGCTGTATGAGCAGATCGACTCTACCAATGACCTGATCAGCGCCTACAACCTGCTGATCGCGGAGCAGCAGCAGAAGCTGGACGCGGCGCAGAAGCAGCTGGAGGATATGCAGGCAGCCTTCCGGGAGCGCCTGCGGGCCATGGAAGAGCAGGGGCAGCTGTCCTACTGGTCGGTGCTGTTTGAAGCCAGCAGCTTTGCGGATTTTCTGGATCGGGTGAACATGATTCAGGAGATCGCCAACTCGGATCAGTACCGGCTGCAGCAGCTGGACAGAGCAGCGAAGGAAGTGGAGCAGGCGCAGGCCGCCCTGCTGGAAGAAAAGGCGACACTGGAGCAGACAAAGTCGGATCTTGAGGCGGCGCAGCAGGAGCTGGAAGAGCAGAGCGCACTGGCCAGTGACCTGCTCAATGACCTGATCGCCAAGGGCGAGGAATACGAGAAATATGTGGACGACTGCGACGAAAAAGACCGGCTGATGATGGAGGAGATCGCCAACAAGGAGCTGGCCTATGACAAGGCCAAGTATTCCGAATGGCTGGCCACCTCCGTGCCCAAGCCGGTTGGGCCGGACAAGGTGGGCAACACCGTAAACGGTGTCACATGGTATCTGCCCACGGTCAATTTCCGTGTTACCAGTGTCTATGGTATGCGCATCCACCCGGTTTACGGCTATCCCAAAATGCACACCGGCGTGGATCTGGCGGCGCCCAAGAACACCCCCATCTATGCCTCCCGGGCCGGTGTGGTGGTCTGGGCCGGCTGGGGCTCCACCGGCGGCTGGTGGGTCAAGGTGGATCATGGCGACGGCTTTGCCAGCACCTATCTGCATATGACCCGCTACATCGTCAAGATCGGAGACTATGTGCAGGCCGGCCAGCAGCTGGGCTATGTGGGCACCACGGGCGTGTCCACCGGCTATCACCTGCACTTCGGTATCCTGAAAAACGGCGAGTGGGTGGATCCGCTGGAGTACATCAAACCGTAAAATCCGTTCCCACAGCCCCTTCGGCTGTGGGAACTTGCGTGAGGAAACATTATGAAAAACAAAATTCTGAAAATTCTGTCTTATGTTCTGGTGGCGGCCCTTTCGGCCAGCGTAGCCCTTTGCGGCTCCACGCTGGAGCAGTGGAAGAGCTGGTCGGATAGCCCCAAGCTGCAACAGCTCGAGCAGCTGATTCTGGAGCGGTTTATCGGGTATGCAGACCGAACCGCACTGGAAGATGCCGCCGCCAACGCCATGATCGAAGCCATGGGTGACCGCTGGAGCTATTATATCTCCGCCGAGGATTATGCCGCCCATATGGAGCAGATGAACAATGCCTATGTGGGCATCGGCGTGACCATTCAGCAGCGGGAAGAGGGCGGCTTTATCATTACCGTGGTCATTGCGGGCGGCCCTGCGGAGGCGGCCGGTCTGCTGCCGGAGGATGTGATCGTGGCGGTGGCCGGGCAGAGCGTGCTGGAAATGGACGCTTCCGAGTGCCGCACGCTGGTGCGAGGAGAGGAAGGCACCACCGTGGAGATCACGGTGGAACGTGCCGGGCAGCGCCAAAGCTTCATGGTGGAGCGCCGCACGGTGCAGACCCCGGTGGCCGCGGCCAGACTGCTGGAGGATGGCATTGGCCTTGTGACCATTGAAAACTTTGATGAGCGGTGCTACGATGAATCCGTTGCCGCCATCCGGGAACTGACGCAGCAGGGAGCAACCGCGCTGATCTTCGATGTGCGCTACAATCCCGGTGGCTATAAGACGGAGCTTGTCAAGCTGCTGGACTATCTGCTGCCGGAGGGGGAGCTGTTCCACAGCGAGGATTATCTGGGCAACATCTCCGTTGACCGGTCGGATGCAGCCTGTCTGGAGCTTCCCATGGCGGTACTGGTCAATGGCAGCTCCTATTCCGCGGCGGAATTTTTCGCGGCGGCCCTGAGTGAGTATGATGCCGCGGTGATCGTGGGGGAGAAGACCTCCGGCAAGGGATATTTTCAGAATACCTTCCGGCTGTCGGACGGTTCTGCCGTGGCCATTTCCACCGGCCGCTACACCACCCCCAAGGGCATCAGTCTGGAGGGCGTGGGCATCACGCCGGACGTGATCGTGGAAGTGGACGAACAGACGGCCTACGGCATCTACACCGGCACGCTGGAGCCTGCCGATGATCCGCAGCTGCAAGCCGCCATCGCCGCCCTCCGGCGGTAAATGGCCGGGCTGACTCAGCAAACCGTGCTTTTACAAACTACCCCCAAAATGCAAAAAGAGGCGCACTCCGCAGCAGGAGTGCGCCTTTTGTATGTTTCTCAGTCCTGATCCCAGTTGTGCCAGACGTTCTGCACGTCGTCATCATCATCCATGATGTCCAGCAGCTTTTCCATCAGGGCGAT
>CAYSJX010000112.1:0-4407 GCA_964431445.1 uncultured Oscillospiraceae bacterium | reverse complement strand
TTTCTTTTATTATACCACAAACAAAGGCGTATTGGAAGTTTTTTGACAGTCTGACCAGTCTGCGGACTGGTTCGCAATGACAGTTCTTTTTTTCACTTGTGCTGTGGCACTGGTGCGCAATGGCACGTTTTTTGAGCTTTCGTAGGGGCCGATGCCCACATCGGCCCGTTTGTACCGGTTTCCACCGCACTCCGTAGGGGGCGGCATCCCTGCCGCCCCTTGTCACGTCCCCTGTCACACCCATTGTAGGGGGCGGTGCCCTCGACCCCCTTGCCTTCCCATGGGGAAAGCAAATGGGCGGCAAAATGCCGCCCTGGGTTATTGGGTTTTCTGCTGGGGGTTGAGGTGTTGCAGCCGGTGGTAGGTTTCGTGGTGGGTGCGATCGATTTGCAGGGGGGTGATGGAGATCAGGTGGTGCACCAGCACCGCGTCGGTGTCCAGAAGATCGGTTCCGCTTTCCCGGAAAATATCGATGCCGTGGGGCATATACAGATCGTTTCCGATATCCTCGAACCGGTCGGAATAATAGGGCCCACCCTGCCGGGTGATGCGGAATCCCACCGGGTTGCTGGGGATATTGATATTATACAGCGGGCAGATATCGAGCAGCTTGTGGTCTGTCACATAGTCATACACCTCGTCCAGATGGGACAGGGCCTGCTCATAGTAATAATCCGGGGAGGTGGACAGGGCGATGGCCGGAATTCCCAGGGCGCGTGCCTCGAAAATGGCCGCCACGGTGCCGGAATAGATGATATCCTGCCCCACATTCAGCCCCCGGTTGATGCCGGAGATCACCAGATCAAACTTTTCCTTCAGCCCCAGCACGGCAAATCGGACGCAGTCGGCGGGAGTGGAGTCCAGCGCGTAGGCGGCGATGTCCGGCGCAAGCTCTACCCGGCGCACCTCGAAGGGGCGGTGGATCTCGATGCCGTGGCTTTTACCGCTCTGCTCCAGCTTGGGCGCGATCACCGTTACCTCGCCCAGACGGCTGGCCCATCGGGCCAGCGGCAGCAGACCGGCCGCGCCGATGCCGTCATCATTGGTTATCAGAATTTTCATAGCCAGTCCTCGTGTGTCTGTTTATAGTCCCGAATCAGCGCGTCCGCCTCCCGCAGCAGGGGGCGCATTTCCCGGCGGCTGTGGAGCGTGGCCCCGCAGGCGCAGGCGTGGCCGCCGCCCCGGTAATGCTCCGCCACGGTATTGATGGGGGCAAAACGGGAACGCAGGCGCACCCGGATGGTGTCCGCTTCATCGCAATTGTCGATGAAGGCGATCCAGCACAGGCAGCCCCGCAGGGAGTCCATGAAGCCCACGCAGGAGCTGGCGGTCTCCGCGGTCAGTTGGAATTTTTCCTGTGCCGCCCGGTCGATATGGACATAGGCCACGCCGTTCTCCGTGATTTTCATCTTCCGGTAGACGTAAGCCTTGAATTTCAGCTCCTGCGGATCGTGCAGGTTCAGCCGGGCATACAGCAGATCGGTATCAAAGCCCACATCCAGCAGCAGCCCTGCGCAGCGCATGGTATCGCCGCCGGTGGAGGAATACTGGAACCGGCCGGAGTCCGTGACCATACCGGTGTACAGGCACATGGCGGCGTGGGAGTCGATTTTCAGCGTATCCCGGAAGGTGGCGTAAAAATGGGCCACCATTTCGCAGACGGAGGAGCGTTCCTCCTCCACCCAGTTGATGGTGCCGTAATCCTCCACGGGGATATGGTGGTCGATTTTGATCACTTCCCGGCACAGGGAGAATTTCGGATTGGAGATCCGCGCCGTGGTGGCGGTGTCCAGCACGATGGCCAGCGCCTCCCGGTAGAGTTCCTCCGACACCTCCGGCTCATCGTCCCCGAGGAAGGCAAGATAATCGGAATGGTCATCGTTGATCAGGTGGATCTGCTTTTCCGGAAAGCTCAGGCGCAGAATCTGCTGCAGGCCCTTGGTGGAGCCTTTGGCATCGCCGTCCGGCCGGAAATGGCGGAAGAGCATGATCCGGTCGTATGCCCGGATCTTATTCAAAATTTCCTGCATGGTTTCCATGTTCATGATAGTTCTCCTGTCAGTGCGTCAAGATCCCGGAGCATGGCCATGGCCTGCTCCCGGTCGGCCACGCAGGCCCCGCTGGCCTTGGCATGACCGCCGCCGCCATAGCGCACGGCGATGGGGTTGATATTATAGCGGTTGGAGCGCAGCTCGCACAGCACACCCTGCTCCGTTTCCGTGAAATTCACCCACACGTCCACGCCCCGGATTTCCGCCATGGTGCTGACCATGCCCCGGGAGATGGTGAACGAATCGGTGCCGCTGGCGGCCAGCTCCTCCCGGGTGGTGTAGATGTAGGCCACGTTCGCCGGGGTGAAGCGGATTTTCATCACATACTGGGCCCGCAGCAGGATCCGGGAAAAATCATCGGCATAGAGATTGCGGTAGATTTCGTTGGTGTCGATCTTCTGCCGCAGCAGCCACGCCGCCAGCTCATGGGTGCGGGAGGTGGTGGCATCATAGCGGAACCGGCCGGAATCCGTGACCATGCCGGTGTACAGCGCCTGCGCCGCCGGGAGGGTCAGCTCCAGTCCGCTCTCAATGGCGAAGGCCGTCACCAGACCGCAGCAGCTTTCAAAGGAGGTGTCCGTCACCTCAATGGCCGCGATCTGCTGGACAAAAATGTGGTGATCCAGGCGCACGGTCTGCCGGGCCAGTGTATAGCGCCCATCGCTGATCAGGCCGGGGGCCGAGGTGTCGAGAATGATGGACAGCGCGCCGGAAAAGGCCTCGTCCGGCACCGTGTCCATGGTGCTGTCGTCCATGAAGGCGTAGCGCCCCACCCCGTCTCCCACGCACAGCACCTGCTTGCCGGGGAAATTGTGCAAAATCAGGTGCTTGAGTCCGATCTGGCTGCCGAGGGCATCGCCATCGGGGTTCGTGTGGCGGTGAAGGATGATCCGGTCATAGTCCCGGATCGCCTGTAAAACTGCTTCAAACATCCAAAAAATTCTCCGTTTCAGTCAAAATAACCAAGGTACTCCACTTTATAGGAGCTGTTGGGGAAGAGATAATGGTGCAAATCGATGAAATAATCATCGGTCATGCTGGCGATATAGTCCACCACGATCTGGTTCGGCTCGTCGCCGCCGTAGGGCACCTCGTTGTGGCGGCGCATGGCGTTGACATAGTCGATGTGGTGGGTGAAGATGGGGCTGCGGCGGTTGCCGCGGCGCAGATCCTCCAGCACCTGATCGTAAATTTCGCCCATCATGGGCTTGATGGAGCGATCGAGTTTGGTCTGCTCCGCCGCATTCTGGTAAATTTTGGCATAATTGTCGATCTTGGCAGCCTCCAGCGCGGCGAAATGGCTGTCGTCCAGCTTGATATAGGGCATTCCATAGCTGTTTTCAATGATGTTGACCATGAGATTGTGGATGATCTCGGAGTTGACGGTGCCGATCTGGCGGCTGGTAAACTCCTGCTCGCTGATCATGTTGATGCGCTGGGCATCCTGCCGATCCTTGCCGAGGTAGGCGATGATGTCGGAAATGCGCACCACGCAGCCCTCCAGCGTGGACGGCTGGAGCCGGTTGGCGTTGACTCTGCTACGGTAGCACTGCTCGATCATTTCGTCAAATTCCGCGAAATCGTCGATGGGCATGGGGTGATATTCCGACATTTCGATCTCCCCATTGTGGCCGCCGATGCCCGTGAGGGTTTGCAGAGTCAGATTCAGGGGGAACACCTGATCCAGCACCCGCACGGAGTGAATGTTGTGACTGAAATGCCGCCCGGCGTGGCTGGAATACAGCTCATCGAGAAACACCTCCCCGGCGTGGGCGAAGGGGGTGTGGCCGATGTCATGGCCGAGGGCGATGGCCTCGATCAGATCCAGATTCAGATTCAGCGCCCGGCCAATGGTGCGGGCGATGCGGGACACCAGCTGCACATGCAGACTGCGGCGGGTGATGTCATCGTTTTTCATCAGGGAAAAAACCTGGGTTTTGTCGCTGTAGCGATTGTAATAGGGGCAATGCATGATTTTGTCTACATCCTTGATAAAGGATGGACGCCACACGGTGGGACGATCCGTTTCCAGATCCCGGCGGCGCAGTGCCATGTCATCCCCGCACGCGACCCGGGGGCCGGTGCCACAGCGCAGATCGCGCTCCATACGGGCAGACAGCTCGTCAGACAGTTCTTCAAATTTCGACATGGTAAGCACCTCACTTTTACCTGATTTTTGCCGTACAGACCATTATACAATAAAACCCCGCCTTTGGCAAGCATTTTCACGAACAAACCCCCGAAAAACCTTCTCCCGGGGAAGACAAAGGCCGATGGGCCTCAATCGGCTCCTACGGAGGGGTGTAAAAAAGAAGTGTCATTGCGAACCAGTGCGCACACTGGTGTGGCAATCCCC
>CAYSJX010000111.1:0-4422 GCA_964431445.1 uncultured Oscillospiraceae bacterium | reverse complement strand
GCTTTTTGCGCTTTTTTTGCTGTCACTCTACTCTTTTTCATAACAATGACAGCAATACTTTAGATTGCCACGTCGGCTACGGCCTTCTTGCAATGAGAGCGTAATTATACCGGTGGGCGCGGCGGCTTACAGGCTGTCCGGGCTCCATTTTTTCTGCCAGCGGATGTAGGGGCGGTCACCGTCCCATTCGATGGGGAGCCAGACATAGCGGGAGATGGCGGTTTTTTCCCGGTGGCGGCTCTCCTGTTCAGGCAGGGGCTGGGCCGCTTTCGGGCTGGGATCGGGCTTGTAGTCCTTGAAATGCCGCTCCATGCCGGAGAGGATCTGCTTTCCCATCAGGCCGATCCACCAATGGGGCATCCAGCGGTCGGCGCAGGCGATATAGCGGTCGGTGCCGGGCAGACGGATCACGCAGCTGATCTGGGAATTGAAGGTGGTGCCGGTGCGGTCACCGATGCAGATATCCCCCAGATCCGTATAGGCCCCGTGATAATCGTCAAACATGCAGACCCGGCTGGGATTGGGATAATAGCCGGAGGTGCCGGAGGTAATCAGATACTTTTTCCCGTTCCGTTCGAAGAAGGTGGGGGCCTCCCGGGTCTGAGGCGGCAGAAGGCCGTCATAATGGACGGAATACTCCCCGCTGACCTGGGTGTAATCCTCGCTCAGGGTGGCGCAGATCAGCTGAAAATGGGGCCGCTCGAACCAGATGTAGGCTTTTTCCGTGGCCTCGTCCACATGGAGGCAGAAGTCTCCGCTGTCCATATCCAGCGGCTTGTAGATCTTGCGGGCGAAGGTGTAGGGCCCCTCCAGCCGGTCGGCGGTCAGAACGGACATAAACTGGCTGACTTCTCCGGCCATGATTTTCAGCCATGCCACATATTTGCCCGTCTTTTTGCAGAAGATGATGTGGGGTCTGTCCATGCAGTAGGTCGGATGAAGGGGGCTTTGCAGGTCGTTTTCCGCGGGCGGGATGATCAGGCCCCGGTCTTCCCAGCTGCACAGATCCTGCGAAGTGTACAGCCGCACGCCCCAGTGCCAGATGTTGCCCTTTCCGTCGGTTCTTTCCTTGTTTTCGCCATACCAATACCACAGCCCGTCCCGATAGAATACGGACAGGCCGTGGGCCTGAATGGGTTTCCCGGCGGTATCAAGCCAGCGCTTACCGGGTCTGATGCAATGATCCATGGTGCTTTTTCCTCCGTTTTTCCTGTTTTTTTGCCTGCTTTTGCAGATATTTTTCGTTTTCCGTCTCAAAATCCAGCCCCTTCGTGGCGCATTTCCGGCGAAGATCCGCAATCCGGTTCTCCTCCGCCAGCAGCCTGGCCTGCTCCAGTTCCAGCCGTTCCCGCTCCTCTTCATCGATCCATTCCTCGCCCCGGGCCAGCACGGCCTGCCGGCGGCGCTGTTTCAGGTCGGCCTGAATTTCGGGCATACGCTTTTCCAGATCGAAGAAAATGCACACCACAAACACGATTGCGGCGAAAATGGCATAGGAGCCGTAGTAGGAAAAGAGCATCCAGTTCTCCACCGCCGGATTTTGCTGAAACACGGTCACCACCCCATCCATGGTTTCCGGGGCCCGGAAGCCCAGCGCGGATAGCACCGTCTCATAAATGGAGCTGAAGGGGGTCAGAATCAGGGTGTAGACCGCCACAATCAGCCCGTTGGCGAAGGTGCCCTCCACCCGGAAGCCGTAGCGATGCTCGATATCATCCGCCGCCTGCTGGCCAAAAACCTGATACATATTGGTCACCGCGAAAATGCCGCAGGCGAACACCAGACCGCCCAGCACCGCGTTGAGGAAGCTGTAGGGATTGAGCAGGGCAATGACGATGCCCGCCAGCGTGATCACCGCGGAGACCTGCATGATCCGCCGGGCCCCAAATTTGCGCGAGAGAATGGGAATTACGAAAGCGCCGATGGCCATGGGCTGCATGGACACCATCAGGTAGAGAAATTGCAGATTGTTTTCGCTGTTGCCGCCGAGAATATACTGCACCATATAGGTGCGGCTGTTGCCGCCCTGCAGATAGTCATAGAAGGTCGCGCCGATCATCACCAGCAGACTCATGAGGAAATACCGGTTGGTCAGCAGAATTTTCAGCTGCTGGCCAAGGGGCAGCCGGACTGCGTGATTTCCGGCCTCGGTGGCCTGCCGGTTCTGCTCTGTGATGCGCTCCCGGGTGAAGAAATATTCCACCACGGAAAACACCAGCGTGCAGCAGGCCGCAATGCCGATGAACAGCCGCCAGCTGTGGCCGGAGGTATCGGGCAGCAGCACACTGTCATACAGAAAGCCCATCACCACCAGCGAAACGAACATACCGGGAATCATATTGGAAATGGTGGTGCGCAGGGTGGTGACGAAGTTGCGCTCCAGCACATTGCGGGAGCAGACGGATGCCACGTTGAAGCGCAGATTGTACAGCACGATCCCCACGCCGTAGTAGACGATGTTGAACACATACAGCCACCCCAGCTGGGCCCCGCTGCCATCGGCAAAGGGTGTCCAGAACATGAACAGACCGGAAATGGCCATGACCCAGTTGCCCATGAGCACATAGGGCCGGAACCGACCGGCCCGGGAGACGGTGCGCTCCGTGACATAGTTGATGGCGATACCCGTGAGCACGCCGACGATGCTGGACACGGTTTGCAGATAGAAGTAGGTCATATTGCTGCCGAAAATCACATTGAGCTTCAGCACCTGCATGTAAAACAGCTCCCGCATGCTCAAAATCAGGCAGTAGAGTACATGGTTGAACCCGGGACTGACGGCGTAGCCCAGCAGCTTCTCGGCAAAGGACATGCTGTTGGTTTTGATTTTTGTCTGCATGAAATCCTTTTCAAACAGACCCTTTTTCAGAAATTGCATGGTGTGTTCCCCTTTCGCAAGGACGCTCTGTTTCCAAATTATTTTACTTGATTTCAGGGGGCAAGTCTTTTACAATAGTAGCCATGGATTTCGCATTTTCGGACATGGAGGAAGCTATGGAACCGGAAAAAGATTTGACCGCACTGCCCATGACCGCGCTGGAGCAGCAGCTCCGGCTGTGCCTCAACCAGCGGCCGGACATCCGCGATCACATCCTGGGGGCGGAGGAGCTGACCCAATATATCGCATGGATGGCCCGAAATTTTCACCGCCCGCCGGATATGACCGCCGGGAGCATTCCCGTCCGGCCGGGCAACAGCCAGATGGCTTTACTCGCCCAGCGCCTGCTCAGCGATCCCATGGACGATCAGGCCCTGCGCCAGCTCAACGACGGCTACGCCCGCCAGAGCGAGGAACGCTATATTGTGGCGGATTATGATATTTCCGTCAGCCGGATGCTGCGCTATATGCCGGCCCACTGGCACACCAATTCCTATTTTGAGATCTACTATGCCTTTTCCGGGGACTGCCCCATCTATTTTCCCAACGAGATCGTCACCCTCCGGCCGGGCACGGTGCTGATCATCGCCCCGTCGGCACAGCACGCCAGCCCCTGCTATGGGGATGATCGGGTGCTGGTGTACTACATGCTGCGCGCCAGCACCTTTGACCAGGTGTTCTGGAGCCAGCTGCCGCAGGACAGTCTGATGGCTTCTTTCTTCCGGCAGGCTCTGAGCGGCCAGCATCCGGCGGCATACCTCCGCTTTGAGACCGGCGCGGACGGGGACATTCGCCACCTGTTACAGCAGCTGTACCGGGAGTTTTACCGGCAGGAGCCGTATCAGGCCCAGCTGCTCAACGCCCTGATGCACACCTTTTTCCTGCTGCTGCTGCGCCGCTATGAGGGCACGGCCCGCCTGCCCCGGCGGGAGGATTTTTACTGGAAGCACGAATTTTCCGCCATTTTGAGCCATATCCAGACCCATTATGCCACCGTCACCCAGCAGGAGCTGGCCCAGCGCTTTCACTACAGCCAGCGCCAGATCCGGCGCATCGTGGAAAGCTGCATGGGGATGCCCTATCAGCAGCTGATCGTCAAGCTGCGCATGGAAAAGGCGGCATCGCTGCTGCGGCAGGGCTGCGATATCCCGTCCGTATCCGCCGCCGTGGGCTATTCCACCCTCAGCAGCTTCTACCGCGCCTTCACCCGCTACTATAACCACCCCCCCGCCCACCACCGCGATTTCCCCGCAGAGGAATAAAAGCATACGATTGTTGCGAAAGACGCGAAATGAATGCAAAAATCGAAAAATTCCCCGGATGATTCCGCTTATTGCAGGGGGCAGATGGGGAGAAGTGAAAAGTGAAAAGGACAAACAGCTTGTCAAAGAACCCATGTTTTAGCTAAGCGAAAACATGGGTTTTAACGTATTTGGGGGTAAATATCAGGCATATTGTGGAGAAAAAGGAGTTCTTCCAACTCCAATTAGCCAGTTTTTTCAGATTCATTGCAGCATATTTGAGCCTGACCCATCTCGTGACTG
>CAYSJX010000110.1:0-4494 GCA_964431445.1 uncultured Oscillospiraceae bacterium | reverse complement strand
TCACCAGCATGGTGCCGAAATAGTTGCCCTTGCTCAGCGCCTTGCGGCAGTCCTCTTCGCTCATTTTGCCCTTGCGCAGCTCCACCATTTTGGCGACCATTTCATCCATGGCCGGGTAGGTGGCGGGGTCGATGATCTCTACCCCATCGATGTTGAAGCCGCCCTTGGCCGCGTTGGCCTTCACTTCTTCCACGTTGCCAATGAGGATGGGGGTCAGGAACCCGCCCTCCACCAGACGGGACGTGGCTTCCAGAATACGGGCGTCGTGGCCCTCGGTAAACACGCTCTTCCGGGGATTGGCCTTCAGTGTCTCGATCATTGCGTTAAACATCCAGATTTTCCTCCATTTTTTCGGGGCGCAGCCCGTATTTTTACAGCTTCAGTATATACCAAAACCGCCCGTTGCGCAAGAGCAATTTTCCCTTACCGGCGGGGTGCGGTATACATATAGTAATCGCATTTGATCATGCCGTTATACAGCTTCCGCTTTTTATCTGCCCGGCGGCCGAAATAATGCTCAAACTCCGGCTCGGAGGTGATGATAAATTTTTTCCAGCCGTCGGCATATTTCAAATGGCGGCCGAGGGCGGCATAAAGCCCCTGGGCGCTTTTCTGCTCCATCATCCGCTGGCCGTAGGGCGGGTTACAGATGATCAGGCCGCTCTGGGCGGGAAGATCCATTTTGGTGGCATCCCCATCCCGGAAGGTAATCAGCTTCTCCACACCGGCCTTGCGTGCGTTATTCATGGCGGTGGAGATGCATTTCGGGTCGTTATCCGAGCCGAGAATGCGGTAATCCCCCTGAAATTCCCGATCCATAGCCTCTCCCCGGGCATCCCGCCAGCATTGCTGGGGCATCCACGCGAACCGCTCTGCCGCGAAGCCGCGCCGCAGGCCCGGCGCCCGGTTTTTGGCGATCAGCGCCGCCTCGATGGGAATGGTGCCGCTGCCGCAGAAGGGATCCCACAGATATTCCCGGCCCCGGTAACGGCTCAGCAGCACCATGGCCGCCGCCAGCGTCTCACGCAAAGGCGCATCGTTGCCCACCGCGCGGTAGCCCCGCTTGTGCAGTCCTACGCCGGAGGTGTCCAGATACAGTGTTACATGGTCGTGCATGATGGAAAATTGCAGCTGGTATTTTTCTCCCGTCTCCGGCAGCCAGCTCAGGCCATAGGTCTCCCCCAGACGGCGGGAGGCTGCTTTTTTCACAATGGCCTGACAGTCCGGCACACTCATCAGCTGGGAGTTGAGGCAGTGCCCCTTCACCGGGAAGGCCCCATCCGCCGGAATGAAGGTGCCCAGATCGCAGCGGTAGACCCCCTGAAACAGCTCTTCGAAGCTGCGGGCTTCAAAGTCCGCCAGCACCAGCAGCACCCGCTCGCCGGTGCGCAGGTTCAAATTGGCCCGGGCCAGCGTCGTTTCATCGCCGGAGAAGCGAACCCGGCCGTTTTCTACCCGGACATTGTCGATCTTCAGATGCCGGAGCTCATCCCCGGCGATGCCCTCCAGCCCGAACAGGCATGGGACGCAAAATTCAAATTCAGACATAAATAACCTCTTGTGTTATGATTCAGCGGATGATTTTACCGGGTTTCAGGTAACGCTCCTCCTCGGAGAAGACGCAGCCGCAGTATTTCTGCATGTAAAAGCCATGTTCCCGGGCGAAGGCCTGTCCGTCCCGGAACCGGGGGCGAAAATCCCGGTAGAGAAACTCCACGCCGTACTGACGGGCGGCCCGCTGGGCGGTGTCGATCATCAGCTCATGGTTCTGGTAGGGGCTGATGAACAGGGAGGATGTAAAGCTGTCGAAGCCGCCGGCCGCTGCCGCTTCCGCCGCCGCAAAAAGGCGCATCTCGTAGCATTTTCCGCAGCGATGCTCCAGATCCGCCGCCACGGCCCGGATGAAGGGGCGCAGGGCATAGTCGTTTCGCTCGATCAGGGGCAGGGAAATCTCTTCGGCATACTGGCGCAGGCAGTTGCGGCGGCTGCGGTATTCCGTGAAGGGGTGAATGTTGGGGTTGAACCAGAAGCCGGTCACCTGGATCTGCTCCTGCCGGAGCATTTCGATGCATTGATTGGCGCAGGGCGCGCAGCAGATGTGCAGCAGGGTTTTCATGATATGCCTCCCGTTTGTGACCGCCGGGGTCACCGGTTACGATGGTGCCATTATAGCAGGATTTTTCCCATCTTGCAAGGGAAACCCGGACACAATTGGGCAGACTTTGCGCAGAAAAGGGATTTTTCTCTGTTTTCATCCGGAAAAACCGTTGTTTTCCCTGCATTGATGTGCTATAATCACAAAAAAGCGGGGCGAAGCGCCCCATTCAGGAGGTTTCTATGGCACAGACCGGCGATTTTCGCAGCGCATTCAACGGCTTCAATCGGGAAGATGTGGTGCGCTATCTGGAATATCTGCAAAACAGACACACTGCCCAGCTGCAACAGCTGCAGGGGGAGCTGAACGCCGCGCAGGCGGAATGTGCGCGCCTGCGGCAGACGCAGGAGGCGCTGGAGGATCTGCGCGCGCAGTATCAGGCACTGGAAGGGGAGCGCAATGCCGCCCTGACCCGGGCCAATGCTCTGGAAGGAGAGCGCAACGCCGCCCAGACCCGCGCCGACGCACTGGAGCAGGCCCTGTGTGCGGCCCGGGCGGAGCGGCCGGAGCAGCCCCGGCAGAGTACCGACGGAGAGCTGGAAGCTTATCGCCGGGCCGAGCGGGCCGAACGGCAGGCACAGCAGCGGGCGGAGCAGCTGCTGGCACAGGCCAACGGCCTGCTGGCAGACGCAGGTGTCCGGGCGGACGAAAGTGCCCAGCGCATCGGCGCGCTGGCCGATCAGGTCGCGGCGCAGCTGGCCGCACTGCAACAGGCCGTCATCGGAAGCAAAGCCGTTCTGCAGGAGACGGCAGTCGCCATGTTCGCCATCCGCCCCGACCAGCCGGAACAGGGCTAAGGGCGGAGCCAAAAATACATGTCATTACAAACCAGCGTATACGGGCGTGGCCGATAGAGGTGTCATTGCGAACCAGTGGCGCGGACTGGTTCGCAATGACACTTCTTTTTTACAAGATTGCGCACCGGCTCGCAATAACATGCTATTATTTTGACGCACCATCCGTAGGGGCCGGCATCCTTGACGCCACTTGTCACGTTTCCTGACGCACCCATTGTAGGGGGCGATTTTGCTTGGAGGTGTGCAAAATCCCTATTTACTTTTTGAAATGTATGTGCTATGATGTACTTGGTGAAGATTGGGATTTGACAATCCCTTATTCCATATTTTATTATTCTTTATTGGAGGTTCCATACATAATGGCACAGAAAGTTCAGTTTGTAGAGACCGTTCTGCGCGATGCGAACCAGTCTCTGATCGCAACCCGCCTGCCCTTCGACAAGTTTGAGCCCATGCTCTCCACCATCGACAAGGCCGGCTACTACGCCATCGAGTGCTGGGGCGGCGCCACCTTTGACGTCTGCCTGCGCTACCTGAACGAGGATCCCTGGGAGCGCCTGCGCAAGATCCGCGCCGCCGCGCCCAACACCAAGCTGCAGATGCTGCTGCGGGGTCAGAACGTTCTGGGCTACAGCCACTACCCCGATGATTTCGTGCGGCTCTTCGTCCAGAAGGCTGTGGAGAACGGCATCGACATCATCCGCATCTTCGACGCCCTCAACGACGTGAAGAACCTGAAGGTGGCTATGGAAGCTACCGTCAAGGCCGGGGCCATCGCCTCCGGTACCATCTCCTACACCACCTCCCCCGTCCACACCCACGCCAAGTACGTGCAGATGGTCAAGGAGCTGAAGGAAATGGGCGCTTCCACCATCTGCATCAAGGATATGGCCGGCATCATGGGCTCCCAGGAGGCCTACGACCTGGTCTCCGCCATCAAGGACGCGGTGCCCGGCATGCCCATCGACCTGCACACCCACTCCACTACGGGCCTGGCCTTCATGACCTACCTGAAGGCTGTGGAAGCCGGTGTGGACATCATTGATACCGCCATCTCCCCCTTCTCCGGCGGCACCTCCCAGCCCGCCACCGAGACCCTGGCCTACGCCCTGCGCCAGCTGGGCTACGAGGTGGATCTGGACGACGCGGCCACCAAGAAGATTGCCGACTACTTCAAGACCGTCCGGGACGACTTCATCAAGGACGGCACCCTGATGCCCAAGTCCATGGCCACCGATACCCAGTGCCTGACCTACCAGATTCCCGGCGGTATGCTGAGTAACCTTCTCAGCCAGCTGAAGCAGGTCAACGCTCTGGACCGGTTCGACGAGGTTCTTGTTGAGACTCCCAATGTCCGTAAGGATATGGGCTATCCTCCCCTGGTGACCCCCACCAGCCAGATGGTTGGCGTTCAGGCCGTCCGCAATGTGCTCGATGGCAAGCGCTACAAGTCCGTGTCCAAGGAGATCAAGGCCTACTGCCGCGGCGAGTACGGTGAGACCCCCGCTCCCATCAACCCCGAGATCCGGGAGCAGATCCTGG
>CAYSJX010000109.1:0-4737 GCA_964431445.1 uncultured Oscillospiraceae bacterium | reverse complement strand
CAGGTCTTCGTGGACGGCACCGGCGTGGGCGATGTGGGCAGCGTGGTGCTGCGCGACAGAAAGCATCTGGCAGAGGACGGCATGATCGTGGTGTGCGTCAGCATCAGCACACAGGACGGCAGCCTCATCACCGGCCCGGACATCATCACCCGTGGCTTCATCTATGTCAAGGAGTCCGAAGAGCTGATGGACAACCTGCGAAATGTGGCGCTGGAAGCCATCGACCGCTGCCGCCGCAAGCACATCCGGGACTGGAACACCATCAAAACCGCCATTAAGAACGATCTGAGCGGCTATCTGTACAAGACCACCAAGCGCAATCCCATGATTCTGCCTGTGATCATGGAGATCTAACGCGAAAAATGCCTCCGGCACGCCACGGTGCGCCGGAGGATTTTTCTTGCCAGCGGCCCGGTGCCGTGCTACAATGATCATATTACGCCGGACGGAAGGAATACAGCCATGCGATACTATTTTGCGCCCATGGAAGGGATCACAGACAGCATATACCGCCGTGTCCACCATCGGTATTTTCCCGGCCTTGACCGGTACTATATGCCCTTTCTCTCCCCTACCCAGCATCGGATACTGACCCACCGGGAGCAGCGGGAGCTGCCCATGGCGGACAGCGAAGCCTTTCACGCCGTGCCACAGATCCTGACCCGGGATGCGGATGCTTTTCTCTGGGCTGCCAATTTGTGCCGTGACCGGGGATATGAGCAGGTCAATCTGAATCTGGGCTGCCCCTCCGGCACGGTGGTGGCCAAGGGCAAGGGAGCCGGCATGCTGCGGGATCTCGGGCAGCTGGAGGCGTTTCTGGACGCGATTTTCGCCGGAAGCGCTCTGCCGATCAGTATCAAGACCCGGCTGGGGCTGGAAAGCGCGGCGGAGTTTCCTGCCATTTTGGAAGTTCTGAACCGCTACCCTGTTCGGGAGCTGATTATTCATCCCCGGGTGCGGCGGGCATTTTACAGCGGGCCGGTGGATCTGGATGCCTTCGAATGGGCGGCGCAGCGCTGCGCCATGCCAATCTGCTACAACGGCGATCTGACAGGCACGGAGAAAATCAATGCCCTGCGGGCACGTTTTCCGAAGGTGGAGGCGGTAATGCTGGGTCGGGGGCTTCTGGGGGATCCCGGTATGCTCACCCCCGGCGGCACCGATGCGGCCACGCTGGAAGCCTTCACGAATGAGCTGCTGGAAAGCTACATCATCGCCTTCGGCAGCGCCCGCAACGCCATGTTCCGGATGAAGGAAAACTGGCGTTTTCTGCTGCGGCATTTCCGGGGAAGTGAAAAACTGGGAAAACAGCTGCGAAAAACCACAGATTATACAGAATTTACCGCCATCACCCGGGAAATATTCCAAACCCTGCCCATGGAACCAACCCTCCAACCCGACTGGGTAGACTGACCCCCAAATGCCCTATAAACGATAAGAGGCCGCTCCGGAGAGCGGCCTCTTGATTTTAGGGAAGGATCAGGCGTAGAACTGACCGTAGAAACCATTGTAGGACACCTTGCAGGGGCCCATGGTGGTGTAGGTGTTGTCGTTTCTGGTGGCGAGCCAGTAGTCATCGCCATTGACAACGGCAATCACGGTCTTGCTCTCGGCATCATAGCGGTAGATGGTGGAGGCGGCAGCCTCGTAAGCACCATTGACATGGAGGCCATCCGCGCTGACCACGAAGTTGATGTAGGTCTTGGCACCATCGACCATGCAGTACAGGTGATAGCCGCCCTCCACGCTCTCCAGATACACATCCAGAGCAGCGGAAGCATCCTCGGTGGTGGCCAGATAGTAGCCATTCATGCCGCCGGCCAGATAGAAGATCTTATTATCGACCTTGCCCTGCACCATGCCGAACTTGTAGGCCTTGCCGGTCTCGGGGGTGGCGACAACGCTCAGTCCGGTGGAGGGAGCGGGCTTGCTTTCCTCGGGCTCAGTGGGCTTGCTTTCCTCGGGCTCGGTGGGATCGGGCTCAGCAGCCGTGGGAGGCTCGGGATTGAACAGGTCGGAGAACTCAGCCATGGTGATCAGCTGGCAGCCGGCGTCAAACTCGACCTTGCACTCGCCGGTGGTGGAGGACTGATAGTTCTTCATCAGGCCATACACGGCGATTTCCTGACCAACGGCCAGCGTAGCGGCGCCCTCGCCCTTCAGGCGGAAGCACTGGATGGGATACTCCGTCTTGCCATCGCAGACGATGGTGACGGTGATGTTCTGATACTGCTCACTCCACTCGGTGTCGATGGAGATGATGGTGCCCAGCAGCGCGATCTTGTCGGGCATAGCCTCGCCGGGAGCCAGCGCATAGGAAGCTTCCAGCAGCTTGGACTGATCCATGGTGTTGCCAACAACGCTCAGCAGCTGGCAGCCGGCATCGTACTCGATGGTGCCGTTGTAGTTCTTGATGTTGCCGGAGACGGTGATCTTGTCACCAACAGCCAGCTTATCAGCGCCGTCGCCCTTCAGGCGGAAGCAGGTGATGGGCTTGTCGGCCAGCTCACCGATCTGGATAACCACGGTGATGTTCTGATAGCTTGCGTCATAGGGAGTGGTGATTTCGGTGATCACACCGGTCAGGGTGTAGCCTTCCATGATCTCATCACCGGTCAGGGCATAGGCCTTATCCACGATCTGCTCGGGGGTCAGGGTGCCGGCGGGAATCACACGGTCGAAGGAGACGGTTTCGGTCTTGCCATCGGCATCGGTGATGGTGGCGGTCAGGGTGTAGTCCACATTCTCGGTGGTGGTCGTGCTGGGGATGATGGTGTAGGCGTTGTTGTCCTTATCGGCAACGATCTGCACCAGATCCTCGCCCACACTGACAGCCCAGGTGACGGAGAAGGAAACGCCATCGATCATGACGGTATCCACGACGGAATACTCTTTTCTGGTTTCGACAGCATTGTCCTTATAAATGGCGTAAACGTACTCTTTGGCGCTTGTCAGAGCGGAGCCTTCGGTTACCGGGGGCTCGGTGGGCTGATTGTCGCAGCCGGCGAACAGACACAGCGCCATTGCCAGGACCAAAAGAAGAGAAACAATCTTTTTCATGCTGGTACTCCTTATCTTTTATTCATGGACAGTAATGTCCTTGGGGGTGAAAACCTTAATCTGGTATGTGCCGTCAAAGTAATCCACGATTCCCCGCACATCGATGGTCTTGCCGGCGTAGGCCTCGGCAGTGATCACCTTGCCGTTTTCATCCAGCAGCACCACGGTGCGCACGGAAACGGTCACACCGTTGACCTCGCATGTCAGCGTCATGGCACCGTTGGAGGAGCTTTCCTCGTTATTGGTGGTATAGACATCCTTGACATAGAGATTTTCCATCCGCAGAGAGGTACTCATGGCCAGCTTGGCATAGGGCAGGAGGGTGATGGCATCGTCCACCGTCACCTCCACGGTGCCGTTGACGAAGCGATCCGGATCCGTCAGCACATAGGCCGGCTCATTGCCCTCGCTGATTTTCTGGATGTTATCGGGATGATTGGGTTTCATAGGTCTGTAGGACAGGCCGGAGACCTGCCATGTGCCGCCGGTTTCGTAATACTGCACGGAACCGACAATGCGCACTTCATTGCCGACCTCCAGAATTCGCAGGGCGTTGCCGTTGAGGCCGAAGCCGTAGTACACGCTCATGCCGTAGTACATATCGGTCTCGGAATCGTAGCTTTCCACATAGACGCTATTGTTGCTGTTCATGGTGATAATGCCCGTGAACGCAACCTTGGTGTTGCTGTAGGTTTCAATGTTGCTGCGCAGCTCCTTCAGATCCAGCTCGATCGCGTCCCCATAGAAGAAGTCGGGATCCGGCTGGCCGGAATAGACATTGAGCTTCAGCGCCTGCGCCTGATTGATGGCAGCCACGGCATAGGTGCCATAGATATTCTGGGAGGAATTGGAGGCGATGGCCAAACCATTCTGCAAAATCTCCAGATTCAGATTGCGGTAATCCGTCTCACCGGCGGGGCGATACCACACCCACACCAGATAACGGGAACCGGTGGAATCCAGGTTCCAGCTTTCAGAGTCGGACTCCAGCAGGATGGACTCTGCATTTTTCAGCGTTTCCTTGGTGAAACTGGAGGCTGCTTTGCCGTACTCCTCGATCTTACCGGTGGACTCAGGGGTGTCAATGGCCAGAAATCTTGCCTTGAGCACGCCGCCGGGGAACTCGGCTTCCGGCGCATGGAAATGGACGGTGTCTCCATCGACAAAGCTTTTCACCGTGACCTCCATCTTCCGGGTGGAAGAGTTCATATCCAGCTTGACAGTGGAGGCATAATCAACCACTTTGATGGAGGGCTCGGTGGGTTCCCCGGTCGGCTGCGTGGGATTTTCCCCGCAGCCGGCCAGCAGACCCATGGTCAGACAAATCGTGATAAGTACGGCAAGGATCTTACGTCCTGTACCGATCATTTCTTAGCCTCTTTGATCGCGTTGGCGAAGATCTGATCGATCAGGGCATCCAGATCGCCGTTATCCTTCTCAACCAGCGCGCTCTTGATCAGGTTGCCAACAGCGTCACGGGCGGCGGAGGAGCCGTTGAAGGCAGGAGAGACATAGTAAGCGTCCTTCTGCTCCAGGCAGACCTTGGCGGACAGAGCGGCCACGAAGTCGCCGCCGTCAGCGCTGGCCAGGAATTCCTTGTAAGCTTCGTTTTCCGCAACGGACTCCAGCACGGGAACGTAACCGGAAGCCATGGAGAAGGCAGCCTGGAACTCAACG
>CAYSJX010000108.1:0-4740 GCA_964431445.1 uncultured Oscillospiraceae bacterium | reverse complement strand
AAACCTTCTGTGACCCGGAGCTTCTGAAGCACTGGATGCCCGTTGACCTGTATATCGGCGGCCCGGAACACGCAGTGGGTCATTTGATGTACGCCCGGATCTGGAACCGATTCCTGTATGACAATGGCCTGTCTCCCGTGAAGGAGCCCTTCAAAAAGCTGGTGCATCAGGGCATGATCCTCGGTGAAAACGGCATTAAGATGGGTAAGCGCTTCCCTGAATTTGTGGTCAATCCCAGCGATATTGTCCGGGAGTACGGCGCGGATACCCTGCGGCTGTATGAAATGTTCGTGGGCCCGCTGGAGGTTTCGAAGCCTTGGTCTGCCACGGCGGTGGCGGGCGCGAAGAAGTTTATCAACCGTGTCTGGAATTTCTTCACGGAAAGCGCCAATTTGACCGATGGGGAAGACAGCCACCTGACCAAGCTCTACCACCAGACCGTCCGCAAGGTCACATCCGATTTTGAGCAGCTGGCCTTCAATACCGCCATTGCCCAGATGATGGTATTCGTCAATGAGGTTTATAAGGTGGGCTCCTGCCCCAAAATCTATGCCGAGGGCTTTATCAAGATGCTCTCCTGCATCACCCCCCATGTGGGCGAGGAGATCTGGCAGATGCTCGGCCATGATGATACCATCGCTTTCGAGCCGTGGCCGACCTATGACGAGGAAAAGTGCCGGGACAGCGAGGTTACCATTGCCGTGCAGGTCCATGGAAAAATGCGTGGCACCGTCACCATGGCCGCGGATCTGGACAACGACAGCGTGGTGTCCGGCGTTCTGGCCAACGAGAAAATCGCCGCCTTCCTGAAAAAAAACGGCGGCAGCATTGTCAAAACCATTGTGGTTAAGAACAAACTCGTCAACCTGATCGTAAAATAAGCAAAAGGAAGGGCCGCATAAGCCCTTCCTTTTGCTGTTGCAGTGTATAAAATGTACATGCGCACCAGTCCCGCTGCACGGGTAAAAATAAGTGCTATTGCGCACCAGCCGCGCCACTGATGTAAAATAGAACTGTCATTGCGAACCAGTGCGCACACTGGTGTGGCAATCCCCCAGCCCTTCTGGGTTGTCGGATAATGAGGGGTGTGCATTTACCGGCCATTGTAGGGGGCGGCGCCCACGACGCCCCGCCTGTCCGATGACCGACTTGCCGGATCATTGTCGTAGGGGGCGGCATCCCTGACGCCCCTATTGCACCCGGATATCGCACAATCTTCAACGGTCTGGCTGATGACATGCGTGGGGCCATCCTCCTGTATGAAGAGCGGGTGCGCCACGATGCTGGGCAGGCTTTCCGAAAGTATGTACGCCGTCACCTCCCGGCTGGAGGCGATCAATGATAATGTGCTGGCCATGAGTCAGGATCTGCAGCGGCATAATGACGCACTGCTGCGTTCCAACAAGCGCCTGATCAAAGAAATGGGCGAAAACCGGCAGGCCACGCAGGAGCTGATCGAGCAGACGAAGCTGGGCAATTATACCTCCGAACAGATTCTGCGTGGACAGGAGCGGATGCTCTACTACGAGCGGGAGCGACAGTATGGCAATCTTCCCAATATGAATTGAGCGATACACGCTTTTTCCGACCTTCCGGCGGGACAAAGCCCAAAAAACGAGAAAGTTTTTCAGAATGCTCGATTTTGTGCTTGACATTTTCCGCAGAAATGTATATAATATCCAAGCCTGCTGATAGGCCCTGAACGCATCCTGGATATAGCCGGATGCCATCGGAGGGAGGGAAAACAAAATGGAAATTCGCGTCAAGGAGAATGAGACTCTGGAAAGCGCTCTGCGTCGGTTTAAGCGTAGCTGTGCCAAGGAGGGTGTCATTGCCGAGGTCAAGAAGCGCGAGCATTACGTCAGCCCCAGCCTGAAGCGTAAGCAGAAGTCTGAAGCTGCCCGTAAGAACAAGAGAAAGTTCTACTAATTGAAAATCCCTCTTGAGAACGCTCAAAACCGCCCTGCACCCGCAGGGCGGTTTTTGCATGCCCTACAGAACACCCAAAAATCACGCTTTCATTGCGTGCCGGCTCTCAAGCCGGCGTGGCAATCTCCTGGTTAGACGAAAAAATGTGTCATTGCGAAGCGGCGCAGCCGCTGTGGCAATGACAGTCGATTTTTTGCGCACCATTCGTAGGGGCCGATTGAGTCACATCGGCCCGGTGCACCCGGGTTCGGAAACGCACCGTAGGGGGCGGCATCCCTGACGCCCCTTTGTCACCCATTCCGGACGAAGGGACGACCATTGGTCGCCCGCCGTCCCCAGCACCGCAGGCGCGTCCCTTCCTCCCGGGGGAAGGTTTTTGAAATGCCACCCCGGCGGCGGTATTCCGGCAGGTCGGTCATCGGACAGGCGGGGCGTCGAGGGCGCCGCCCCCTACAATGGCCGGTATATGCACAATCCCCCCCATTATCCGACAACCCGAAAAATCGGGGGGCGCCACACCAGTGTGCGCACTGGTTTGCAACACTTCTTCTATGCACGATTGCGCACAGGCTGCAATGACATGTTTTTTATCCCATCATCTCATGCAGCTCCTGCCACAGTCCCATGGACAGTGCTGCTCCGTGCCGGCTGCACAGCTCCATCAAAGAGAGAATGTCTTCTTTCGTGCGGTAAATGTAAAATTCTGCCCGGTTTTCACCGGTGCGGATGCGATAATGGCAGCATAAATGCGGATCTGCATGCACGGGTGCTTTCCAATCCGCGCTGGCGGCCGGTTTGATTTCGCAGCCCGCTTCCGTCAGAACACAGCACTCTGCTTCCGCCGATATTTCCAACCAGATCTCCCGCCCCGTCCATGGGGCCAGATACGTCTCCGGCGGCCGGTGCGGTGCCGGGGCACTGACGAAAACCGGGCCCTTTGTCATCTTTGCGTATGGCTCAGTTACACACACGGGGCAGGGAAGAGATTGCATTGCCCGGACGATGGCGGCTGTGGCCACATTTTCCGGCCGCTGAAAATCCAGCAGAATGCCCCGGCAGGGCACGGCCCGCAGATATTCCGACAGCGTGTCGAAAACCACATCTTCCCCATGATTTTCCACGGGAAACCGGTCATTGACGATCAGAATGCTGCCCGGTACCGGCACCTGCGGCAGGTCTGTCAGCCCGGTTCCCCCGGGTGCAAAATGACAGGCCATCCACCCCATGTGCGCCGGCAGTGCCGCCGAATCGAAAATTTCCTGCGCCGTCATTGCCAGATATAGTGGATTTGTCATGGACAAATGCTCCCTTCTGTGCTATAATACCATAAAATATGCAGCAACAGGAGGCACTATGTCCTTTTCCCTTTTGCCAAAGCTGATCGTTCCGGCCCTGACGGATCTGACACCGGAGCTGCTGCACCGCTACGGTGTGCGGCTTCTCATGCTGGATTTTGACAATACCATCGTGCCCTATACCACCAGCGTCCCCACACCCGAAATGCAGGCGTGGTTGCTTGCAATGCAGCAAAGCGACATTGCCCTTTGCGTGGTATCCAACAGCAAGAGCGGGCGTGTTCCGGCCTTTTGCCAAGCTTACGGACTGGACGTGATCACCCACGCGAAAAAACCCTTTTCCCGTGGCATCCGACAGTGTCTTGACCGCTATGGTCTTCCGGCCGCGCAATGCGCGCTGGTGGGGGATCAGATCTATACCGATACGCTCGGTGCCAACTGCTGCGGTGTCACCAGCATTCTGGTTAACGCCATCCACAACCATAATTTCTGGCTGAAAGCACGCCATGTGCTGGAACTGCCATTTATTTTTGCCGCCGGAAAAAGGAGGATCCAATTATGAAAAATCTGGACAAATATCGCTCTCTGCTGGGGCAGGAGGTGGACGGTTTACTTCTGACCTCTCGCTACAGCCGCCATTATGGCGCGGAGTTTGACATTGCGGAGGGACTGGCTATCGTCTCTGCCGCCGGCTGCCGCTACTTTACCGACAGCCGCTATATCGAGTCGGCGCAGGCCAGCATCCATGATTTCGAGGTGCTGGATGTGGCCGGGCACGGCTATATCAGCCGGATCAATGATGCCATTGCCGATTTCGGACTGACCGTGCTGGGCTATGAGGAAAACTACCTCACCGCTGCGGAGCTGCAGCTGTACGAAGAGAAGCTTCACGCCCGTCTGGTGCCCTTCAATGCCCGGATCAACGGCTTCCGTGGTGTCAAAGAGGACTGGGAGCTGGACAGAATGCGCAAGGCGCAGGCCATTGCAGACCGGGCTTTCAGCGAGGTTCTCGGCAGAATTCACGCCGGTATGACCGAGCTTGAGATACAGGCAGAGCTGATCTACTGTATGTACAAAAACGGCGCGCAGGGTCTTTCCTTTGATCCCATTGTGGTTTCCGGCCCCAAGACCAGCATGCCCCACGGTGTCGCGGGTGACCGGGTCGTTGGGGAAGGGGAGTTCATCACCATGGACTTCGGCGTTCTGTATCAGGGCTATTGCTCCGATATGACCCGCACCATCGCTGTCGGCCATGTCACGCCGGAGATGGAAAAGGTCTATAACATCGTGCTGCAGGCCCAGCTGGCCGGTATCGCCGCCACGAAGGCCGGTGTCCCGGGACGGGAGATCGATGGCGCCGCCCGCAAGGTCATTGCCGATGCCGGTTACGGCGAATATTTCGGCCATGGCTACGGCCACAGTCTGGGCCTTGAGATCCACGAAAGCCCCAATGCCAACATGCGTAATGACTCTCCCATGCCGGAAAACGCGGTATGCGCCGCCGAGCCGGGCATCT
>CAYSJX010000107.1:3827-4779 GCA_964431445.1 uncultured Oscillospiraceae bacterium | reverse complement strand
CCATGCTCAGCTTCTCCACCAACGGCTCCGGCAAGGGCGGCACGGTCAAGCTCAGCCATGATGCCACCATCGTGGCCAAGGAAATGGCACCGGAGCTGGCCATTGACGGCGAAATGCAGTTCGATGCCGCCGTGGCCCCCGAGGTCGGCCAGCTGAAATTCCCCGGCTCCCCCGTGGCGGGCTATGCCAATACCTTCATCTTCCCCTGCATCGAAGCCGGCAATATCGGCTATAAGATCGCCCAGCGTCTGGGCGGATATGAGGCTTACGGCCCCATCCTGCAGGGTCTGAACGCCCCCATCAACGACCTGTCCCGCGGCTGCAACGCCGACGAGGTCTATAAAATGGCCATCATCACCGCCGCACTGGTGTAAGACGATTTCCCAAACATCCGCCCCCTTTTCCCCACGGAAAAGGGGGCCGTTTTTTCTCGAAAAACCCAATGCAAAACAGCTCTCCTTCAGGAGCAATGACACGGTTGTTTTGTGCCGATTTGCGATGTATGAGACTATATACAAAAACCGGCAGGGGCCAGTGCGTTGGCCTCTGCCGGGATTTTTGGGGGAACCTCTGATTCAATCGGCAAGAGACGATGGCGAAGGATTTTTGTACAGACGAAAGTTTTGAAAACGGAGGAATACTGTATGTATTTCCCGCTTTCAAAACTGCACGGATGGACAAAAAGACCCGCCACTCGGCCGCAGGCGATTGATTCAGAGGTTCCTTTGGTTACAGCACATAACCGCCATTGACGGGGAGAATCTGGCCGGTTACGAAGGGGGCGTCCGCCAGGTATGCCATAGCCCGGGCTACGTCCTCCGGCGTGCCGTTGCGCCCTAGGGGGGTCTCCTGTGCCAGCTGCCGAAGGATCTGAGGATCCACATTGGCACACATATCCGTGGCGATCACCCCGGGGGACACGCAGTTGACCCGGATGCCGCTGGGGCCCAGC
>CAYSJX010000107.1:0-3817 GCA_964431445.1 uncultured Oscillospiraceae bacterium | reverse complement strand
CCCAGCTCCTGCGCCAGTGCCCGGGTCAGGGCGATCACGGCACCCTTGGTGGCGGAATAGGCTGCCTCGCAGGAGGCGCCCACCTGCCCCCACATGGAGCTGACGGTGATAATGCAGCCGCTGTGGCTGCGCAGGAAGGCGGGTATGGCCGCCTTCACGCAGTGGAAAATGCCCTTCACGTTCACATCGAACAGCCGATCCCACTGGGCATCGGAAAGGCTTTGCAGCAGGCCATAGTGGCAGATGCCCGCGTTGCAGATCAGAATATCCACATCTTCGATGGCCGCAAAGGCCCGGGTGACCGCCTCGCCATCCGCCACGTCGCAGCAGATGGCCGTCGCGCCGGTAGCTTTCGCCACCTGCGCCGCCTTTTCATGCTCCTTTTCATAGAGGAACCAGACCCGGTCGCCCCGGGCGGCGAACAGCGCCACGGCCGCCGCGCCAATACCCCGGCTGCCGCCGGTGATGACTACATTTGCCATAAGGCCCCCCGCAGCAGGAAGAAGGCCAGCACCACCGCGCCCAGCGCGATGCGGTACACGCCGAAAGCGCTGAAGGAATGGCGGCGGACATAGTCCATCAGGGCCCGGATCACCAGCAGGCTCACCACAAAGCTGACCACGCATCCGACGATCAGTACCGCCAGCTCATTGGCCCCGGGGGTCATGCCTTCGGCCAGATATTTCACCAGCTTCAGGCCGCTGGCACCCACCATCGTGGGAATTGCCAGGAAGAAGCTGAACTCCGCGCCCGCCGGCCGGGCCACGCCCAGCAAAATCGCCCCCAGAATGGTACTGCCGGAGCGGGAGGTGCCGGGAATCAGGCTCAGGCACTGGAACGCGCCGATCAGCAGCGCTGTGGGATAGTCGATCTGATGCACATCGTTGATGCGGGCGGCCTTGCCTGCATTGCGCCGCTCCACCAGAATGAACAGAACGCCGTAGACGATCAGGGCGATGGAAACCACGTTGTAATTGTACAAATGGGCATCCATCCAGTCGTCCAGCGCCAGACCCAGCACGGCCGAGGGCAGCACGCCCACCACCACCTTGAACCAGAGGTTCCAGGTGTCCCGATTTTCCTGGGGGGTCTTTTTCCGGGAGAAGGGCCACAGCTTGTGGAAAAACAGCACCACCACCGCCAGAATGGCTCCCAGCTGAATGACGACCTCAAACATCTCATAAAATTCCGGCGTCACATTCAGCGTGATCAGCTCGTTGAGCAGGATCAGATGGCCGGTGGAGGACACAGGAAGCCACTCCGTGATGCCCTCAACGATGCCAAACAGCACCGCTTTGAGAATTTCCATAAAATTGATCATAACAAACTCCTTCCGGGCCTGCCGATCGGCCCTTTCTACTATGATACACGTCCCGCCCCCACTTTGCAAGCACAATCTGTCCTTTCGGCCGGACAAACAAACTGCCGCACCGGATTTTCCCGGCGCGGCAGGTGGACTATTGAAAAACGCAAAAGGTACATCCTTGCGAAAAGGCCGATTCTTATATGGAAATTCCATTCAATTTTGTAGGAAACAGCTTCTTTTTGCGAGGAGATGTTGGAAAATCCGGGGGATTGCCACGCCAGTGTGCGCACTGGCTCGCAATGACATGGTTTTTCGACATGCTGACTGCCACGCCGGATTTCCCCGGCACGGCAGGTTTTTCGGTTTACACGGGGCAGTGAACCTTCTTCGGGTGCAGCAGCTGGGGCAGATACACCAGCGACAGGTAGATCACCAGAATCGGCACGATCATGTACATATACCAGTAATCGTATGGAATGGCCTGCCGGAACAGCACCAGCAGCGGATTTTCCGGGATCAGGGAGTACATGTAGTTGACCTGAATCAGCTCGCCGGAGGCATCAAGAATCTGGTTGATCCGGCACCAGCCGTTGAGCGACACGTTGACCAGATGCACCCCGGTGTAGATGGCCATGGTGATGCCGATGGTGGAGCCGATATAGCGGGCCTTCTTCTCGATCAGCCCCAGCCGGAACAGGAGGATGGGAATGCCAAACTCCAGCACATGGGGGAAATAGTAGAAGGCGAAGGTGGCACTGTCCAGCTCGTAATCCGCCTGCGCCGTGTTCACCACCAGCGCCGCCAGCGCACCCAGGCACCACACCAGCAGCATGTTGCCAAGGGTCTTGTTGCGGGAGAATACGGTGATGGGCAGCAAAATCGCGTTGATGGAGCAAAGATGCAGGGGCAGATATTCCAGCGGTGAGCCCCATGTGACCAGATTATAGATGATGGCCGCGATACCGGCGCAGCTGAGCGCTCCCAGCACACCGGTCTGCACGGCCCGGGAGGCCCGGCGCAGCGCGTAATACAGCCCCACGATCATCGCGGTGGCAGCCAGAAGTGTAGCAATATGAACAATTCCGAAGGATCCCCATTTCATGATGACCACTCCTTAACAGTAAAAATCAACAAATTCAAAATGCGCGGATTGGGCAATCTGCGCATCGGTTAAGGAGATTATACACGAATATTTCATTTTGTCAATATTTGTAATTATTAAGATTTTGAAAATACTTTCCTTTTTCCAAAAAATCGTTTATAATGGTAAATAATTCAAGACCGGGAGGCTTCTGCCATGCATAAAAAGACGGAAAAACTGATCCATCGCGTGCTGCACACACTGGAATTTGTGATCGCCCTGCTGACACTGGCGGTGCTGGTGGGCATGGTGGGGCTGGAAATTTTCCGCATGGTCACGGTGCAGGATTATTTTAGCTCTCTGGATCTGTTCCTGCAAAATGTGCTGACCATCGTGGTGGGGCTGGAGTTTGTGCGGATGCTGGTGGATCTGACCCCGGCCAACACGCTGGAGGTGCTGATCGTGGCCATTTCCCGCCATGTCATTTTGTCCCACGATGACCCGTGGACGATCATCGCCTGCGTGCTGTCCATTGCGGCGCTGTTTGCCACCCGGCGGTTCCTGATCCCCCGCTCGGAGATGGCGGTGGAGCTGAGTGAAGTGCCGGAGGAGCCCCAGGAGCCGGTGGCCGGAGGAAAGAAATGACCCGCCAGCGGCTTCGGCTGCTGCGGCGGGTGTGCGGCGGTGTGGCGCTGCTGGTGATCGCCCGGCTGTGCGTGTCTACCGGGCGGTGGATCTATGCGACGCAGACGGGCTATCAGGTGTTCGGGGACGACCCCGTTCCGCCCCTGCAAACGCTGATTTTCGGGGACGGATTTTTCTATCTGGGCCTCGCCGCCGGCGCAGTGTGCCTCGCCGCCACCATCGCCCTGCGCAAGCACCCGGGCAAGGTATAATTGCGGCGCCCCCGGAATGGGCAACAGGGGGGCGTCAGGGATGCCGCCCCCTACGGATGCATGATTGAACATTGTGCAGGCGGGCCGATGTGCCTCAATCGGCCCCTACGGAAACTCAAAAAACGTGTCATTGCCAACCGGTGTGCAATAGCGTAAAAAGAACTGTCATTGCGAACCAGTGCGCACACTGGTGTGGCAATCCCCCCGTCCTTCCGATATGTCGGAAAACGGGGGGATTGTACGTCTAACCGGGGGATTGCCACGTCGGCTTCGCCTCCTCGCAATGACGGCACTGGGGTGGTGCGGCAATCCCCCCGTCCTTCCGATATGTCGGAAAATCGGGGGGATGTTACTTCTAACCGGGGGATTGCCACGCCAGCTTGAGCGCTGGCTCGCAATCAACACGAATTATTTCACCACTATGAACGAAAACGTGCTATAATAGCATTACAAACCTCAGGCGGCAAGGCCCCAACCCCTGCTTTCGCCTGTGCAAAAAATGACCTGTCTTTTTGATAGGGGCTTTTTGCGCTT
>CAYSJX010000106.1:0-4882 GCA_964431445.1 uncultured Oscillospiraceae bacterium | reverse complement strand
TCCACCTCCACCCTGCCCTGGCTCCCTTCAAGGCCGCTGTGCTGCCCCTTTCCAAGAAGCTCAGCCCCAAGGCCGAGGAGATCTACCGGGAGCTGAAGAAGGACTTCATGGTGGATTTCGACGATTCCGGCTCCATCGGCAAGCGTTACCGCCGGGAAGACGAGATCGGCACCCCCCTGTGCATCACCGTGGACTTCCAGACCGTGGGAGACGAAACCACCGAAGCGGACAACTGTGTCACCGTCCGTGACCGTGACACCATGGAGCAGGTCAGAATCCCCATCTCCCAGCTCAAAGACTATATCCGCGAAAAATGTAATTTCTAAAAAACAAAACCTGTGCCGCAGCACGGGTTGAAAAGAAATGTCATTGCACACCCGTGCGCACACTGGTGTAAAAAAGACGTGTCATTGCGAACCAGTGCGCACACTGGTGTGGCAATCCCCCCGTTCTTCCGGGCTGTCGGAAAAACGGGGGGATTGTACTTCTATCCGGGGGATTGCCACGTCGGCTACGCCTCCTCGCAATGACAGCAGGGACTCGGTGTGGCAATGACAGCAGGTGGTTGGTGCGGCCATCCTCCGGTTGATTCCACCCGGCCATTGCAGGGGGCGGTGCCCACGACGCCCCGCCTGTCCGATGACCGCCCTGCCGGATGATTGCCGTATGGACATCTTTCCCGGAGGGGAAGGCGAAATGGGGACGGAAAAATTTTCTTCTTTTTTGTATAATTCTCCTTGCGGCGGCAAACAATACCAGCGTAGCTTAACAAGGAGGCTTATTATGAAGCGAATTGTATCCATCCTCTTGTCTGCGGCGCTGGCGATCTGCCTGTGCGCGGGTGCGACGGCTGCGGAGGTGACCAGTGACGCTGTCTACTGCTTTGACCTGCGGGATTTCGACCAGAGTGAAACGCTGGTGGGCGTGTGTGTCACGCAGCTGCCCGATGCGGATACCGGCACCATGATGCTGGGCACACGGGTGATCCGCAGCGGCGACATTCTGACGGCGGAGCAGGTCAGCCGGATGACCTTCGTGCCCCTGCGCACGGAGCAGGATCGGCAGGCCACTGTGACGTATCTTCCCATCTATGAAACCCGTGTCGCGGAGGCGGTCAGCATGACCATTTCCATCCACGGAAAATTGGATGAGGCCCCGGTGGCGGAGGATTCCACCCTGGAGACCTACAAAAATCTGGCCAACAGCGGCTCTCTCAAGGCGGCGGATCCGGAGGGCGGCAGCCTGACCTACACCCTGACCCGGGCCCCGCGGCGGGGCGAGGTGGTGTTCCACAGCGACGGAACCTACACCTATACCCCAAAAAAGAACAAGACCGGCACTGATTCCTTCCGATTCACGGCCACCGATGAAAGCGGCAAGGTCTCCCGGGAGGCCACCATCACCGTGACGGTGCGCAAGGCCGACAGTGACCGCCAATACGCCGATACACTGGGGCAAAGCTGCCGTTTCAGCGCCGAATGGCTGAAAAACCGGGACATGTTTGTGGGCGAAACCATCAATGGCCAGCTGTGCTTCCAGCCGGAAAAGACAGTCAGCCGGGGAGAATTCACCGCCATGCTGGTGCAGGCACTGGGCCTGCGGGTGGAGGAGGATGTGTCCTACACCGGATTTTCCGATGATGTGCCCGGCTGGCTGCGGCCGTATCTGGCGGCGGCCATGCGCTCCGGCCTGACGGCGGGCTGGCCTCATGGCGATGTTTTCGGGGCGCAGGAGCCGATCACCGGCGCGGAGGCGGCGCTGCTGCTGCAAAACGCGCTGGATCTGCCCCTTTCCACGGCGGCAACCACGGATGATGCGCAGGAGCAGGCCATCCAGACCCTGCTGGAAAACGGCATTGCGCTGACGGCTCTGCACCTGACCCGGGCCCAGACCGCCGAAGCGCTATATCAGGCCAGCCTTCTGGCTCCCACCGCGCCGGGCATGCAGATTCTGCCACGATAAAAGCACCCCCAGCCGCGCAGGCAAAACTGCACAGCTGGGGGGATTTTTATGGGAAAAGCAGCCCGGCGGAACGCCGGGTCTTCACCGTAGGGGCCGATTGAGGCACATCGGCCCGTTTGCACAATGTTCGATGTCATACCGTAGGGGGCAGCATCCGGCAGGTCGGTCATCGGACAGGCGGGGCGTCGAGGGCGCCGCCCCCTACGATGGCCGGATAGACGAACAATCCCCCCGTTTTTCCGACAGTCCGGAAGAACGGGGGGATTGCCACACCAGTGTGCGCACTGGTTCGCAATGACGCTTCTTTTTTACACCCATCCGTAGGGGCCGATTGAGGCACATCGGCCCGCCCGCACAATGTTCGACAACACACCGTAGGGGGCGGCGCCGTTTTGCCTTATTCTGATGGATCGGTGGGCTGGGCGCCGTAGAAGGCTTCATAGCTGGCGGAGCGTTTGGAAAGCTCGTTGCACAGGGTGCTGTAGCCGAAGCGCTCCATAAGCGTGGGCAGGGAGGAGAACAGGTTGGTTCCCAGCCCCAGACGATCGCCTTCAATGGTGCAGCCCATGGCCGCAAGGGTTGTGGGGAACATATCCAGCGCGGAAAACTGGCGGTTTTGGGTCTGGATCGGGGTAGCTGCCGCGTTGAGGAAGCAGTTGTACACATGGCGCACATAGCCCTCCTCCACATTCCGGGAGAAATAGCCCTTATCCATGGAGCAGTGGTCGCCGGTGATGATCACCGTGGTATTTTCATAAAAATCCTGCTGCTGAATCCACTCGACAAAGGCCGCAACCTGCCGGGAAGAGCAGGCAATGGCGTTTTCATAGCTTTCCTCGTGATCGCTGCCGCAGAGCCGGCAGGTATAGCCGCCGATATGATGGGTATCCACGGTGAGCATGGTAAAGGCAAAGGGCTGCTCCTGGGCGGCAATGGCGGTCAGCTCCTGCTTGGCGTATTCGAAGAGGATCTCATCCTCGAAGCCCCACCAGTCGTTCCAGTAGCCGTATTCCACGGTGCCATCGTTCCACGCGGTGTAAAGATCATAGATCTTGTCCATGCCGTGGGTGGAGAAATAGGTCTTTCTGCCGCCGAAATTGGCATCGGAGCCCACCATCAGCGCCTGATAATAGCCCTGCTGGTGCAAAATGGAGGTCAGACTCGTCAGTTCCGGCAGGAACATGCCGCCCTTGCCGTAGCCGTTCTGCCAGTCGGAAATGCCGTCCGGCACCTTCAGGGGCACGCCGGCGGTCTGGGCCACCATGGCTCCCACCGTCCAGCTGGCACCCGTCACCTCCCGGAAGCCGCCGACACCATCGTTGTGGGAAAAATTGATATTGCTCCGGGCCAGCGCCGACAGCTCCGGAATCAGATTGTACGCCAGCGCGCCACCGGCGGCGGTGTCCTGATAGCTGGTTTCCATGCTCTCGAGCATGATGTAGATCAGGTTCCGCTTCTGCTCCGGGAAGGTGATGGCCACCTGCGTCGGGTCCCGATACTCCGCCTCGTACAGCTCCGTTTCGGACAAAGAGGAGGAAATATAGCCGATCAGCTGGGAATTAAAGGCCGCGTGCAGCAGCAGACAGATGCACAGCACCAGAGAAATGATGGATGCGGTGCCCAAATTCATGGGCAGCAGTTTTCTGCCCCGCAGCACCAGCGGCCGCCCCCGCCAGAACAGCACCAGTGCCAGCACCACGGTGCAGCCCACTGCCGGAAGGGCCGCCCCCAGCAGGTAGGAGCGGATCAGCCCTGCGTCCACGCCGCCGAGGCTGGAGGTCAGGGTAAACAAAATGGAGTCAAAGCCGATGCGGCCATAGATCCGGACGTACCACGCCGCGGAGAAGAAGGCCAGCAGACACACAAGCAGCAGCACGCTCAGAGCGATCATGGCCACCAGCGTGCCGGGGGAGAGGGGCTTGGCGGTTTTCGTTTTTTCCTTTTGCATGTTGTAAAAACCTCACTTTGCGGGGGATATTCGGGATTATAGCAGGGAAAAACGAAAAAATCAACACGTTGACCTCTGTCAAACCGGCAAAAATGTAACAAAATTGTAAAAATTTTTTCAGCATGGAACCACAGCTGAAAAACTTCCGAAAAAAGGGAAAAAGTTTTGAAAAACAGGGCTTGACAAGGAGAAAAGTCTGTGGTAGAATGCACAGGTAATCAAGAAGGCTGAACATCCGCCTCACCGTCTGCCATCGGTTCAACGGTTAATATTCCCACGTTCCCACCGGGGGCGCAGTGTGAGTATGCGGATGCTTTGGCGTCCGCTTTTTGTATTTGTTTTTGGAGGTGCTTACCATAGCCAAGTTAGAACATCAGCTCAATGAGGAAATCTGCGACAGCCAGGTGCGCCTGATCGGCGCCGATGGTGCCCAGCTGGGCATTGTTTCGGCGGAGCAGGCCAACGCGATGGCCGATGAGCAGGGAATGGATCTTGTGAAGATCTCGCCCAACGCCGTGCCGCCCGTGTGCAAGATCATGGATTATTCCAAATTCTGCTACGACCAGAAGAAGCGGGAAAAAGATGCCAGAAAAAATCAGCGGGTTGTCGAAGTCAAGGAAATCCGCATGAGCCCCAGCATCGACACCAACGACCTCAACACCAAGGTCAAATCCGCCCAGAAATTCCTGGCGGACGGCAACCGTGTCAAGGTCAGCGTCCGGTTCCGTGGCCGTGAAATGGCACACACCAATCTGGGTGAGAAGCTGCTGCTGGATTTTGCGGCGGCCTGCGCCGAGATCGCAACCATGGAGAAAAATCCCAAGGTGGAAGGCCGCTTCATGGCCATGTTCTTAGTCCCCAAAAACAGCAGGTAAACGAGAAAACAAAAGATATTTGGAAGGAGAACTACCTATGCCCAAGCTGAAGACCCACAGTGGCGCGAAGAAGAGATTCAACCTGACCAAGACCGGT
>CAYSJX010000105.1:0-4950 GCA_964431445.1 uncultured Oscillospiraceae bacterium | reverse complement strand
TTCGTCCAGCACCACAGTCAGAATTTTATCCAGCCGGATAGTCTTGCGGTTATAGTGGTCCATCAGGCGGCCGGGGGTTGCCACCACGATCTGGGGCTTTTTCTCCAGCGCCTTGATCTGGCCGCCGATGCCGGCGCCACCGTAAAGTACCGCTACCCGGATGCCCTGATAGTAGGTCAGCAGGCTGCGCAGCTCGTCCCCAATCTGGATGGCCAGCTCCCGGGTCGGGGCCAGTATCAGCCCCTGCACCGCTTCCGAGTTCACGTCAATATGCTCGATCATGGGGATGCCGAAGGCAAAGGTCTTTCCCGTGCCGGTGGGAGCCTTGGCGATCACATCCCGCCACTGCATAAAATGGGGGATCGCTTCGGCCTGAATGGTGGTGGGCCAGCCGTAGCCCTTGGCCTCCAGCGCCTTGAGCATGGCCTCGCTCAGGCCCAGATCCCGAAATGTCAGAATGTCGTTTTCCATATTTTTCTTCCTTTTTCCCATAGTTGCGTCTATTTTAGCACAAAGATTTCGAATATGCAACCGCAGAATGCGACCGTGGCGAAAACCCGTGGTGAACGGCACGCTTTTCACAGAAAATTCACGGCCCATTCGGTGGACAAACGGCAAAAAGTGTGCTATATTGTATGGTAATATATTATGACCATTGATAAGGAGATACTATGGGCAAGCTGATTGTGATCGAAGGAACCGATGGTTCCGGCAAATCCACCCAATTTCGCCTGATGGCTCAGCGGCTGGAGCGGGAGGGCCGCCCCTTCCACCGGCTGGTGTTCCCCCGTTACAGCGAGGAAAGCTCCGCGCTGATCCGGCTGTATCTGGGCGGTGCCTTTGGCAGCAGACCCGGCGATGTCAATGCCTATGCCGCCTCCGCCTTCTACGCCGTGGATCGCTACGCTTCCTACAAGCAGGACTGGGGCGAATGGTATGAGCAGGGCGGGCTGATCGTTTCCGACCGCTACACCACCTCCAATGCCGTGCATCAGGCCGCCAAAATGCCGCCGGAGCAGCGGCAGGAATTTCTGGCGTGGCTGTATGATTTTGAATACACCCGGCTGGGTCTGCCCCGGCCGGATCTGGTGATCTATCTGGATGTGCCCACGGACTGCACTGAAAAGCTGCTGCGCCACCGGGAGGCCGACACCCACACCACCGCCGATATCCACGAGCAGGACACGGCCTACCTGGCCACCTGCCGCCGTTGCGGCCGGGATGCCGCCGGGTTCTACGGCTGGTCTGTGATCCAGTGTACCGATGCCGCCGGGCAAATGCGCCCGATTGAGGATATTCACGAAGAAATTTACCGCCACATCCGCGCCTGTCTGGAGGAATAGTTATGGTATATGTATTGCTGGGCGAGGGTTTTGAGGAAACCGAAGCCATCACCCCCATCGACCTGCTGCGAAGAGCCGGCATCATCGTGCGCACCGTCGGCATTCAGGGAGATGTCATCACCGGCGGTCACGGCATCGCCGTCCACGCCGATATCACATTGGAGCAGATGGATCTGGCCCGGATGGAGATGATCGTGCTGCCCGGCGGACTGGGCGGTGTGTCCTCCGTGCTGGGCAGTGCCGCCGCGCTGGAGGCCGTCCGCTTTGCCCATGAAAACAATAAATGGATCGCCGCCATCTGTGCTGCGCCCACGGTGCTGGCCCGCCTTGGGATCACCGATGGCCGCCATGCCACCTGCTATCCCGGCTGCGAAGACCAGATGGGCCGCGCCGGGATAGAGCCGAACCGGGCCTTTGTCCGGGACGGGAAGCTGATCACCGGCACCTCGGCCGGCTGCGCTCTGCCCTTCGGTCTGGCCCTTGTGGCCGCGCTGAAGGATCAGCAGACGGCGGACGAGGTGGCGCGCCAGTTCGTCATCCGCTGACAGGAGGAGCTTTATGGACGATAACAAGAAGAACCTGACCCCCGAAGAGGAGCTGGATCGGCTGTTGGAGCAGTTCCTGGCCGAGGATGACCCCGTCCCCGCGCAGGAACCCGCCTCCGCCGATGCGCTGTGGCAGGATATCAACGCCGAAAATCCCACCTCCCCGCTGGAGCCGGAGGACGGTGCCGACACCCGGCCGGAGATCGGCCCGGACGAGGATGCGCTATCTGCGCTCCGGCTTTCCCGCAGCACCGAAAGCCCGGCTGAGCCGGACTGGTCGCAGGAGCCCACCGCCGTCATTCCCGATGCAATCCGCACCGCCCCGCTCACAGCCGAGTCCCTGCAGGAGCAGACCGGCGTCATTCCCGATACCGGTGCCGTGCAGGAGGATCCCCTGCTGGATCCGACTCTGCGGCAGCTGCTGTTTGAAGACTCCGGCTCTTTCAGGGACGATGAATTCCGTGACACCTTCGGAGAGGTGGAAGAGATCTACAGCTCCACCCCGGAGCAGCCACAGCCCGAGCCGGAGCAGTCCCCGGAGCCTGAGCCGGAGTCCGAGCCGGAGCCCCAGCCGCAGGAGGCACTACCCGTGAGAAAAAGACGACCGAAAAACAAACGTGCCTATGGCTTTTTCAGCCTGCCCCACCTGGCCGCCACCCTGATCTGGCTGGTGCTGGTGGTGGCCATCGGCGCATCGCTGGGGCGGATGGTGTGGCTGTGCGCGGCGGATGTGCTGGCCTTCGGCCGCCCGGATCAGACGGTGTATATCACCATCACCAAGACGGATACGCTGGACACCGTGGCAGAAAAGCTGCACCGGGCCGGGCTGATCAACTATCCCGGCCTGTTCAAGATCTACGGCCAGCTGACGGATATTATGGACGATCTGTCCATCGGAACGTATGAGCTGAACACCCTCTATGACTACCACGCTCTGAGTACCTCCATGTCGGAAAAGCCCGCCATGCGGGTGACGGTGGATGTCACCATTCCCGAGGGCTACAACTGTCAGCAGATCTTTGCCCTGCTGGAGCAGAAAGAAGTCTGCTCCGCCGCCGAGCTGGAACAGTACGCCTGTACCAGCGCCTTTGCCGACTACTGGTTCCTGGAAGGCACCCCCCGCGGCACCAAATACTGTCTGGAGGGTTTCCTCTTCCCGGATACCTACGAATTCTATGTGGACAGCGATGCCAAAGAGGTCTTTATCAAGCTGCTGGCCAACTTTGACAACCGCTTTACCGACACCATGAAGGAAAAGCTGGCCAGGATCAATGATACCATGGCCGCCAAGATGAAGAAAAACGGCCTGTCCCAGAGCTATATCGATGCCCACACCTTCACCATCCGGGAAGTTGTCATCATCGCTTCCCTGATCGAGAAAGAGACCTCCGGCATTGAAGACGACAGCTACAACATTTCCTCCGTCATTTACAACCGCCTGACTAACCCCACCAGCTACCCCTATTTGCAGCTGGACTCCACACTGGTCTACTACACCGGCCGCAACGAGCTGACCTCCGAAGATTTCAGGGATGACCATCCCTACAATTCCTACACCCAGTCCGGCCTGATTCCCGGCCCCATCTCCAACCCCGGCCGAGCCAGTCTGGACGCGGCGCTGGATCCCACCTCCAGCTCCTACTACTATTTCATCCTCAACCCCACCACCGGCACCCATGAGTTCTCCAAGACCTACGAGGAGCACCAGAAGAAGGCCGAAGAATTTGCGAGGCTGGAAAAATGAAAAAGCTGGAACTGCTCAGTCCCGCCGGGGATATGGAACGGCTGAAAATGGCCGTGCTGTACGGTGCGGACTCGGTGTATCTTGCGGGAACAAGCTTCGGCATGCGCTCCTTCGCCGGGAATTTCTCCCCGGAGGAGCTGCCGCAGGCCATTGCTTTCGCCCACAGCCACGGCGTGCGTGTCCATGTCACGGTCAACACCATGCCCCGCAATGAGGAGGTGCAGGCGCTGCCCGCCTACCTCGAGCAGCTGGACGCAGCCGGGGCCGATGCCCTGATCGTTGCCGATCTGGGAGCCTTCCGTCTGGCCCAGCGCCACGCTCCCCATTGCCAGCTCCATGTGTCCACCCAGCAGTCCATTTCCAACTACGAGTGTGCAACCGCATGGTACGATTTGGGCGCAAAAAGAGTGGTTTTGGCCAGAGAATTGAGCATTTCGGAAATAAAATGCATCCGTGAAAAATGTCCGAAAGAGTTGGAAATTGAGGCTTTTGGTCATGGTGCCATGTGCGTCAGCTACTCCGGGCGCTGCCTGCTGAGCAATTATATGACCGGGCGGGACAGCAATCGTGGTGCCTGCGCCCAGCCCTGCCGCTACCAGTACGCCCTGGTGGAGGAAAAACGCCCCGGGGAGTATTTCCCAGTTTTTGAGGATGAAAAGGGCACATATATCATGAATTCCCGGGATATGTGTACAATTGACCATCTGAAAGAATTGACGGAAGCGGGC
The DNA here is from genome assembly GCA_964431445.1 of uncultured Oscillospiraceae bacterium. GTDB lineage: Bacteria > Bacillota > Clostridia > Oscillospirales > Oscillospiraceae > Faecousia. Next base: position 590 of record CAYSJX010000105.1, on the reverse strand, counting down.
ATTGACTGCATCAAGATCGAGGGGCGCGCCAAATCCGCCTACTATGCCGCCATCGTCACCGGCGCTTACCGCCACTGCATCGACGATCTCGCCGCCGGCCGGGAAATCGACAGGATCTGGCGCGATGAGGTAGAACACGTGTCCCATCGCGTTTATTCGACAGGCTTCTATTTCGGCCAGCCGGGGCAGTATACGGAGCATTCGCGCTATCTGCGGCAATGGCAGATCGTGGCGAAGGTGGAGTCCTGCGATGAAAACGGGCTGGCTCTTTGCAGCCTGCACAACAAATTTTCGCAGGGGGATGAACTGGAAATTGTCGGCCCTGATCTGCGTCCTTTCCCCATCGTGGCCGAAAACATGACGGATCCCGACGGTTTTCCCCTATCCCAGCCGAAAACACCCCAGATGAAATTCTACCTGCAACTGCCCCAGCAGGTTCCACCCCTGTCTATCCTGCGCAAAAACGTAGACCTTTCCGCAAAGTAAAAAACTGGAGCGTATCGGGTTTTGGCAACGCCACATAAGGAAGTTTTTTATGGTTCTATGTCAATAGTTGGGGTAGAGGCAAAATAAGGAACTTAGCATTGAGC
>CAYSJX010000104.1:0-5044 GCA_964431445.1 uncultured Oscillospiraceae bacterium | reverse complement strand
TCACCGGCGAAAAGGGGCAGGGCTTCACCATGCACCTGCTCCGGGCGGAAAGCCCCGGCCCCAGTGTGGGCAAGCTGGTGCCCAAAATGCGCAAGACAGCCGCGATTCTCTACATTATTTATATTGTATTGACGATCATCGACATTCTTTTCCTGCTGGCAGGGAAAATGCCCCTGCTGGATGCCGTGTGCACCGCCTTCGGCACCGCGGGCACCGGTGGATTCGGAATCAGGAACGATTCCATGGGCTCCTACTCCCCCTACCTGCAAAATGTGACCACCGTGTTTATGATCCTGTTCGGCGTCAATTTCAGCTGCTACTATCTTCTGCTGATGCGCCAGTTCAAAAGCGTCTTCCGGGACGAGGAGCTGCGGCTGTATTTCGGCATCATTCTGGCAGCCATCGTGATGATCGTGCTGAACATCCGGGATCTTTACCCCACGCTGGAAGAATCCGTGCGCCACGCTGCGTTTCAGGTCGGTTCCATCATCACCACCACTGGCTACTCCACCGTGGATTTTGACCAGTGGCCCAGCTTCTCCAAAACCATTCTGCTGTGCCTGATGGTGGTCGGGGCCTGTGCCGGCTCCACCGGCGGCGGCATGAAGGTAGCGCGGCTCATGCTTCTGATGAAGGGGCTGCGCCGCAACATCCGCAAAACCCTCAACCCCCGCAAGGTCATGGCCGTTCGCAACAATGACACCGTGGTAGACGAGCAGGTTCTCGACAATACCAATGCCTACCTTGTGGCCTATGTGATCATCCTGTTCGCGATTTTCCTGATCATCTCGCTGGACGGCTACTCCGTCGGCACCAATTTCTCCGCCGCGCTTTGCACCTTCAATAACATCGGCCCGGGTCTGGAGTCCGTCGGCCCCATGTGCAATTTCTCCATCTACAGCGACCTGAGCACCTTCGTGCTGAGCATCGGCATGCTGGCCGGACGGCTGGAAATTTTCCCCATTCTGGTGCTGTTCTCCCGCTCCACCTGGAAGCGCTGAGCCAGCGCGCCCCCAAATTTCCCGGCCGGAAGAAAAAATCCCATTTTTTTGCGGATTTCCTCTTGTGTTTTCGGCCGGAAGCCCGTATAATGTTTGCGGCGAAAATTCGCCCCAATCCAAAATAATCGAGGTCTTCTTTATGGAAAGAAAAACAGGTACTACCTCCCGTGGCATCCGCTGTCCCATTATCCGGCAGGGTGACCCGCTGGCAGACATTGTGGTGGACAGCGTAATCGATGCCGCGCAAAGTGAGGGCTTTGCCCTGCGGGATCGGGATGTTGTGGCCGTTACCGAGTCCGTGGTCGCCCGCGCGCAGGGAAATTACGCTTCGGTCGACGCCATCGCCGCCGATGTCCGTGCCAAACTGGGCGGGGAGACCATTGGTGTCATTTTCCCCATTCTTTCCCGAAACCGCTTTGCCGTCTGCCTGCGGGGCATTGCCGCAGGTGCCAGGAAGGTGGTGCTGATGCTCAGCTACCCCTCCGACGAGGTGGGCAACGCCTTGGTTTCCCTCGATCAGCTGGATGAAGCCGGCATCAACCCCTACTCCGATGTGCTGACGCTGGAGCGCTACCGCAGTCTCTTCGGCTCCAACCCCCACCCCTTCACCGGCGTGGACTATGTCAGCTACTATTCCGATCTGATTCGGGAGGCCGGCGCGGAGGTAGAGGTCATTTTCTCCAATGACTGCCGCACCATCCTGAACTATACCGAAAATGTGCTGCACTGCGACATTCACTCCCGCAAGCGCACCCATCGCCTGCTGCTGGCCGCCGGGGCCAGGCGAGTCTGCGGGCTGGACGATATTCTCACCGCCAGCATCGATGGCAGCGGCTGCAATGAGCGATTTGGTCTTCTGGGCTCCAACAAGTCCACGGAAACCACGGTCAAGCTCTTCCCCCGGGACTGCAGCGATCTGGTGCTGGATATCCAGAAGAAGCTTCTCGATCGCACCGGCCGTCATATGGAGGTCATGGTCTATGGCGATGGTGCCTTCCGTGACCCCGTTGGGCAGATCTGGGAGCTGGCTGACCCCAGCGTCTCCGTGGCCAACACCCCGGGACTGGAGGGCACGCCCAACGAGCTGAAGCTGAAATATCTGGCGGACAATGATTTTGCCGACCTGTCCGGCGAAGCGCTGAAGCGGGCCATTGAAGGCGCCATCCGTGCCAAGAACGGCTCTCTGGTGGGCAACATGGCCGCCCAGGGCACCACCCCCCGCCGCCTGACGGATTTGATCGGTTCGCTGTGCGATCTGACCTCCGGCTCCGGTGACAAGGGCACCCCCGTCATTCTGGTGCAGGGCTATTTCGACAATTATACCAACTGACACCCATCGGGCGGCCTCCTTTTTTGGGAGCCGCCCGTTCAATTTTTCCTTGACAGCCGTAGCCCGCTGTGATAGAATGCACAAGAGCCGATCGGCATGCTGCCCATGCAGCGGCACGATCCGGCCTTTTTTCGGATAAAGGAGGCTTCCGCCATGAAAAAGAAGGAGTTTGATCTGGTGTGTCCGGACGAATTAGCCCACGCTGGCAGTGTCCTTTCTTCCGCCGCTTCCTCTCTCTTTTCCCATTTGTCCAACCATCGATATACTGTTTTTCCCGGCTTTTGTGATGTGCATGTCCACTTCCGAGAGCCGGGTTTTTCTTATAAGGAAACCATCGCCACCGGCTGCGCCGCCGCGGCGCACGGCGGGTACACGGCCGTATGCACCATGCCCAATCTCAACCCCGTGCCGGACGATCCGGCCCATCTGCGCCTACAGACCGAGCTGACGGATCACGCCCCCATTCATATCTACCCCTATGGTGCCATCACCCGGGGGCAGCAGGGGCAGGTTCCGGCCGATCTGGCCGGGATGGCCGGTTCCGTCATTGCCTTTTCCGATGACGGCCGGGGTGTGCAGTCGGAGGCCATGATGGAGCGTGTCATGGAACAGGCCCGCGCGCTTGGAAAGATGATCGTGGCCCACTGCGAGGATAACAGTCTTTTGCGCGGCGGCTACATTCACGATGGGGCCTACGCCCGTGCCCACGGCCACCGGGGCATTTGCAGTGAAAGCGAATGGGGCCAGATCCGGCGGGATCTGCGCCTTGCGGAGAAAACCGGCTGTGCCTACCATGTCTGCCATATTTCCACGAAGGAAAGCGTGGATCTGATCCGGGATGCCAAAGCAAGGGGCGTCGATGTGACCTGCGAAACGGCCCCACACTATCTTGTACTGGACGAGAGCTGCCTGCAGGAGGACGGCCGGTTCAAAATGAACCCGCCCCTGCGCGGCGAAGCGGATCGGCTGGCCCTGATCGAGGGTCTGCGAGACGGCACCATCGACATGATCGCCACAGACCATGCCCCCCACAGCAGCGAGGAAAAATCCCGGGGTCTGGAACACAGCGCCTTCGGCATTGTGGGACTGGAAACGGCTTTTCCCGTGCTGTACACCCATCTGGTGCTGCCGGGCCTTCTGACGCTGCCGCAGCTGATCCGGGCCATGGCCGTCACCCCACGCCGACGGTTCGGTATCCCGCTGGGAACGGATTTTTCCCTGTGGGACTTACAATCACAATACACCATTGATCCGGCCGATTTCCTGTCCATGGGAAAGGCCACACCCTTTGCGTCCTGGCCGGTTTCCGGCCGCTGCATCGCCACCGTATGCGATGGCAGGATCATCTATCAGGCTTCAGATTTACAGGAGGAATGAATTATGGCAAAACGGACAGACATCAGAAAAATTCTCATCATCGGCTCCGGCCCCATCGTGATCGGGCAGGCTGCCGAATTTGACTACGCCGGCACGCAGGCATGCCTCGCGCTGAAGGAGGAAGGGTACGAGGTCGTACTGTGCAACTCCAACCCCGCCACCATCATGACCGACACCGTCATTGCGGACAAAGTCTACATGGAGCCGCTGACGCTGGAATACATCGCCAAAATCATCCGCTATGAGCGCCCCGATGCCATCGTGCCCGGCATCGGCGGACAGACCGGCCTGAACCTGGCCATGCAGCTGGAAAAGAAGGGCATTCTGAAAGAATGCCGGGTGCAGCTGCTGGGCACCTCCTCCGCCTCCATTGAGCGGGCGGAAGACCGGGAGCTGTTCAAGGAGCTGTGCCAGAGCATTGATCTGCCCGTTATTCCCTCGGAGATCACCTATTCGCTGGAGGAAGCCCGGGCCGCCGCCGCGCGCATCGGCTATCCCGTGGTACTGCGCCCCGCTTTCACCCTCGGCGGCACCGGCGGCGGCTTTGCCTATAATGAAGAAGAACTGATCGACACCGCCGTAAACGCCTTCCGCCTCAGCCCCGTGCATCAGGTGCTGATTGAAAAGAGCGTCAAGGGCTATAAGGAGATCGAGTTCGAGGTCATGCGCGACGGCTCCGACCATGCCATCACCATCTGCGGCATGGAAAATGTGGATCCCGTGGGCGTGCACACCGGCGACTCCATCGTGGTCGCTCCCATTCTCACCCTGAACGAGCATGATCTGAAGATGCTCAACGATTCCGCCATCAAGATCATCAAGGCGCTGAAGATCGAGGGCGGCTGCAACGTGCAGTTCGCGCTCAATCCCCACACCAGCGAATATTTCCTCATCGAGGTCAACCCCCGCGTGTCCCGCTCCTCCGCCCTCGCCAGCAAGGCCAGCGGCTATCCCATCGCCCGCGTAACGGCCAAGATCGCCGTGGGCATGAATCTGGAGGACATCGCCATCGCCAACACCAACGCGGCCTTCGAGCCGAGTCTGGATTACATTGTGGCCAAGCTGCCCCGCTTCCCCTTCGATAAGTTCACCTCCGCCAACAACACGCTGGGCACCCAGATGAAGGCCACCGGCGAGGTTATGGGTATTGGCTCCAACCTGACGGAAGCGCTGCTCAAGGGCGTGCGCTCTCTGGAGATCGGCGTTTGCCACTTCCACATGGCCAAATTCGACGCGATGAGCGTGGAAGAACTGGAAGAATATGTTCAGACCTTCCGCGATGACAGCATCTACGCCGTGGCACAGGCATTGCGCAAGGGTGTAAGCGTGGAAAAGC
>CAYSJX010000103.1:994-5085 GCA_964431445.1 uncultured Oscillospiraceae bacterium | reverse complement strand
AGCAGAACGCTGGTGTCCTTATCGATGCGGAGGACGATGCACGTGCGCAGCTCGCCCTTGATGCCGGAGAGCCGGTCGCCAAGGGCATACAGCAGGCCGTTGACCAGTGTATCATCCTGATGCCCGGCGGCGGGATGAACCACCAGCCCCTTGGGCTTGTTGATGACGATTACATCCTCGTCCTCATAGGCGATATCCAGCTCCATCCGGGTGGGCTGCACGTCCACCGGCTGGGGCTCGGGCAGGGTGAAGGCAATTTCATCCCCGGCCCGGAGCCGGTCGTTTTTCCTGCAGGGCTGACCGTTGCAGCGGACACAGCCGCTTTCAATCAGCCTCTGGGCGGCAGAGCGGGTCAGACCGTCCTGCCGGGCGAGAAAAGCGTCCAGCCGTTCGCCGGGGGTATCGGCATAGCAGATCATGGCTTATTCCTTCCAGAATTTTTTGTTGAAGAACAGAAGATGGGCGATCATGGCAATGCAGCCGCAGGTGATGAAGCAGTCCGCCACGTTGAACACGGCGAAATTCACGAAATCCACGGCGATCATATCCACCACGTAGCCGAAGCGGAGCCGGTCGATCATATTGCCCAGTCCGCCGCCGTACACCGCCGCGATCATCCAGCGGTCGAAGGTGGTAAAAGGCAGCCGCTTGCAGAAATACTCATAGACGATTGCCGCGCTCAGCAGCAGAAAAATCACCACGAACAGCCAGCGCATCCCCTGCAGAGCGGAAAAGGCCGCACCGGTATTGTGTACCCGGGTCAGGTGAAAGAGGCCGGGAATGGACTCAACGGTGCCGTTGTAGGGAATATTGGCCGTGACCAGCGCCTTCGTCCACTGATCCAGCCCTACAATAGCCAGCGCGAACAGGCTCATCCACAGAAATTGCATAAAAACAGAACCTTTCCGGGCGGCAGCGCACCGCCGCACAGTTTTTGTCCATTTTATCATGCCGGAGCGGTCTTGTCAATTCCGGCGGGTGGTTCCGGCCAACCGGGAATTTCCCCTGTACAAATCGGCGCAAATGCGCTACAATAGGAATATCTGTTGAAATAATGGTGAGAACAATGAAATTTGCGTTTTATACCCTTGGCTGTAAAACCAATCAGTACGAGACCCAGGCCATGGAGCAGCTGCTGCGGGAGAAGGGCCATGAGATCGGCGCCTTTGACGAGGCCTGCGATGGTTATGTGATCAACACCTGCTCCGTCACGGCGGTGGCGGACAAGAAAAACCGGGCCATCATCCGCAGATGCAGGCGGGAACATCCGGAGGCCGTGCTGGCCGTGTGCGGCTGCTACAGCCAGCATGATCCCGATGCCGCCCGCCGACTGGGAGTGGATGTGATCGGCGGCAGCGCCGACCGGGCCGGGTTTGTGGATATGCTGATCACCGCGGCGCAGAGCCACACCGGTGCGCAGCGGCTCGATGAGCCCCTGCGCCGCAGGGAATTTGAACTGCTGCCCGCCGGTGGACTGGAAGAGCGCACCCGGGCCATGCTGAAGGTGCAGGATGGCTGCGTCAATTTCTGCACCTACTGTATCATTCCCTACACCCGTGGGCCGGTGCGCTCGGCACCACTGGAGCTGGCGCTGGAGCAGACCCGGGAGCTGGTGGGGCGGGGCTATCGGGAAATTGTGCTGACAGGCATTGAAATTGCCTCCTGGGGTGTGGATCTGCCGGGAAAGCCCACGCTGGAAACGCTGGTGTGCGCCATCTGCGATGCCGCCGGTGATGTGCGGATCCGGCTGGGCAGTCTGGAACCCCGGGTGATCACCGAGTCCTTCTGCCGCGCGCTGGCCCAGTGGCCCAATCTGTGCCCGCAGTTCCATCTTTCCATGCAGGCCGGGTGCGACAGTGTGCTGCGGCGCATGAAGCGCAAGTATGATACCGCCCGCTTTTACGAAAGCGTGTGCCTGCTGCGCCGGTTTTTCCCCGGTTGCGCCGTGACCACGGATATGATCGTGGCCTTCCCCGGAGAAACGGAGGAGGAGTTTGCGGCCGGGCTGGCCTTCATCCGGCAGTGTGCCTTTGCCGATATGCATATTTTCCCCTATTCCCGCCGCCCGGGCACGCCGGCGGCCGATATGCCCGGCCAGCATGACAACGCGGTGAAGGAAGCCCGCTCCCGGCAGGCCATCGCCGTGGCGCGGCAGATGAGCCGGGATTACCGGCAGGCCCTGGTGGGCACCACCCAGACGGTGCTGTTTGAAGAGCCGGAGGGCGACATGTTCTGCGGTCACGCGGGCAACTATGTGCGTGTATTCGTGAGAACCGGGGAGCCGCTGCACAATCGGCTGCGGCAGGTTCGTATCACCGGCGTGTGCCGGGACGGCGTGGAGGGCGTGCTGCTGTGAATTATGCGCAATGTACCCTCTGCCCCCGGCAGTGCGGTGTGAACCGGGCTGCGGGAGAGCTGGGGTTTTGCCGTGGCCCGGCGCAGGCGGTGGTGGCCAAAACCATGCTCCATGCATGGGAGGAGCCGGCTTTGTCTCCGGGCGGGCGCAGCGGGGCTCTGTTTTTCGGCGGCTGCACCCTGCAATGCGCCTACTGCCAGAACCGGCAGATCAGCCGGGAACCGGTGGGGGAGCGGATGGACAGCGATGCCCTGCGCCGGGCCATGGAGGCACTGATCGCAGCGGGCGCGGAAAACATCGATCTTGTCACCCCCACCCAATACCTGCCCACCATTCTCCCGGCGCTGGAGCCGAAACTGCCGGTGCCGGTGATCTGTAACTGCGGCGGCTATGAGCGGGTGGAAACCCTGCGAGCCATGCAGGGACTGGTGGATATTTATCTGCCGGATCTGAAATACGGCGATGCCGCCCTCGGCCGCAGCCTCAGCGCCGCCGGGGACTATCCCGCTGTTGCCCACGCGGCCATCCGGGAGATGGTGCGCCAGACCGGCGCGCCCCGGTGGAAGGGGGAGCAGCTGGTGGGCGGAACCGTGATCCGCCATCTGATTTTGCCGGGACAGATCGAAAATTCCCTGCGGTGTCTGGACTGGATCGGGGAGAATTTCGCCCCGGGGCAGGTGCTGGTGAGCCTGCTGCGGCAGTACACCCCCATGCCGGGGCTGCCAACCCCCTATGACCGGACGCTGACCGATGAAGAATACGATGCAGTCCTCAGCTGGATGTATCTGAACGATTTGCAGGGGTTTGTACAGGAACCCACCGCCGCCGACCAGACCTACATCCCCGATTTTTCCGGACATGCGCAATAACGGCGGGGGTGAAGCACCACTTCCGACCCGGTTTCGCCGGGCCATTGCCGGAATATGAAGTTCTGTATACAAAACTGCCGCAAACCGGTCCGGTTTGCGGCAGAATGCTTTGCAATTGGCGGCGGGGGTTATTCCATCACGGTTCCGTCCGGGTGGAAGAGGGGAAGCTTTTCCAGATACACAAGATCGGCTCGATCCTGCGCCTCACCCTCGGCCAGAACAGCCATGCGGCCGCAGATCTGGCCGCCGGACTCCTCTACCAGCGCTTCCAGTGCTTTCAGGCTTTCTCCGGTGGAGATCACATCGTCCACGATCAGGATGCGCTTGTCCTTCATCAGCGCGGCATCGGCGCCATCGAGATACAGCTTCTGCTCTTTGGCGGTGGTGATGGAGTGAACGCTGACGGAAAAAATATCCCGCATGTACAGCTTGGGGCCTTTGCGGGCCAGAATGTACTTCCGATCGCCCCGCTGACGGGCCATTTCGTGTGCCAGCGGAATTCCCTTGGCCTCCGCGGTGATGATGTAGTCATAGTCCGGAGCCCGTTTCAGCAGCTCCCGCGCGCAGGCAACGGTCAGCTCCTGATCGCCGAAGATCACAAATCCGGCGATGGACAGATTATCGTTCAGGGGGCAGATGGGCAGATCCCGCTCCAGCCCGGCAACGTGCATATGGTAGTACATAGAACTTCGCTCCTTGTTCCCTTTGGACAGCCAAATTTTACAGTGACTGCCAGAATACTGTTATTATAGCGCCTGTGCGAAAAATGTCAAGGGAACCTCTGAATAAATCGCCTGCGGCCGAGTGGCGAGTCTTTTTGCCCATCCGTGCAGTTTTGAAAGCGGGAAATACATACAGTATTCCTC
>CAYSJX010000103.1:0-984 GCA_964431445.1 uncultured Oscillospiraceae bacterium | reverse complement strand
CAAAACTTTCGTCTGTGCAAAAATCCTTCGCCATCGTCTCTTGCCGATTTAATCAGAGGTTCCCAAGTTATCCGGCGCGGTTTCCTTCATTCCCACAGATAGACCCGGGCTTCATAGGGGGCGAGGGCAGTGGAATGGGCCTCGGGGTAGTTTTGCAGCAGCAGCCGGGCCTGCGCCGGGTCGAAGCCCCGGGGAAAGCGGAAGGAGGATGGCTTTTCCGAGAAGGAGCAGACCACCAGAATTTTCTGCCCCTTCATCTGCCGGGCATACAGGTAGAGCCGGGGGTTCATCCGGTCAAATTCCTGATAGTCTCCCTTGCGCACCACTGCCAGCCATTTGCGCAGAGAAATGGCTTTGCGGTAGAAATTCAGCAGAGAGTCCGGCTCCGCCTCCTGCCGGGCTACGTTGATCTGAGGATAGTTCGGGTTTACATAAAACCACGGCTCGCCGGTGGTAAATCCGGCGTTGGGGCTGTCATCCCACTGCATCAGGGTGCGGGCGGAGTCCCGGCTGGAGCGCCACAGCCGCTGCAGCCGCTGCCGGGGCGTTTTGTCCAGCGCCGTGTGTTCATACTGCCAGCGGGTCTGCACATCCTCGTACATCTGGGGGCTTTCCGGATGCCAGTTGAGCATGCCGATCTCCTGCCCCTGATAGATAAAGGGGGTGCCCTTCTGGAACAGGTAGGCCACGGCCAGCATTTTGCCGCTTTCCTCCCGGAATTTTTCGCTGCCATAGCGGGAGATGACCCGGGGATGATCGTGATTTTCCAGATACAGCATGTTCCACGCCCGGCCTTCCAGCTGGAACTGCCAATTGCGCCAGGCCCGCTTGAGCCTGTCCAGAGAGAAGGGCGTGGGCAGATAATCGGTGAACAGACAGTCGGCGCACTGGCTCTGGAACTGGATCATCATATCCAGCTGGCCGGTTTTTTCGTCGATATAGCGAAGAGCCTGCCGGGGGGTGACCAGCGGGGCCTCCGCCAGG
>CAYSJX010000102.1:0-5108 GCA_964431445.1 uncultured Oscillospiraceae bacterium | reverse complement strand
CAAATAAAGGAAAAATCAAAGGAGAATGAGATAAAATGAAATTAGGTATCGTGGGGCTGCCGAATGTGGGCAAGTCTACTTTGTTTAACGCCATTACCAATGCCGGGGTTCCGGCGGACAACTATGCTTTTTGCACCATTGACCCCAATGTGGGTGTGGTGAGTGTGCCGGATGCCCGGCTGGACTGGCTGTCCGATTTCTACAAGCCCAAGAAAACCACCCCCGCCGTGATCGAATTTGTGGACATTGCGGGCCTTGTCAAGGGAGCCAGCAAGGGCGAGGGCCTCGGCAACAAGTTCCTGTCCAACATCCGCACCACCGATGCCATTGTCCATGTGGTGCGCTGCTTTGACGACAGCAACGTGACCCATGTGGAGGGCTCCACGGATCCCCTGCGTGACATTGACATTATCAATCTGGAGCTGGTGATGGCGGACATCGAAATGGTGGAGCGCCGCATCGACAAGTGCCAGAAAGCCATGAAAAGCGGCGACAAGCGCTTTGCCGCCGAAGCGCAGGTGCTGGCGGGGCTGCTGGAGCATCTCAACGCCGGAAAGCTGGCCCGCACCTACACCGATGATGCCGAGGAACTGGCGATCATCGCACAGAGTGACCTGCTGACCCTGAAAAAGACCATTTACGTTGCAAATCTTGCGGAAAAAGAGATCAACGAGCCGGAGAAAAACCGCCATTACGCCGCCGTGCAGGCGCTGGCGCAGGCGGAGGGCAGCCAGTGTCTGCCCATCTGCGCCAAGCTGGAGGCGGACATTGCGGAGCTGGACGATCCCGAGGAGCGGGCCATGTTTATGGAAGAGCTTGGGGTGCAGCAGTCCGGACTGGATCGCCTCATTCAGGCCAGCTATGCCCTGTTGGGGCTGATCTCCTTCCTGACCGCCGGAAGCGATGAATGCCGGGCGTGGACGATCAAAAACGGCACGAAAGCGCCGCAGGCCGCCGGCAAAATCCACACCGATTTTGAGCGGGGCTTCATCCGGGCGGAGGTCATTGCCTTTGAAGACCTCAAAACGCTGGGCACCATGGCCAACGCCAAGGCGCAGGGCCGTGTCCGCAGCGAGGGCAAGGAATATGTTATGAAGGACGGGGACATTGTCAATTTCCTGTTCAATGTGTGAGCTTTGGGCGCTCTGTGGGTCGCATCCCGCAGAGCGCTCAAAATTATGGAACGGGAGAAAATTTCGGATTTCACCGTTTTTTCATATGGAGAAGGAAACGGGGGATTGCCGAACCAGACCCTGCTGTCATTGCGAGGAGGCGTAGCCGACGTGGCAATCCCCCGGATAGAAGTACAATCCCCGTTTTTTCGGCAGCCCGGAAGGATGGGGGGATTGCCACACCAGTGTGCGCACTGGTTCGCAATGACACGCTTTCTGTGTCGCCCCCTTGTCATGGTCACCTTCCCCAGAGGGGAAGGCAACGCACCGCTGGGGGCGGCGGTTCTTTTTGGGGACTTTTTCGTGTCCAATTTTCGGGGTGCGGGCATACAATATTTTGGGGAAAATAACGGCAAAAAAATCCTTGCATTGCGGGGAGGAATGATGTATTGTTTTACCAGAAACACCACTGGAAAGGGCGGAAAAACATGATTTACGATGTTTTTGGCACCAATGTATTCAGCAGGGAAGTCATGCGGCGTTATCTGCCGGAGACGGAGTACGACAAGGTTCTCCACGCCATGACCTGCGGCGGCCAGCTGAGCATGGCCACGGCCGATCAGGTTGCCGGTGCAATGAAGGAGTGGGCTGTGGAGCACGGCGCGACCCATTACAGCCACTGGTTCCAGCCCCTGACCGGTATCACCGCTGAAAAGCACGAGGGTTTTCTGGCGATTTCCAATGGCAAGCCCATCATCCGCCTGACCGGCAAGCAGCTGATCATGGGCGAGTCCGACGCTTCCTCGTTCCCCACAGGCGGCCTGCGCCAGACGGCCTATGCCCGGGGCTACACCGCGTGGGATATGAGCTCTCCCGCCTTTATCAAGGAGGAGTCCGCCGGAAATATTCTGTGCATTCCTACGGTTTTTGTTTCCTACACCGGGGCGGCGCTGGACACCAAGACACCGCTGCTGCGCTCCATGGATGCGGTCAGCCGGCAGGCGGTTCGAATCGTGCGCCTGTTTGGCGACGATCAGACCACCCGCGTGACACCCTTTGTCGGCCCGGAGCAGGAGTATTTCCTGGTGGATCGGGAGAAATATCTCAAGCGCCGGGATCTGATTTACTGCGGGCGCACCCTGTTTGGCGCACCGGCCCCCAAGGGGCAGGAGCTGGACGATCAGTATTTCGGCGTGATCCGGGAGCGGGTCGGCGCCTTTATGAAGGATCTGAATCAGGAGCTTTGGAAGCTGGGCGTGCCCGCCGTGACCCAGCACAACGAGGTCGCTCCCGGCCAGCATGAGATGGCCCCCATTTTCTGCGCCGCCAATGTGGCGGTGGATCACAATCAGCTGACCATGCAGACCATGAAGCGGGTGGCCAATCGCCACGGGCTGGTCTGCCTGCTCCACGAGAAGCCCTTTGCCGGTGTCAACGGCTCCGGCAAGCACAATAACTGGTCTCTCGGCTGTGACACCGGCGATAATCTCCTTGATCCCGGGGAGGATCCCATGCACGATCTGCGCTTCCAGCTGGTGCTGGCGTGTATCCTCAAAGCGGTGGATACCCATGCGGCGCTGTTGCGGCAGAGTGCGGCCAACGTGGGCAACGACCTGCGCCTCGGATCCCAGGAAGCGCCGCCGGCCATCATTTCCGTCTTCCTCGGAGATCAGCTGGATGAGATGGTTCACAATCTGCTCAACAACACGGCCGACCGGGATGCTGTGGCCGACAGTCTGGACGCGGGAGCCTCCGTGGTGCCGGTGCTGCGCCGGGATGCCACAGACCGCAACCGCACTTCGCCGCTGGCCTTCACCGGCAACAAATTTGAGTTCCGCATGGTCGGCTCCTCCGATTCCGTGGCCAATGCCACCACGGTACTCAATGCCATCGTGGCGGAGGCTTTCTGCGAAGCGGCCGATGCGCTGGAGGGTGCCGAGGATTTTGAAACCGCCTGCCGCGCGCTGATTCGCCGCTACCTGCTGTCGCACAGCCGCATTATTTTCAACGGGGACGGCTATGGGGAAGCGTGGGTCGCGGAGGCCGGGCGCAGAGGGCTGCCCAATATCCCCTGCATGGTGGACGCCATTCCGGCCCTGACCGACAGAAAAACCGTGGAATTGTTCGAAAAATTCCATATTTATAACAAAAGCGAGCTGGAAAGCCGGGCGGAAGTTCTCTATGAGAACTATGCCAAGGTCATCTGCATCGAGGCCAGAACCATGCTACACATGGCCTCCAAGCACTATATTCCCGCCGTGATCCGCTACACAACGGAACTGGCATCCTCCATCAACGCAGTCAAAAGCGCCTGCCCGGTGGCGGATGTTTCCGTCCAGCAGGAGCTGCTGGGCCGGGTCAGTGCCCTGCTGCGCACGGCCAGCACCGCCCATGACAGCCTGAGCCGGCTGACGGAGCAGGCCCGGGCCAATTCCGATGCAGAGACGGCCGCCCGTGCCTTCCGCACCCGGGTGGTGCCGGTGATGGAGCAGCTGCGCAGTGCCGTCGATGAACTGGAGCTGCTGGTCAACAAGGATTACTGGCCGGTGCCAACCTATGGCGACCTGATGTTTGAGGTGTAACATCGCCTTTCGGCAACTTCCACATGAAGCAAAGGGCGAAGACCGTCACTTTCCGTCTGAATCACGAATTGACGGTCTGACCCCGCCTGTGCTATAATAGAATCGTAAGAAACAACGCCCTTATGACTGACGGATCAGTGGAGCACCACGTGGAGTAAGGACGCACAATGGCCGACCGTCTGGGCACACTTTACCGTCTGGTTTTCCGGTGGTGAAGTGCGCCCTTTTTGTGCAAACAGGAGGCATTTATGAAGAAAGTTGCTGTGATCATGGGTTCCGCATCGGACTGGTCTGTGGTGAAGGCTGCCTGCGCGCAGCTGGAACAGTTCGAGATCCCCTATGAGGCCCATATTCTTTCGGCGCATCGCACCCCCGCACTGGCGGCGCAGTTTGCCGCTGATGCAAGAAAAAACGGCTTCGGCGTGCTGATCTGCGCGGCGGGTATGGCCGCACATCTGGCCGGCGCTTTTGCCGGAAATTCAACGCTGCCTGTCATCGGGATCCCCATGAAAGGCGGCGTTTCTGACGGTTTGGACGCGCTTCTGGCCACGGTGCAGATGCCCGGCGGCATTCCTGTGGCGACGGTGGCCGTCAACGGCGCGAAAAATGCCGCCGTGCTGGCGGCGCAGATTCTGGCGGTGGGCGATGATGCGCTGGCGCAAAAGCTGGAGCAGCAGCGCGCGGCCATGGCGGCGGACATTGCCGAAAAAGAGCGGCAGCTGCAGCAGGAGCTTGGAAATATCTGAACCAATCCGGGAATTTCAAAAGGGGAATATGCGAAAATTCCCCGTCCCGGCGGAATAATCCGTAACCCATCCACTTTCATACACGTCTGGAGGATTTTATCATGGAAAAGAAACTCGTTTACACCGGAAAAACCAAAAATGTCTACGCACTGCCCAATGGAAACTATGAACTGAAATTCAAGGACGACTGCACCGGCAAGGACGGTGTGTTTGATCCCGGCGAGAATGCCGTAGGACTGAGCATCGAGGGCGTGGGAGATGTGAACCTGCGCATGAGCATCCATTTCTTCGAAAAGATCAATGCCGCCGGCATTTTGACCCACTATGTCAGCGCCGATCTGGATAACACCACCATGCAGGTGCTGCCTGCCCGGGTCTTCGGCAAAGGACTGGAGGTCATCTGCCGCTATCGGGCCGTTGGCTCCTTCTACCGCCGCTACAGCGACTACTGCACCCTCGGCCAGCCCCTGCCGGCCTATGTGGAGACCACCTTCAAGAACGATGAAAAGGGAGACCCGCTGGTGACCCGGGACGCACTGGTGGATCTGGGCGTCATGACCGCCGCGCAGTATGACGATCTCAAGCGCATGACCCAGCAGATCACAAAGATCGTTGCCGATGATCTGGCCGCCAAAAATCTGGAACTGTACGATATCAAGTTCGAGTTC
>CAYSJX010000101.1:0-5248 GCA_964431445.1 uncultured Oscillospiraceae bacterium | reverse complement strand
TCTTGCCGAACATTACGTCCTTGACCATTGCCATATGGATCATCACAGCCTTTCTTTCGAATTGTGTGTTTTTCACGCTTTTGATACGCCCGGTTCGGTTGCCAAATTCGTGAAACTTTGTACTTGACAGCCGCCATTTCCTGTGGTAATATGGCAGTAATGAATGACAATGGCCACATCTGGGCATATTACCACGCTATGGAGTTCCATTGTACAACATCTGCTGCCGTTTGTCAATCGGTTTTTTTGTGTATGCCGGGAATTTCCCGGTTTTTTTGCGCCGTTTTTTCGTGATTTGCCGGATTTCGGCAAATCCGTTCTTGCCACGGCGACACCTTTGTGCTACAATAATTCCATGCGGCCACGCAGCCGCGGACACGGGGAGGCGGCAGTCTATGGAATACAATGACATCTATGACAGGAACCGCCGCCTGACCGGCCGCCGCCACCGCCGCGGCACCCGCTGGCGGCAGGGGGAGTATGGTCTCGTGGTCTGCGTCTGGGTCTATGACGGGCGGGGCAACCTTTTGCTGACCCGCCGCGCACCCCAGAAAAGCTACCCCGGCACATGGGAAAATTCCGGCGGCGCGGCCCAGGCCGGGGAGACCAGCCGGCAGGCCATCGCCCGGGAGCTGTTTGAAGAGACGGGCATCCGGGCCGAAGAGTCGGAATTTGAGCTGCTGGAGAGCAATCTGGACGGCAACACCTTTTTTGACCACTACTGTCTGCGCCGGGATACACCGCTGGAGCAGATCGTGCTGCAGCCCGGCGAGACGGATGCCGCCCGCTGGGTGACCATGGAGCAGTGCCATCAGATGGTGCGCAGCCGCGCCATCTGCACCGTGATCGGCAAACAGTTCCTGCGGCAGGCACCCATGCTGAAAAAACGGCAGGATGAACAATTATAAGGGCACAATTTTGTAGATTGTGCCCTTCAGCTTTTTCTTGCAATCCCTCCTGAAATCGGGTACAATGAAAAAAAGCGTTTTCGGAGCCGACATGGGCGGTTCCGGCGGGCCTGCGGTTTTCCGGAGGTTCGAAACGTTTTCTTTTTTATTTTACAGGAGGAAACGCTTATGATCGAACTGACCAATCTGTCCCGCCGCTACGGCAAAGCCCCCCTGCGCATCGCCAGAGGCCACTTTGCCACCAATCACAGCCATATCAATTATTACATCGACATTACCTATCAGAAAACCCGCCTGAACGAGGCCAAGGACACGGCCGGTCAGCTGGTTTCCCACTTTATTAACGACACCCCCGTGGACACGATTTTGTGTCTGGACGGCACGGCGGTGCTGGGCACCTGCGTGGCTGAGGAGCTGACGAAAAGCGGCTTCCACACCATCAACGCCCACCAGACCATCTATGTGCTGGAGCCGGAATACAATGCCAACTCCCAGATCATCCTGCGGGACAATGTCAAATCCATGATCCGCGGCAAGCATGTTTTGATTTTGATGGCTTCCGTGACCACGGGCTTCACCGCCAAGCGCAGCATCGAGGCCATTGACTATTATGGCGGCCATGTGGCGGGCGTTGCCGCCATTTACCGTGCGGTGGATGAGGTGGCGGGCCATCCTGTGCGCTCGGTCTACTCCGTGCAGGATCTGCCGGATTATGCCAGCTATGATTACCGGGAATGCCCCTACTGCCAGCAGGGAATCAAGCTGGACGCGCTGGTCAATTCCTTCGGCTTCTCCGCCCTGTAACACAAAGCAAGCGCCTGCGGCAGAATTTTCCTGCCGCAGGCTTTTTAATATTACAATATATGTTATAATGTATGGTACTGCATGGTGCAGCAGATCTCAGCAGGGGTCTTCCAGCATGATGCGAAGAATGGTGCGGTCTGTTTCCCGCATACCCTCCCGGGCAAGACGGCCCACGTTGGTCACGGTATTGTCCGCACCCTTGGTCACGATGCCGTCCCCGCCGTAAAACTGCTGATGCTCCTGATACATGGCATAGCCGAGGATTCCGGCATCCACCGCCGCCGCGATTTTTGCCGCGCAGGAGGGCTTGGCACCGTCACATATGGTGCCGGAGAGAATGGCAATGGCGTTGACCACCGTGTGGGCCACGGCATCCTGCCGCCCGCCCTGCAGGTAGGCAATGCCCGCCCCGGCGCCGCAGCCGGCGCTGATGGCACCGCAGTAGGCACTCAGCCGCCCGATACCGGCTTTCTGGTGGATGGTCACAAGATCGCTCAGCGCCACCGCGCGCAGCAGCGTCCGCTCATCCACGTGCAGCTGCTCGGCGTATACCGCCACCGGCACGCTTGCGGTAATGCCCTGATTGCCGCTGCCGGAGAGAATGATCACCGGCATTTCGCAGCCGCTCATGCGGGCGTCGGAGCCTGCGGCGGCATAGGCGGCGGCCCGGCGCTCCAGCGTGTGGCCCTGCCGGTTCAGAATGACACTGCCGATGTTGGCACCCCAGCGGTTTTGCAGCCCCTCCCGGGCAATGGCCATGTTGCAGGCAATCTGGCGGCCAACGCTCTGGCGCACATCCTCCGGGTCGAGGCAGTCCGCAAACTTCACGATCTGTCCGATGGACAGACAGCTTTTGTCCGTCAGAGCATCCTCCGCCGCTTCCCGTACCGGCAGATCCAGCAGCACCTGCCCGTCCTTTTCCAGCCGGACGAGATTGGTGTGGTGGTTGACGATCCGTGTGCGGACATGGTGCGGCCCGGCATACAGATGCAGGTCAATGTCGAAGGTCAGTTCCGACTCCGCCGGATGGATCTGTACCTGCACCTGCTCCATGAAGGCGTTGAGTTCCTCACGCTGCCGGGGAGATACCTGGCTGATGACCTCCAGCTGCCGCTCCGGCTGCCCGGCTACCACACCGGCGCAGATGGCCGCGGCGATGCCGTGCCGTCCGTCAGTGTTGGGCACCACAACACTCTTTACATTTTTAATAATGTTGCCACTAACCCATACGGCGATCCGGTCCGGCAGGCATCCCAACAGCTGCCGGGCCTTTGCCCCGGCGTAGGCCAGCGCGATCGGCTCCGTGCAGCCCATGGCCGGACGAAGCTCCTCCCGCAGGATCTGCAAATACATTTGATAGATCGCGTCACCACGCTGCATGGCAAGACCGCTCCTTTATCTCTGCGGGGGATGATCCCCCTGTGTCGTTTACCTGCATTATAGCATAAACTCCAAAAAAAGCAACGAAACTTTGCACAGATTGTGCCTTGCTTTCAGCAGCGAGCTGTAGTAGAATAGGAGGCGAATTTGGAGAAAAGAGAGGCATCCGGTATGGCAGGCATCGCGTTCGACAATGATCTGTATCTGCGCACCCAATCGGAGCATATCCGCGATAGAATCGCGAAATTCGGCGGGAAACTGTATCTGGAATTCGGCGGCAAGCTCTATGACGATCACCACGCTGCCCGGGTCTTGCCCGGCTTCCAGCCCGACAGCAAGCTGAAAATGCTGTTGCAGCTGAAACAGCAGGTGGAGGTGGTCATCGCCATCAATGCCGATGATATCGAGAAAAACAAGATCCGGGGCGACCTTGGCATCACCTACGATCAGGATGTGATCCGGCTGGTGGGGATTTTCCGGGATTTTGGGCTGTATGTTTCCAGTGTTGTGCTGACCCGCTACCATGAGCAGCGCTCGGCCCGGGCGTTTCAGGCCCGGCTGGAGGCGATGGGCCTGCGGGTCTATCACCATTTTGAGATCGCCGGCTACCCCTCCGATATTGCCCATGTGGTAAGTGACGAGGGCTACGGGAAAAATGACTTCATCGAGACGACCCGGGAACTGGTGGTTGTTACGGCTCCCGGCCCCGGCAGCGGCAAGCTGGCCACCTGCCTGAGCCAGCTGTATCACGAGCACAAGCGGGGACTGCGGGCAGGTTACGCGAAGTTTGAGACCTTCCCGGTGTGGAATTTGTCCATTAACCACCCGGTCAATCTGGCTTACGAGGCCGCCACGGCGGATCTGAGCGATGTGAACATGATCGACCCCTTCCATCTCGATGCCTATGGCACCACCACCGTCAATTATAACCGGGATGTAGAGGCGTTCCCCGTGCTGGTGGCCATGTTTGAAAAAATTCTGGGCTACTGCCCCTACAAATCCCCCACGGATATGGGCGTGAACATGGTGGGCATGTGCATGATCGATGATGAGCTGGCCCGGCAGGCATCCCGGCAGGAGATCATCCGCCGCTACTATGATGCGCTGTGCGACCAGAAAAAGGGCAAGGCCGTGGACGAGGCTGTACGCAAGCTGGAGCTTCTGATGAAGAAGGCCGGCGTGACCCCGGCAGACCGCCGGGTGGTGGCACCCGCACTGCAGCGGGCGGAGGAGACCGGCGCGCCGGCCGCCGCCATCGAGCTGGAGGATGGCACTATTCTCACCGCCCGCACTTCCGATATGCTGGGGGCCTCCTCCGGGCTGCTGCTCAATGCCCTGAAAAAGCTGGGGGGCATGCCCGATGAGCTGCATCTGATCTCGCCTGTGGTGCTTGACCCCATCCGCCGGCTGAAAACCGGTCATCTGGGCAACCGAAATCCCCGCCTGCACACCGATGAGACGCTGATCGCCCTGTCCATCTGCGCCGCCACCAATCCCATGGCGGAGCTGGCCATGGCGCAGCTGTCCCGGCTGCGTGGCTGTCAGGTACACTCGTCCGTGATTTTGTCGGCAGTGGATGAAAACACCTTCAAACGTCTGGGCATCCACCTCACCTGCGAGCCACGCTATCAGGTATAATCAGAGGTTCCTTGGTCCCCCCTGATCAGACGCAACAAACAGAAAATATGTCATTGCGCAGCGGCGCAGCCGCTGCGGCAATCCTCCGGTTAGGCGTACAATCCCCCTGTTCTTCCAACAACTCGGAAGAACAGGGGGATTATTTGATGTTCCGTTTACAACTGCGCTGCGATGCTGCGGGCGACGTGGACACCGCTGGCGGAGGCGTGGGACAGGGAATGAGTGATGCCGCTGCCGTCTCCGATGATGTACAGCCCCGGGTGGCGGGATTCCAGATGCTCGTTCACGGCCACCTCCAGATTGTAGAACTTGACCTCTACACCGTAGAGTAGCGTATCATCGTTGGCGGTGCCGGGGGCGACCTTGTCCAGCGCGTAGATCATTTCGATGATGCCGTCGAGAATGCGCTTGGGCAGCACCAGACTCAGATCACCCGGGGTGGCGTTGAGGGTGGGGGTGATGAAGGCTTCCTCAATGCGGCTGGGGGTGGAGCGGCGGCCACGGATCAGATCGCCAAA
>CAYSJX010000100.1:0-5280 GCA_964431445.1 uncultured Oscillospiraceae bacterium | reverse complement strand
TTTTGAAAGTCATACCGCAAATGCAGCATTAACTTGCCTTTTGCAATGTAATATACCCCTGTGTGATTGAGAATAGTATTGCATTTCCGAAAAGGTACCCTGCCGGATATTGACATATTGTGTGTAATCGCCCATGATATCACCTCCGGAATGGGTTATGCACGCAGATAGCGCTCCGTCACTTCCCGCAGCACTGCCGCGTTGCGTGCATCCGCCTGCGCCGCGGTTTCTGCCCGGGCAGACAGATAGACCTTGATTTTCGGCTCCGTGCCGGAGGGACGCACCAGAATTTTGGTGTCCACCGCCTGAAATTCCAGCACATTGCTCCGGGGCAGCTGCCCCTGCACGCCGCTGCCGGTCAGATAGTCCACCGTCTTTGTTACCGGCAGGCCGGCCAGCAGAGCCGGCGGCGCTGTGCGAAGCTTCTCCATGATGGATTGCATATTGGCCATGCCGTCCGCCCCCTCAAAGGTGAAGCTGGCCAGATCATTGCGGAAATAGCCGTGTTTGCGGTAGAGTGCCTCCATCCCCTCGGCCAGGGTCATGCCCTGTGCCCGGTACCACGCGGTCATTTCGCAGCAGAGCATGCTGGCGTTGACCGCGTCCTTGTCCCGCACATGGGTGCCGGACAGGTAGCCGTAGCTTTCTTCAAAGCCGAAGATGTAGCGCTGGGGTTGTCCCTGTGCTTCCAGCTGGGCGATCTGCTCCCCAATGAATTTGAAGCCGGTCAGCACCCGGCGAAGCTCCACACCATACTCGGCCGCCACGGCATCGGCCATATCCGTAGAAACAATGGTGGTGACCACCACGGGGTTTTCCGGCATGGTGCCCTGCACCAACCGCCTGCGGCAGATGTAGTCGAGCAGCAGCACGCCCATTTCATTGCCGGACAGGAGCCGATAATCGTCGCCGTCCGGCACCGCAACGCCCATCCGGTCGCAGTCCGGATCGGTGCCCAGCAGCAGATCGGGTTTGACCGTGCGGCACAGGGCCAGTCCCCGCTCCATGGCCTCCCGGATTTCCGGATTGGGATAGGGACAGGTGGGGAAATTGCCGTCCGGCTTTTCCTGTTCCGGCACCACGGTGACATCCCCGATGCCGATGCGCCCCAGAATACCGGTCACGCATTCCAGTCCCGCACCGTTGAGGGGGGTATACACCACCTTCAGATCCGGTTTGTCTCCGCCGGACAGGCTCTGCGCCTGCACCGCGTCCAGAAACGCATCCAGACAGCTCTGTGGAATTGTTTTGATCAGCGGAGAAGATTCACAATATCGGACATCCGCAAACATATCCACCTGCTCGATCCGGGCCAGCACGGCGGCGGCCACCTCCAATGTGATCTGGCAGCCATCGCTGCCGTAGACCTTGTAGCCGTTGTATTTTGCCGGATTGTGGCTGGCGGTCACGCAGATGCCCATGCCGCAGCCAAGATGCCGCACCGCCCAGCTCAGGGCCGGGGTCGGCTCCAGGCGGGGATACACCCATGCGGTGATGCCGTTGGCGGCCAGCACACGGGCGGCCTCCCGGGCAAACAGGTCGCTTTTGATGCGGCTGTCATACCCGATGGCGACGCTTTGGGGCAGGGTCGTGGATTTGAGGTAATTGCACAGGCCCTGGGTTGCCCGTCGGATGACATAGATGTTCATCCGGTTGGTGCCCGCGCCGATCACACCCCGAAGTCCACCGGTGCCGAACTCCAGATTGCGGTAGAAGCGGTCGAAAATCCCGTCCCGATCCCGTTCGGGATCCAGTGCGGACAGTTCCGCATGGAGATCCGGATCCTCCACCGCCTTTTCCAGCCATGTTTTGTAAAGTAAATCAATGTTCATAGAAGCCTCCAAATTATCCGCATTTTCCCTGAGTTAACAGGTTATTTCCGGGCAAATGCAGGTATTGTCCCATAAAATCCCCACATTTTTGGGAATTGCATGGGAAAACACTTGACTTTGCCCTGTTTCGTTGTATAGTTAACTTAGTAATTTAGCTCTAATTTACTTCAAAGAATTGGGGGAATTTTATGCCAAACAAAATCCGAATGGCTGATCTTGCCGAGCAGCTGGGTGTCAGTGTGGTCACGGTATCCAAGGCTCTGTCCGGCAAGGAAGGCGTCAGCGATACCATGCGTGCCAAAATCATCGAGCTGGCACAGCAGACCGGCTATGTCCCGCTGCGCACCAAGCCTGAAAACAAGCAGGCTCCACGCAACCACAGCATCGGTATTCTCATCGCAGACCATTTTTTTGACACCAACTCCTTCTACGCCAGTCTCTACCGGCAGGTGGCAAAATGCTGCAGCGAGGAGGGCTACACCGCCCTGCTGGAAATGGTCTCTCCGGCGGCGGAGCGCAACTGCACCCTGCCCATGATTTTGCAGGGCAACAAGGTGGACGGTCTCATTTTTATGGGCGAGATCAGCCGGGACTACATGCGGGCCGTCATACACTGCGGTCTGCCGTACCTGCTGCTGGACTTTTACGATGACGATCTGGACGCGGACAGCATCACCAGTGACAATGTGGCCGGCGGCTACCGGCTGACCAACCACCTGATGCAGACCGGTCGCAAGCGCATCGGCTTCGTTGGCACCAAATCCGCCACCAGCTCCATCATGGATCGCTTTCTGGGCTATGCCAAGGTGCTGCTGCGGGCGAACATTCCCATCAACAGGGACTGGATTCTGGATGACCGGGATGAAAACGGGATGCTGATCCCCATCCAGCTGCCCAAGGATATGCCGGACGCTTTCGTATGCAGCTACGATGAAGTGGCCTACAATCTGATCGCGCTGCTAAAGCGGCAGGGCTACCGGGTGCCGGAGGATGTCGCCGTGGTCGGCTACGATGATACCCATCTGGCGCAGGTCTGCTTCCCCCGGCTGACCACCTACCGGGTCAACACGGAGGGCATGGGAAAAATGGTCGTCTCCCAGCTGATCCGGCGCATCACCGGCAAGCACTGCACCCGGGGCAATATTGTGATCAAAGGCGAGCTGATTCGCCGGGAATCCACCTGAACGGAGGTTTATATGAAAAAAATCGCACAGGCCGCGAAGGCACATTTGCAGCAGGTCATTCTCCCCTTCTGGAAGGGGCTGCGGGATGACACCTTTGGCGGATATTACGGCTATATGGGGCAGGATCTTGTGCTGGACAGGGCCGCGGAAAAGGGCTGCATTCTCAACAGCCGCATTCTCTGGTTCTTCTCCGAGTCTGCCATGGCGCTGGAGGATCCAACCCTCCGCGATTATGCCGATCACGCTTACCGTTTTCTGACGGAGCATTGCCTCGACCGGGAAAATGGCGGCATTTTCTGGAGCATGACCCACGATGGCCGGCCGCTGGACACCACCAAGCACACCTACAATCAGGGCTTCGCCATCTATGCGCTGTCCGCCTACTACCGCCTGACCGGCCGGCAGGAGGCCATGGAAGAGGCGCTGCGCCTGTTCGAGATCATCGAGCGGCACTGCACCGATGCCGTGGGCTATCTGGAAGCCTTCACCGCCGACTGGCAGCCG
The DNA here is from genome assembly GCA_964431445.1 of uncultured Oscillospiraceae bacterium. GTDB lineage: Bacteria > Bacillota > Clostridia > Oscillospirales > Oscillospiraceae > Faecousia. The sequence continues at coordinate 1,760 of CAYSJX010000100.1, read as the reverse complement.
GAGTCCAATGAAAAGCTCAGCGAAAACGGAGTCATGGCAGATAAAACCACGAATACCCTGCTCCATGTGTTTGAGGGCTATTCCGGCCTGTATCAGGCCACCGGCAACCCCGCCGTCGGCAAAGCGATGGAGAGAATTCTAACCATCTACGCCGAAAAGATCTGGTCGCCGGAACTCAGGCGGCAGCTGGTGTTCTTTGACAAAGACTACAATTCCATCATCGATCTGTACAGCTACGGCCACGATATTGAGTCCAGCTGGCTCATGGACTGGGGCTGCAACCTGCTGGGGCAGGCGGCGCTGACGGAGAAAATCTCTCAAATCGACCGGCAGATGGCCATCGCTGTCATCGATGCCGCCTTCGACGGTCACTCTCTGGCTAACGAATGCGACCGTGGCCGGGTCAATACCGACCGGATCTGGTGGGTACAGGCCGAGACGGTGCTGGGACTGATCAACCTGTGGAGCAAATGCCCCGGCGAGACCAGATACCGTGATTACGCCGCCAACGCCTTCCGCTTTATCGAGAACCATCTGGTAGACCGGCGGCCCGGAAGCGAATGGTTCTACAGCGTGACCCCCTCGGGCGAGCCCATCCCCGGAAAACCCATTTTGGAGCCCTGGAAATGTCCCTACCACAATGGCAGAATGTGCCTGGAAATTATGAGAAAGGACCCGGATATCTATGTGTAACATTCATCCGAAGTACACCGAACTGAAGCAGAAGCAGGAGGCCCTGCTCTGCGCCAAAAACAGCCCCACCGATTTTTACAACGGCATCTACGACCGCTGGAAAAACCCGGTGCTGACCCGTGCCCATATCCCCGTGGAATGGTGCTACGACCTGAATCCCGCCACCAACCCCCATTTTATGGAGCGGCTGGGGGTCAATGCCGTGTTCAACTCCGGTGCCATTGAACTCAACGGGAAATACTGTCTGGTGGCCCGCATCGAAGGCAACGACCGCAAGAGCTTCTTCGGCGTGGCCGAAAGCGACAGCCCGGTTGACGGCTTCCGCTTCTGGGAAAAGCCCATTTTGCTACCGGACACCTGCCCGGAGGAGACGAATGTGTATGACATGCGCCTGGTCAAGCATGAGGACGGCTGGATCTACGGCATCTTCTGCTCCGAAAGCAAGGATCCGCAGAACCCGGATCTTTCCGCTGCCGTGGCGGCCGCCGGTATTGTGCGCACAAGAGATCTGAAAAAGTGGGAGCGGCTGCCCAATCTCGTGACACTGCGCTCCCCCCAGCAGCGCAACGTGGATCTGCTGCCGGAATTTGTGAACGGAAAGTATGCCTTCTACACCCGCCCCATGGATGATTTCATTGACACCGGCAGCGGCGGCGGTATCGGCTTTGGCCTGTGCGAAGATATCACCCACGCCGTCATTGACGAGGAGATCATTACCTCTCCCCGGCGGTATCACACCATCACCGAGAGCAAAAACGGCGAAGGCGCGACCCCGATCAAAACCGAAAAGGGCTGGCTGCACATCGCCCACGGTGTGCGCAACACTGCAGCGGGCCTGCGGTATGTGATCTATGTGTTCGTGACGGATCTGAAGGAGCCGTGGAAGGTAATTGCGGAGCCCGGCGGCTTCCTGATCGCCCCCAGAGACTGGGAGCGGGTTGGAGATGTGAGCAACGTGGTATTCACCAACGGTGCCATCGCTGTAAACGCTAATATAAAAGTGAGCCACTTAGCAGGCAAACGCTCATGAATCATTGAGCCACCGGAAAAGATCCCCTATAATAGAC
>CAYSJX010000099.1:0-5283 GCA_964431445.1 uncultured Oscillospiraceae bacterium | reverse complement strand
AGGGAGAGTAGAACATGGGGGCCAGATAGGTCTTGCCGTCGCCATAGGGGTTGGTCAGAGCGGTCTCGGTGAAGCCGCCGGAAATCTTGTCGCTGACCTTCTTGTTTTCGCCGGGAACGGTCATGGACAGGACATCGGTGATGTCAACGATCTGCTTGTCCTTGATGAACTGCTCGGTCAGACCGGCGGGACGGCCGGTAGCCAGATGGATCACGTCGGGGTATTCGCCACCCTGCATGGAAGCGGAGAGAACATCCTCCAGCTCCTTGTTGGTGACCAGTTCAACCTTGATGCCGGTCTGCTCTTCGAAAGCTTTGCAGACATCGACCCACATCTGAGCGCCGTAAGCGGTCTCGATGGCGGCAACCTTCAGAACCTTTTCCTCGGCCGCGGGGGTGCAGGCAACCATGGCGAAGACCATCATAGCTGCCAGAAGCAGTGCAAGAATCTTCTTCATTGTATTTCCTCCTAAAAAATAAGTCAGTCGGGCCGTAGCCCTCTGTGATGCTAAGTATACAGGATAATGAAAAAAGCTACAAGCAAATTCTTGTGTTAAACTTTATAAATATTGCTATCTGCGCAATTTCGGCAGAAGTACAAATTTGACACCCCGAAATTTGTGCAAAAATGCCTTAAACCGGTGACACGGCCGGGAATTGCCCTGGCAAAAGATGAAAAAAGTTCTTGTGTTTTGCGGCGGGCTACAATATAATGAATAAACAGGACAAGATTTCTAAAAGCAGGGGGGACAATTCCATGAGTAACAGCCGCTATATGCTGGACTCGGCGCAGTCCGGGGCTATCCGTGGCAGTGCCCGTCTGCTCAACGCCGGCAGTGCCCGCTATGAAGGAGACTGGCCGTCCATTCCCCATGCCCATGCCTATGCCGAGCTGTTTTACATCACCGGCGGCGATGGGCAGTTCCGTATCGAGGAGAAGCTGTTTCCCGTGCAGGTGGATCAGCTGGTGATCGTCAACCCCAATGTCATCCACACGGAGGTCAGCTTTGAGTCCCATCCGCTGGAATACATCGTTCTGGGCATTGCAGGGCTGGAGCTGGCCGGAGAAGACGGCGGGGACAGCCGTTTTCGGGTGCTGGATTTTCGGGGAGACAGCGATATTTCCACCTGTCTGCGTCAGATCTTGCGGGAGTCCCGGCAGATGCAGGAGGGGTACGAGACGGTTTGTCAGGCGTACATGGAAATTCTGATCGTGCGGCTTATGCGCAGTGCCACCTTTGCACTGGCCGCCGGTTCCGTGGAGAAGCGGGCCAGCCGCCAGTGCGCCACCGTCCGGCGCTACATCGATGCCCATTATAAAGAGCAGCTGACACTGGAGCTGCTGGCGCAGCAGGCCCATGTGAACAAATACTATATGTCCCATGCTTTCAAGCGGGAGTATGGCGTGTCGCCCATCCAGTATCTGATCCGCCGCCGGATTGAGGAGAGCCGGTATCTGCTGCGGGAGACGGATCTGTCCCTCGCCCAGATCTGCCGGATGCTGGGCTTTTCCTCCGGCAGCTATTTTTCCCAGAGCTTCTGTAAGGCGGTAGGCATGGCCCCCATGGAATACCGCAAGCGCTGCCGGGAGCAGGCGGACGCGCCGCAGACGTAAGGCAGTGCCACATTTTTGTTGATTTGCGCGCGTTTTTGTGCTATAATGGTCCAACGAAGTAAAGTGAGGTGCCCTGTGGAAGACCTGAAACCCATTATCGCGAAAAACATTACCCTTTTGCGCCAGAACGCCAGAATGACCCAGATCGAGCTGGCAGACCGGCTGAACTATTCGGACAAGGCCATTTCCAAATGGGAGCGGGCGGAGTCTGTCCCCGATGTGTCCGTGCTGAAAAATATTGCGGATCTGTTTGGCGTTACCGTGGATTATCTGCTGACCGATGAACATGATCCGCTGCCCACGCAGGAGGCCCATCAGCGCGATCAGATCACCAAGCGCAACCACACGGTGGTGACCAGTCTGAGTGTGCTGTTGGTGTGGTTCATTGCCACTTTCTGCTATGTGATGCTGGATATTCTGGGGGAGCAGCTGGCGCTGCGTTGGCTGCCTTTCCTCTATGCGGTGCCGGTTTCGGCCATTGTCTGGCTGATTTTCAATTCCATCTGGTTCAATCGCCGCCGCAATTTTGCGATCATCTCCATGCTGATGTGGACAGCGCTGATCAGCGCTGTGGTATCGCTGCAGGCGGCCGGTTTCAGCGCATGGACACTGCTGGTGCTGGGAATTCCCGGGCAGATCATCATTCTGGTCTGGTCCAGACTACAATCCGGGAAAAAGAAGTAAAAACGGAAAAGACGGCATCCGCGACCTGCGGATGCCGTTTCAGTGTGTCAAAAAAGTACCGTCCCTGGCTCCCCCTGTGGGGGAGCTGGCCGAAATCTTTGATTTCGGCCTGAGAGGGCCCTCTCCGTCACGGCCTTTGCCGTGACACCTCTCCCAAAGGGAGAGGCAAGGCATTCACCGTCTTTTAGCTGTTCGGGAAGAGAATGTTCCAGTAGTTGTAATCGAGGATCCATTCGGAAATGGTGAACCGGTTGGAGACCTCGGCCTTAATATAATCCAGATACGCCTGCGGAAGCTCCGCATCGGTGAAGAAGGTATACTCCTTGGAATCGGAATTATAGGCAGCCAGATCCGTGATCCAGCTGCGGTTGCGGAACATGACCAGGGCCGGCGCGTCCGACAGCACATCCCGCCCCATATACAGCCGGGAGTCAAACTCCAGCCCGAAAAGGTTGGATAGAGTGGGCAGAATGTCCAGATGGCTGGTGGGGGCCGTGATCACCTGCGGCTCGATGCCGGGTTTGTAGATGATGCAACCGTTTTTGAATATTTCGAAATTTGTCTCCAGCTCATGGCCCACAAGCTCGCTGTACTGCTCGTTGTTCAGGCCGTAGGGATAGTGGTCGGCCACGATCACGATCACCGTATTGTCCAGCACACCGGCCTGCTCCAGCCGCTGCAGCAGCAGCTCCATGGAATACTCAAATTCCAGCTGGGTGGCGATGTACGCCTTCACTCCATCGCTGTATGGCTCGTTTTCCACCAGCTGACGGTTTTTGGAGGAAATATAGTTGCTGCCCCAGCTGTAGTCGCCATGGCCGGAAATGGACATGTAGTAGGTGACAAAGGGCTCCTGATTGACAAACAGGGGGGTGGAAACATCCACCACCTCAATATCGGACTCCGGCCAGCTCTTTTTAATGGGCAGACCGTTGACCTTTCCGTCGCTGCTGCCGCCATAGCCCTGATAGTAGAAGCCCAGATTGGTCAGATACCGGTGGCGGCTGTAATAGGTATAGGTATGGCCGTGGTAAGCAAAGGCGTTGTAGCCCTGCGCCAGCAGCTGCCGGGACATGGTCAGGGGCATGGCGTTATGAGAGGAGTCCTTGAAGCTCCAGGTGCCGGCCTTGGGAATGGTGCCGGTCAGGTGGGCGTACTCGCCATCCGTGGTGGAAACGCCCCAGCTGGGGACATAGTTATTGGACAGGTAAATGCCCTCGGTCATCATTTTGTACAGGGTGGGGGTGCGCTCCGGGGTAATGACGGCGGTGCTGAAAGCCTCCGCCGTAATCATGATCAGATTGCACCCTTCAAACATGCCGGTGTAGGCATTTTTGTTGCTGGGGGTGCGGTTCTGGAAATAGCGGTGCATCTGCGCAATGGCAGAGTCGGTGGCGCCGGCAATCAAAGTGTCAAAGTCCAGCGGGAGGACATTGGGGCTATCATCGAAGGGCGGCTCGGTCGGTTCCGATGGAACGGTGCCGAGGAAGCTGCCCGTGGTGGTCTCCGGCGGCAGAGTAGCGGAGGGCGGCAGGGTGAAAGAGGGCATGGTCACATCGATCCGAATGGAGCCGGTGGGCTCGGCTGGATCGGCATAGCGCTGCACATCCACCCGGAAGCCGGTGAACACCCCGAGTTTGTTGATACAGTAGTAAGAGTCGGAGGTGCGGTGATACAGGTCATAGGCGCTCAGCTGCTCCGTGCCGCCAAACAGAGGCAGAGATTGCACCAGCGCGATCTGCGCCACGGCGGCCAGTGCCAGAGGAATCAGACCCAGCAGGAGCTTCCGGCTGCCCCGCAGGGAAAACAGCCGCCATGAAAGGATGGAGAAAAACAGCAGCGGCAGCGCAGCCAGCAGCAGCCAGTGCAGGTTCTGGGCGATTCGGGTCAGGATGATATCCCAGAACTGGAAGGCGGCAGCGCCGTTGGCGGCGGAATAGGCGGAATAGAAGGTGCCGAAATTATTGTAGTACACCAGCTGAGAGGCGCACAGCAGATAATAAACGGCGCTGTAGGTGATGATCAGCGCGGTATTGACCCGCCGCCAGGGCAGCATACAGCACAGGCTGTACACCACAAGGGCCGGCACCAGCGCAAACAGCAGGCTCAGGGCCAGACCCTCGTTATACAGGGTGTGGACATTCTGGGCGGTATCGATATGAACGACCAGCTCCGGCAGGGCACCGGCCAGCCAGAGGAAGAACAGCAGCAAAACGGATGGCCAGCGAACCTCACGCTCGGAAGCCTCGCCGGAATAGTATTTGCCGGAGTAAGAAGACATGGGATCACCTGATTTCTGTGGGGATTTCGTGATTTTATTATAGACCATTGGGGAAGGGAAAGCAATACATGGGGCATGAAATTTTCATGAACGGCGAAGGGCCGCCTGCTGCGCATGGCAGCAGGCGGCCCGGATATGGCACAGAGATTACAGTTCGCAGTTTCCGACGGTTCTGGGGAAGGGAATCACATCCCGGATGTTGCCGATTCCCGTCAGGTACATGACCATGCGCTCAAAGCCGAGGCCGAAGCCGGCGTGGCGGGTGGAGCCGTACTTGCGCAGATCCAGATAGAAATCGTAGTCCTCGGCGTTCATGCCAAGCTCTTCGATGCGGGATTTGAGCAAATCGTAGTTATCCTCACGCTGGCTGCCGCCGGTGATCTCTCCGATACCGGGCACCAGACAGTCCACAGCCGCAACGGTTTTGCCGTCGGGGTTGAGCTTCATGTAGAAAGCCTTGATCTCCCGGGGATAATCAGTGACAAAAACGGGCTTTTTGAACACCTGCTCCGTCAGGAAACGCTCGTGCTCGGTCTGCAGATCGCAGCCCCAGGACACGGGGTATTCGAACTGATCGTTGTGCTGCTCCAGCAGATGCACCGCCTCGGTGTAGGTGATGCGCCCGAACTGATTGCTGACCACGTTGTTCAGCCGGTCCAGCAGGCCTTTGTCCACGAACTGGTTGAAGAAGGCCATTTCCTCCG
>CAYSJX010000098.1:0-5287 GCA_964431445.1 uncultured Oscillospiraceae bacterium | reverse complement strand
CCGGAAGGACGGGGGGATTGCCACACCAGTGTGCGCACTGGTTCGCAATGACATGCCAGTTTTTGTAGCGCCCTTCGTATGGGCTGCTCTGCAAATGCGCACAAAGGGGGGCGGGATTTTTTCGGTTTATTTGTGGGCTATTGCCCTTGCACGGGGCGGGGGAAGGTGGTATGATACTCGGGTTGCAAAATATCCGGAATTTGGTTTCTATCCGTGAAAAGAGGACGTTTATTATGGAAATTTATCTGATTTGTCTGGCCGTGGCACTGGTGGGCGGCCTGATGATGAGCCGGCTGACCAAGCTGATCAATCTGCCCGCCGTGACGGCTTATCTGGTGGCAGGCCTGCTGCTGGGGCCCTTCTGCATCGGCGCGCTGCAGGTGCCGGGGCTGGGATTCAACTCGCTGGAGCAGGTGGAGCTTCTGAACATCATCACCCAGACGGCGCTGGGCTTCATCGCCTTTACCATCGGCAATGAGTTCCGCCTGAGCCAGCTGCGGGCCACGGGCGCCAAGGCCATCACCATCGGCGTGGCGCAGGCGGTGCTGACCACGCTGCTGGTGGATGTGGTGCTGATCGCGCTGCATTTTTGCTTCCCGGCGGTGATTTCTCTGCCCTGCGCCATTACGCTGGGCGCCATCGCCTCCGCCACGGCCCCGGCCGCCACACTGATGGTGGTGCGCCAGTATAAGGCGGACGGCCCCCTGACCCGGCTGCTGATGCTGGTGGTGGCCATCGATGACGCGGTGGGTCTGGTGCTGTTCTCCGTCTCCTTCGGCATTGCTACGGCCCTGTCCGCCGGACAGGTGAGCGTGCTGGCCGTGGTGGTAGAGCCGCTGGTGGAGATCGTGCTGTCGCTGGGTCTGGGTTCGCTGATGGGCTGGCTGCTGCATCTGGTGGAGCAGTTCTTCCATTCCCGCAGCAAGCGCATGACCATTTCCGTGGCCTTCGTGATGCTGACGGTGGGCCTTTCCATGCTGGAATTCCAGCTGGGCCCGATCCACTGCGGCTTCTCGCTGCTGCTGGTGTGCATGATGACGGGCACCATTTTCTGCAATGTCTGCTCCACCTCCGAAGAGCTGATGAGCCGTGTGGAGGGCTGGACGACCCCGCTGAACGTGCTGTTTTTTGTTCTGTCCGGCGCGGAGCTGGATCTGAACGTGCTGGCAAGTCCCGTGACCATTCTGGTGGGCGTGGTGTACATTCTTTCCCGCTCCGCCGGCAAGTATTTCGGCGCATGGTCCAGCTGCCGCCTGACCGGCCAGAGCAAGCCCATTACCGATCATCTGGGCATCACCCTGCTGCCGCAGGCCGGTGTGGCGCTGGGCATGGCACTGACCGCCGCCACGCTGCCCGATGGGGCGCTGACGCGTAATGTGGTGCTGTTTGCCGTGCTGGTGTATGAGCTGGTGGGCCCGGCGCTGACCAAGCGGTCGCTGCTGGCCGTTGGGGAGATCCGTCCGGAGGGACGCACCAGTGCCAGAACCCACAACGCCCCGAAAATGCCGCAATAATGGCATTTTCCGGGAAAATACCGTTGACAAAGGGACATTTTTTCCTTACAATAGGAGCATACCCTCCTGCATGACTGACGGATCATCGCGGACTACCGCGGGGAAGTGTGGGAGTAACGTGCCGACCGTCTGGGCAATTCAGTCAGGGCTGAATTGCCCTTTTTTTCACCAAAGAAGAAAATTTGAGAGGTGCCGTATGAAAAAGTTGAACAGTCTGTCCGAAAGCAGCTTCCTGAAGCTGGTATTTGCCTTCTTCACCCTTGCCTTCGCCGTGGCCGCCGTCTGCATGCCCGACCGTGGGGAGCTGGTGGCGGGTCTCGGGCGCATTGTGACCTCCACCGCCAAAATCTCCACCAACTATTTCGCCGTGGGCGGCTATGCCGCCACCTTTGCCAACATGGCGCTGGTGGCCCTGTGCTGTCTGGGGCTGTACACCCTGACCGGCGCGGCGGTGAACAATGTATCCAATCTGGCCTTTTTGCTGACACTGGGCTTCGGTTCCTGGGGCATCAATGTGCTCAATATCTGGCCCAGTGTGCTGGGCGTGGCCCTCTACTGCGCCGTGAAGCGGGAAAAACTGGGCTCTCAGGTCAATGCCATGCTCTTCTCCACCGGCATCGCCCCCATGATCTCCGAGCTGCTGCTGCGCTACCCCAATGCCGAGGCGGTTGGCTTCAGCTGGCCGGCTCTGGCGTTGGCCATGGGTGTCGGGCTTTGCATCGGCTTTTTCCTGCCGGCAGGGCTGGCGCACTCGCCCCAGGTTCACAAGGGCTTCGATCTGTATTCCGCAGCCTTGCCCATTGGTATGACGGCCTTCTTCCTGCAGGCCGCTCTGTATAAGACCATGGGCGTGGCCCTGCCCGCCGCCCCCGGGGCGGAGACTCTGCAGGTGGCCAACGGCACCATCGTCAGCATATTCTGCGGTGTGGTGTTCATGCTGTGTGTGGTGCTGGCGCTGGCCATGGGCTGCCGCCCCCGGGATTACTGGCAGCTGCTGCGCAGCCGGGAGCGTGTTCCCAGCGTGACCGCCAGGTACGGCAATGCCGTGTATCTGATGAACGCAGGCGTTTACGGCCTGTTCATTCTGGGCTACTATCATCTGGTGGGGGCCAGCTTCAACGGCATCACCTTCGGTATCATTTTCTGCATGCTGGCCACCTGCAATTCCGGTTCCCATCCGGCCAACGTCTGGCCCATCATGGTGGGCTACGCCGTGGGCAGTCTGGTATTCGGCTGGATCTCGCCCCTGCTGGGCGGCAGCTTCGCCGGGGCCATCGGCGCGCAGGCCATCTGCGTGGGCCTGTGCTATGCCAACGGCCTGAGCCCCATCGTAGATCGCTATGGCTGGGTCTGGGGTGCCGTGGCGGGACTGTGCCATTATGTGCTGGTGACCTCCGTGCCCAATCTGCACGGCGGCTACTGCCTGTATAACGGCGGCTTCACCGCGGCGCTGATCTGCCTGCTGCTGGTGCCGCAGCTGGAGCGGTTCTGCCGCCCCCGCCACAGCGCCGACGAAACCGCCCAGAGCCGATAAGGAGGAAACTATGTTCTATCGCAATGCCCGCGTTTTCGCGGCGGATCAGTGCTTTCACCACGGTGCCTTTGCCGTGGAAAACGGGGTGTTCACTCAGGTTCTCCCCCGGGAAGTCCCGGCGGATGCCGTGGATTTGCAGGGAGCAACGGTGATCCCCGGCCTGATCGATGTTCACACCCACGGCAATTCGCAGGCGGATTTTTCCGATGGCGACCCGGCGGGACTGGCGGCCATGGCCGCATTTCTTGCGAAGAAGGGAATCACCTCCTTCCTGCCCACCTCCATGACCCTGCCCTATGCGCAGCTGGAGGCCGCCTTTCACACCGCCCGGGGGATGATGGATGCCCCCCTGCCCGGCCACGCCCGGGTGCTGGGGGTGCATATGGAGGGGCCCTATTTCTCCCCGGAGAAGAAGGGTGCCCAGAACGCCGTGTGGCTGCGCCTGCCCGATGCGGAGGGCTTTGCGGCGCTGGACGATGCCTGCGGCAATGTGGTGCGCATCGTGGATGTGGCCCCGGAGCTTCCCGGGGCGCAGGAGTTTATCCGCGCTGCGAAGACGCGCTGCACCGTGTCGGTGGCCCATACGGCGGCGAATTATGCCGCGGCCGCTACCGGTTTCGATGCCGGTGCCACCCATGTGACCCATCTGTATAACGCCATGCCGCCGCTGCACCACCGGGATCCCGGTGTCATCGGGGCGGCGGTGGAGCGCCCCCATGTCCGGGCGGAGCTGATCTGCGATGGGCTGCATGTCCATGAAAGCGCCGTCCGGCTGGCCTTTGCCGCCTTCGGCCCGGAGCGGATGGTGCTCATTTCTGATTCCGGCCGCTGCTGCGGCATGGCGGAGGGGAGCAGCTTCACCCTCGGGGGACAGACGGCCTTCCTGCGGGGCGGCGCCGGTCGCCTGCCGGACGGCACCATTGCCTGCTCCGCCACCGATCTTTTCTCCTGCATGCGCAAGGCCGTTTCCTTCGGCATTTCGCAGGAGGCCGCCATCCGTGCGGCCAGCTACAATCCCGCCCGGGCCATCGGCATGGAGCGCCGTGTCGGCTCCATCGCCCCGGGACTGGCGGCGGACTTTGTGATTTGTGACGATGATCTGAACCCGCTGCGGGTGTTCCTCGGCGGGGAAGAAGTGCTTCCATGACCCGGGCAACCCGATTTCTGGCGCTGCTGCTGGCGCTGGCGCTGCTGGCGGGATGCGCACCCCAGTCCGGGAACCGCACCGTGACGTGGTACGGCCTGTTTGATACCGTCATCACCCTGTCCAGCCGGACAGCGGGAGAAGCGGAATTTCAGCAGACCGGGCGGGCGGTGTATGCCCGGCTGGAGCAGCTGCACCGCCTGTTTGACATTTACCATGACTATGACGGGATGAATAATCTGAAAACCGTCAATGATCAGGCGGGCATCGCCCCGGTATCCGTGGACGGTGTGGTGCTGGAGATGCTCCAGTCCTGCCGGGACTATGAAAAGCTCACCGGCGGCGTGGTGAATGTAGCCATGGGCAGTGTGCTGCAGCTGTGGCATCAGGCCCGGGAGGCGGCGCTGGAGGATCCGGCCTCTGCCGCCATCCCCGATTCGCAGGCGCTGGCGCAGGCCGCGGCCCACACGGATCCGGAGAATATGATTCTGGATTTTCAGGCAGGAACCGTCTATCTGGCGGATGCGCAAATGCGGCTGGACGTGGGTGCCATCGCCAAGGGCTGGGCAGCCCAGAATGCGGCACAGCTTCTGCCGGAAGGGTACCTGCTCAGTGTCGGCGGCAATGTCTGCGCCTCTGGGCCGAAGCAAACGCCGGATACACCGTGGACGATCGGTATCCGCAACCCGGATGGGGACGGTTATCTGCGTACCGTGGCCATCACCGGCGGCTGCGTGGTCACCAGCGGCGATTATGAGCGGGTTTTCACCGTGGACGGCGTGTCCTATTGCCATATCATCGACCCTGAGACCCTGATGCCTGCCCGGCGCTGGCGCTCCGTCACGGTGATCTGCGACGACTCGGCCCTGGCCGATGCTCTCTCCACCGCCCTGTTCATCCTCCCGCAGGAGCAGGGGCAGGCCCTCCTGGATCAGGTAAACGCCCACGCCCTCTGGCTCACCCCCCAAGGCCAACTCCACGCCTCCCCAAACTTCCCCACGGGGTAACGGTGTGTAAAAACCATGTGTCATTGCGCCCTGGTGCGCACACTGGTGTGGCAATCCCCCCGTCCTTCCGGGCTGCCGGAAAAACGGG
>CAYSJX010000097.1:161-5320 GCA_964431445.1 uncultured Oscillospiraceae bacterium | reverse complement strand
ATTATATCAAACCGCATTTGACGATTCAACAACGCTCGTTCGCAATGACGGCCAGGAAAGTTGTAATATCTCGTGGCGCAGTTTCAACCATGCCAATCCACAAAGAAGCAAGGATGCCACCCTGACAACTTCGTGAATGCATCTCCCACAACCAGAACCTCCCGCACCGGAACAGAATCTGCCGAGAGACGAACTCAATCACGCTGCGCCGTGAGATAACGCAATGAATCGACGAAATCGAAAAGACCGCAGTCAAGGTCTCAGCAGGTGCGCCAAAGTGGCATACCGCCCAGACGCCGTATCTGTTGCACGAAAACGGTACCACTGCGGAGGAATTGCATCATTTCATATAACGTCTCTTATTTGATCGAAATTACGAAGCCGCTCTTTTTCTTCACGATGAAACGCGCCGTCAGCGGCGCGGCAACCGGATTGCCGTTCGCATCCAGCTGTTCAAGTGTCAACGTATAATCGCCGGCTTTCAATGGCTTCCAATCGTATGTGCCAGCCGCCGTCCATTCACCAACCGTTTCACCGTTCACCTTCAGCACGACTTTCCGTGCACGTTCCCACGCGGGGTCGAAGACGACCGTCTCGACAAACAACGAGGGTGCTTCTGTCTGGACAACGCGCGGCGAAGGCCGCAAATCGAGCCTCGTGAACACCACGCCCGAAGCCGGTACATTCGGCTCATCCGGGTCGTCGTATCCGCCCACCGCATCCCAACGCACACAATCGACCCAGCCGCAATTCGAACCGGCCGTCGCCGAACCGTTCTGCGCGAAAAACCACTTGATGACATGACGCGCATCATCAGCAATCTCAATACGAGCCTCCGTCCAACTTTGCTCCCCGCTGATGGATTCTTTCAGCTCGTCATCCAAATACACGCTCAACACACCCGCATTCGACGCACTCGACACTTTCCAATTGAACGAAACCACGCCCTTGCCGACGACCGTCGCCGACATCCACGATGCCTCGCCGTCCGCAACCTCCATTGATCGCAATGCCGAGCCGCTGTAGCCACCCTCCACGTCCGCGCACCAATGCCTCCCTTCCGCGTCCGACGCATACGACACACCGGGTGCACTGTCAAGGATCTCCTTCACGACATCCACCCCGCCGTTCATGTCCATCGAAATCGACCGTACCAACGTGTACGCATCCGTATCCGAATACACTAGCGTCTCAAGTTGTTCCATCAACCGCTCCACGCCATTGTAGTAGAGCCGGACGCCCCCATTGTCCGACAACGTTCGATCCGATCCGTTCCAATATTCAAACGAGACACGTTGCCCGGCTTTGACACGAAACTTCACCTTCGTCCACTTCCACGTCCAATACAACTCGGATGGATCAATCGCCGCAACAGACCCCTTGAGTACGCCATCGCAGTAGATGTCCAACCGTCCTGCGGCCTCGCCCTTCGTCACGACGGCGACGACAGACAATGACTGCGACGTGGGGAACGTATGCGTAAATGACGTTCCGCATCCTTTTGGAATCTTCTCAAAGTCCAACATGGCGTGTTCAACGCCATCATCGTCAGAGTAGGTGACATCGTAACACATCCGCCATGGCGACACGAGATCCATCGTGAACGTCTCCTCGGCAACAGGCTCCTCTTCGACCTTAATCCCCTCGAACCAAACCCAACAGCAATCATCACCCGATGCGACACCACCGTCCTTGCTGTAGGTGAACGTGACCGTATGGACACCCGCGTCACCCACCCACGAACACTCCGTCCAATCGGTATTACCACTCCACTGCTCCCACATCTGACCATCGACGGAAACCGTCAACACATCGAATCCCGTCTCCGTCGACGTTTTCACAAAACTGGAAAAATAACCGCCTTCGAACGTCACGCTCAACGTCGTACTTTCGCCGTCGCCCAACGCGTCCGTCCGATAGACGGGATTGCCGTTGTAGGATACCTCCGTGTCAACAATCCACGGCGAATCATCCGCCATCTGGACCTGCAGATCCGCCAAGACCGATGAAAGGCACAACATCCCAATCACAAGAAACGGGAAATAACGGTTCATGTTTACCTCCTCCGTCAATCCCGATCACACCACAGGGCGATGCGGCAAACAAATCGCTCATCAGGCTCGTCGTAGTAGGAAAATTCATGCCCCATACGAGAGTTTGAGTTCCAATTATTTCTACGGTAAGGCCAAACACCCATCGATTCTGTAAATGTCGGTCCAAGCGGATCCATCACTGCTTTTGTCCCATAATGCGTCGCAAAGAACCCAGCACAAATCTCCCAACCGATATAAATACCCCCGCTGTTTATGCCAGATTCAGTTTCATTAAAGAAATAGAATCCCCACGCATTTGGAGAGTTCCGTAATTCATGTTCCATCGCATCCGTCAGGACATCGCTACCATTGTTGTAGAACGTGGTTGTGCCCGCACGGCAGGCGTACTCCCATTGGGCTTCCGTTGGCAGATCAATCCAGGTCGTTGTCACCCGACTTCGTAACTTGCCGATGAAGGAATCCGCATCCACATCAAAGGAGGTTGGGAATGCCTTTCCCTTCTCGCCACGCAAAATCTGCGGATTGAGACGGACTGCATTACCCATCTCGTTGAAATGGGACGTAAAACGCGCATCAGCATCCGCATCGCCCATCACCAGCCGCCACTGTTTCTGCGTAACGGGGAAAAGCCCCAAATAGTAAGGTTTCGTCAACGTAACACGGCGCGACGCACCGTCACTCGTTCCTGTACTAACTCCAAAGCCTGGATTCGGCCCTTGGATAAACGTACCGGGTAAGACCAGCTTCAAAACCATCTTCGTCGTCCGATACTCCTCCGCCAGCCATCCCCCTTCGGGTACAGCGTCAGTGTAACAAACACCGTACCGCTCCGCGTCCGGCCCCGCCGAGAGATCGATGATGCAATATTGCGATCGGTTCACCACAGGTCCCGCTGTCACCGTGACCGCCACCGAGTCGCTTTGAAACGTCGTATCGGCGATATCCATATCCGCGTCCCAGACGAGATGGTTGTTGCCCATGGGAACCTTGTACGGATACAGCAGTTGTGTTCCATCCTCGCGGCACAACGACGCCACAGGCAGTGGTTTACCCGTCCTGCGATCCAACGCCGAAACTTTGACCGCCACCTCCTCACGTGTGCTCTGCACGTTGAACGAGATGTCCACCTTCCCCGTCCAGGGATGACGTTGCTGAACTTTGACATTTGAAAGCGCGACGGCACCCAAGAGCATCCGTACGACAATACCCGCGAATAAGAACACAACGACTTTCTTCATTTCCAATCCTCCATTGGCACTTCTTTTCTCCCGCACTGGCGTGAGAAGAAAAGGAACACGTATCTTTATTTCAGTTCAAGACGCGATGCCGCACGCCGCCAAATGCAGGCGTTCCGCCGCTTCGATTCTGCAATGTCCAAACGAAAGACGCCAAGGAAGCGATAGCAGTAACCAACCGGGCTTTCATCCCCCTCAACCACGCCCAACACGATGCGGACTTTGTCATCCGCACAATTCTTCTTGACCGCCTCCCTGTTCGCCGTCGTATTGGTGACGTTCCGTTCGACGATGGTAAACACGCCGTCGGCATTTTCGAACGTATTGATCCACCCGGCATAGTTTGGCTCGGATGTCATGACCCTCGGCCACCAGAGTTCGGCATGACCATAGGTCGTTGGACAGTCCACCGAACCGAAAACAAGGAAGCCCATCCGCCGCGCCTTGACGCCGAACAGTTCTTCAATGTCGGCAATACGCCGTAGACACGACAACTCATCCGCATCCAGATACCCCTTGTTTCGATGGAACGCCGCCGAGAATTCTTTTTTCTTTCTGCTATTCAACGAAACCTTGACATTGTTCGGTTTTACGTTTGCAGGTGTAGGCTCTTTAAAGCGATTGCCGACGATTGCATGAACACATCCAACGAATTCCACCAATGCGCCCAGCCATTCCTCGACCGTCTTCCTATCAAGCTTCGCCAACGCCTCGTTTTCATAGTCCGCTGCGTGCACGATTTGATGGCGACGTGCAACCAACGTCTCGACCTTCTTCCAGATGTCTCTCTTGTTTCCTCCCTTTTCCACGGCACAGGTGATGATGTCCTCCAGTCCATAGAACTGAAACAGTTCCGAAATCGCCTTGCCACTCTGAAACGTTTCTTTATAAAGGTGCGCTTGCAGTTTCTCACCAATCCACCGTGCGGGATGCATGGCAGAACGGTCTGCATGCTTCATGTAGATTTTCAGCATGTCCTCGGGTGTGATGCCTACTTTCTTAAGATAGGCCATGTGCTTTTCGTCCAAGCCCCGGTTACGAAACGTTCGATCATAGTACGCCCCGAAGGACTCCATGAACCTGTCCTTGCAGTATTTGTCAAGCGCGGCCACGGCCAGAACCACCGCCGCCCGCAACAAATCGGCATTCTTCTTCGCGCCAGAACCAGCTTCAAAATCGTCCACAAGATCGTAGCATCGTTCGACTGTCGCGTCGAACCTGTTTTTCGCATTCATTCGTTGCTCTCCTTTCACGATTCCAATAACTCCTGAATGCGCGTATTGTACAAAATACCCCCCCCCCCCCGTCAAGTGCAAATTATGAAAATATAAAAAGTGCTGTTCGTTACAACAGAGAACTGAAACCCGTACCGGGATTTCGACATGCCCGTTCGTCAAATGCCGAACACGCTCAGCATCATGGAGGACATTAGTTGCTTGAATTTCATATTGTGCGCACACTTTCCGCCCTTTCGGGCAAACCCGGCGCGAATGTTGTAAAGTGTTATATGTACCCTACTGCCTTCATTTCGGGCGGGCATCCGCGTGAACAGAAAACGCGGAAAACCCTGTACTTGCACACAATCTGAGATGGTGGAGATAAGGGGAGTCGAACCCCTGACCTTCTCAATGCCATTGAGACGCTCTACCAACTGAGCTATATCCCCAAAAACAAAACGGCGCGTATGATATCAAAAGACCGTTTACAATGCAAGCGCATTTTTCACTGTGTCAAAAAGATGCCAAATAATGCACTCTATTTGACGAAGCAGGTTCAAATTGTGGTATAATTTCACCATTTCACACATGGTGTCGCGGTGTCGCGGTGTCGCGGTGTCGCGGTGTCGCGGTGTCGCGGTGTCGCGGTGTCG
>CAYSJX010000096.1:0-5388 GCA_964431445.1 uncultured Oscillospiraceae bacterium | reverse complement strand
CCCTGCAGGGCCTCCGCGATCTTGCTGAACAGCTCGCCGTCCTTTTCGATGTTCTTGCAGCCCAGAATCACAATGGGCATGGAAACAGCCTCTGCCACGGCCTTGGCATCGGCCACGCAGTCCTCCACGGAGCGGTTGGCACCGTTGGGATCCGCAGACTCGAAATGCAGGCACAAAAAGTCCGCGCCGGGCATGGTCTCGGCCTTCTTAGCCCGCTCAGCCATGGTGGTGCAGCCGGCATAGAAATCAGCCAGACCCGGAGTGGTCCAGTTCGCAGCCGCATCGGAGATCTCCACGCCGATCTTGGGCGCATGCTCGATGGGTGCATCGAAGGTGTAGAAGGGCAGCACATTCTGTCCGCCGATGACGATAGCCTTGTCACCGGTGCCCAGCGTTACAGCATTGATCTTGCCGCTGTAGGGTGCCGTCTTGGGTGCGAAAGACATAGTAATTTCCCCCTTGGTTGTTTTTGATGAGAATATATCTATAATCATGCGGAAAGTGTCCGCAGAATTACCGGTAAAATACCTATTTTAAATAGTAAGGCGATCAAAGTCCCAGCTCGTCCACGATTTTTTTCAGTGCAGCCTTCATCGGGTCGCTCTCCGGCAGCTGAGCGGAGGGTTCCCCGGCGCAGTCGCAGCGGTAAACCGCGTCGTCATGGGGCAGAACACCCAGCAGGGTCAGCCCCTGCTTCTCAATTTCCTGCTTCACGCCCTCTTCCAGCACGCCGCCGGGGGCCCGGTTGACGATCAGGCCCATACGCGTGGGATTGAGGTTCATTTCATTGACCATCTGGGCAATGCGGCCCACGGCCTGAATGCCACGGCGGGAGCAGTCGGAAATCAGCAGCATGGTGTCCACATGGGGCAGCGTACCCCGGGCCACATGCTCCAACCCGGCCTCGTTGTCCATCACCACATAGGAATAATTGCTGGCGTATTTGGTCATCAGGCTCTGCAGCAGGCCATTGACGAAGCAATAGCAGCCCTTGCCCTGTGTCCGGCCCATGACCAGCATATCAAAATCGTCCTCTTCGATCAGGGCGGAGTTGAACTTGAAATCGGCATAGTCGGCCTTGGACATGCTCTTGGGAATGGTGCCCTGCAGCTCGGCGTTGGCAATTTCTTCCCGGATGGAGCCCAGGGAAGTTTCCACCTCCACGCCCAGCACCTCGTTGAGATTGCTGTTGGCATCGGCATCCACCACCAGCACGGGGCCGGCCTTCTTTTTACACAGATAATCGATCAGCATGCCGCAGGTGGTGGTTTTCCCAACGCCACCCTTTCCGGCAACCGCTATTGTATGAGGCATGGTATTCCTCCTTCTTCGGCATGTTACTTGCAGGCGCAGAGCGCCATATTGATACAAATATATCGTATCATATCCGGCGCAAAAATTCAACCACTATTTTCAGGAAAAACTACTTTTCCTGTCCAATGTCCACAAGGCGTGGACATTAAGCGTCATTTGTGGCTTCTTCGGGAAATTTCCAAGATTTCCTGCAAAAAAGCGCAAATTCATACTAGAAACTTTTATCGATATATGTTATACTGAAAGCGATTTATGCGTGGAATGTAACATTTCACTGTCATACACACTTTTTTAAGGAAGTGATCCATTGGAAAACCATACCAAGTATCAGCTCAAAAGCCCCGATGAGCTGACGCAGCTGCTGCCGCAGGTAGACGATCTGTTCGTCATCAGCTGCAAAAAGTGCTTCCGGGAATACACCACCGAGCAGGAACCGGAAACACAGGCCTTCACCGCCATGGCCGCCGGGATGGGAAAGAACATCACCGGCACGGCGCAGCTGGATTTCCTGTGCAACGCCACCCATACGGACAAGTCCCTTGCGGCTCTGATTCCCGAGGGCACACGGCACATTGCCGTGATCTCCTGCGGTCTTGGCGTGCAGACTGTAGCCCAGCTGTCCGGCCGCTCCACCCTGGCCCTGTGCGACTCGGTGCGTGCCACCGGTCACCACGGCATGGCCCTGACGGACAAAGCCTGCGACGCATGCGCCCAGTGCTATCTGAACATGACCGGCGGCATCTGCCCCATTGTGGACTGTTCCAAGAGTCTTGTCAACGGCCAGTGCGGCGGCGCGAAAAACGGCAAGTGCGAGGTCAGCCCAGACAAGGATTGCGCCTGGCAGAAAATTCAGGAGCGTCTGGCCGCGCAGGGCCGCCTTTCCGAGCTGGCCGCCCAGCCGGTGCAGGTGCGTGATTACGGCAAGGTCAATCACCGCCGCATCAGCGAATATGTCAGTGCCATCCGCCAGAGCCGTCTGGACGGCTACTACGGCGGCGTGCATCCTGTGGAAAACAAGGAGCCGACGGAGCATCTGCCCCTTCGCCCCTTCCCGGCCCCGCAGGAGGCTGTCATTCCCCTGTCCATGCATCTGGGTGCCCCGGCTACGGCCATCGTCAGCGTTGGCGAGCATGTATATGTGGGGCAGAAAATTGCGGAAGCCGCCGGCTTCATCTCCGCGCCCGTCCATTCCAGCGTCAGCGGTACGGTCATCGCCATTGAAGACCGCCCCCACGCGACCCGGGGCAGCTGCCCGGCCATTGTGATCCGTGCAGACGGCTTGCAGTCCGTTGATCCCTCTATCCATCCCAACGCTCCGCTGGAGGAGCTGACACCGGAGCAGATCGTGCAGATCGTCCGGGATGCCGGAATCGTCGGTATGGGCGGTGCGGGTTTCCCCACCTGCGTCAAGCTCCAGCCTGCCAAGCCGGTGGACACCGTGCTGCTCAACGGCTGTGAATGCGAGCCCATGCTCACCGCCGATCACCGGATCATGCTCGAGTACGCGGACGATGTCATTCTCGGCATGAAGGCCATGATGAAAGCGGTCGGTGCCCAGCGGGGCATCATCGTCATTGAAGACAACAAGCCCGATGCCATTGAGCTGATGCGGCAGAAGCTGGCCGATCAGCCCGGTCTGGAGGTCTGCGCCGCCAGAACCAAGTACCCTCAGGGCGGCGAAAAAATGCTGATCAAGCGGGCGCTGGGCCGCAGCGTTCCCAGCGGTGGACTGCCCGCTGATGTGGGCGCCATCGTCAGCAACGTCAGCACCGTCAAGGCCGTGGCCGATGCCATCGTGACCGGTATGCCCCTGATCCGGCGAGCCGTCACGGTGACCGGTGCCCACATCCCCCACCCCGGCAATTTTATGGTGTCCATCGGCACCTCCACTGCCGATCTGGTGGCCGCCTGCGGCGGCATTTCGGAGGGCGATATCACCGTCAAGGCCGGTGGCCCCATGATGGGCTTCCCCCTGAACACACTGGATGTACCCATTATGAAGGGCAGCAACGGCATCATCACCGTGCCCACCGATCGCCCGGAACCGCAGCCGTGCATCCGCTGCGGCCGCTGCGTGGATGTGTGCCCGATGGAGCTGAAGCCGCTGTACTTTGCCGACTCCACGCTGGAGCCTGCCGCCCTCAAGCAGCTGCGCATCATGGACTGCATGGAGTGCCGGTGCTGTGAATACATCTGTTCTTCCAAAATTCCGCTGGTCAGCCTGATCAAAACCGGCAAGGCCGCAGTAAAGGGGATGAAATAATATGCTGATCACAGAAATGAAATCCGCAGAGCTTCTGCGTACACAGCTGCGCGGCAGCGTGTTTCTGATCCGCTGCCACGGCTGCCGGGAGGTGCATTTCCCCCTGGAACAGGCCGATGCCTTCTGCCGTGAGCTGGAACAGGCCGGTCTGGTGACCGGCAGCGTGACCACCGATTACATCTGCAACCCGGAGCTTCTGCGCCAGCGGCTGGCCGGTCATGCCGATGCCATTGAAAAGGCCCAGACCATTCTGGTCTTCTCCTGCGGTGTCGGTGTGCAGACCGTCGCCCGGATGTTTGAAAGCAAACGGGTGTGCGCCGCCTGCGACACCATTGCCCTGCCGGGCTTTCAGGGTGTCACACCCCTGCAGCACAGCTGCGGCCAGTGCGGCGAATGCTACCTGAACCTGACCGGCGGTATCTGCCCCATCACCGCCTGCTCCAAGAGCCTGCTCAACGGCCAGTGCGGCGGCGCGAAAAACGGCATGTGTGAAGTCGATCCCACCATGGAGTGCGGCTGGGAACGGATCATCCGTGCCTTGACACAGGTTGGCCGTCTGGATGCGCTGAAGTGCCCCGTGCAGGTGCGCACCTACGCTTCCGGCGACTCGGTGAAGTAAAACAAATTTGATTAGGAGTAATGCATCATGAGAATTACCGAACTGTTTGATAACGGTGAGTTTGTCGTTACCGCCGAGGTCGGCCCTCCCAAGGGAATCCATCTGGAGCATCTGGTGGAGGAGGCAAAAACCCACCTGAGCGGCATCACGGCCGTCAATGTGACTGACAATCAGTCCTCCGTCATGCGCATGGGCAGCCTGCCTGCCTGCGTAGCCCTGAAAAACGCGGGCCTGACCCCCATTTTGCAGCTGACCTGCCGGGATCGCAACCGCATTGCCCTGCAATCCGAGCTGCTGGGTGCCGCCGCACTGGGCATTGAGAACATTCTGTGCCTGACCGGTGACCATACCGTCATGGGCGATCATCCCGGCGCCAAGCCGGTGTTCGATCTGGACTCCGTTTCCCTGCTGCACACGGTGTGCGCACTGGAAGCCGGCACCGATCTGAGCGGCAACGCGCTGGTTGGAGAGCCGCCCCGGTTCGCCAAGGGTGCCGTGGTGTCCCCCTGCTCCGACTCGGTGGACGCGCAGCTGGCCAAGATGGAGCGCAAGGTCATGGCCGGTGCGGAATATTTCCAGACACAGGCTGTATTTGACTCGGAGAAGTTCATCCAGTTTATGGAGAAGGCTTCCCAGTTCGGCAAGCCGGTGCAGCTGGGTGTGATCATCCCCAAGGGCGCCGGTATGGCCAAATTCATGAACAACAACGTCGCCGGTGTTCATGTGCCCCAGCACATGATCGATGAGCTGGCTGCGGACAAGGAGCGGGCCAAGGCCGGTATCACCGGTGTGGAGATCGCTGCCCGCATCATCCGGGAGTGCCGCCCCTACTGTCAGGGCGTTCACATTATGGCTCTGGGTTGGGAAGCCAAGGTTCCCAGCCTGCTGGAGCTGGCCGGAATTTGACCGCAACGGGGCTGCCGAAGTTCGGCAGCCCCGTTATTCGTTTTCATAGAGCCTTCGTTTGCTGCTCCCCTCACGCAATTTTTCACGGCGGCGACAAAAAAGGACTTGCTTTTTGCATAAGGGTCTGCTATAATGCATCACATGCAGGGTTCGTATATCGGTAATACAACGGCTTCCCAAGCCGTGAAGGCGGGTTCGACTCCCGTACCCTGCTCCAAAAAGCACTTGCGTAATGCTGGGTGGTCGTAAAACAGTAAAATTAAAAAATGGCGAAAACCAATGGTTT
>CAYSJX010000095.1:0-5502 GCA_964431445.1 uncultured Oscillospiraceae bacterium | reverse complement strand
GGTGGCCCGGGGTGTCCAGAATGTTGATGCAGAAGCCGCCATACTGGAACTGCATCACGGAAGAGGTGACGGAAATACCACGCTGCTTCTCGATCTCCATCCAGTCGGAGGTAGCGGCGCGGGAGTTTTTCTTGCCCTTGACCACACCGGCCTGGGCGATGGCACCGCCGTAGAGCAGGAATTTTTCGGTCAGGGTGGTTTTACCGGCGTCGGGGTGGGAAATGATGGCAAAAGTCCGGCGGCGGCTGATTTCTTCAGTAAGATTAGACATAGCGTTCCTCCATATGTGAAAAATGATTGAGACACCGGTGGAAGCTAGTGGGGAATACGGTGCAGCATAAAAACCTCCAAAGCGGGCAAAAAGCCCGAACCAACTTATGTTACCACGTTTTTCTTCCGGATACAAGAGGAGAAAGCAAAGTTTTTCTGCCCTACCGGCCGGAATGGGGGGCAAGGGGCGTCGAAGGCGCCGCCTCCTACAATGGGTGCGGCAGGGGACGTGACAAGGTGCGTCAAGGATGCCGCCCCCCTGCGGGGGCTCAAAAACAAGCGTGTCATTGCGAACCAGCGCGCTCACTGGTGTGGCAATCCCCCCTGTTCTTCCGAGGTATCGGGAAATGGGGGGTGGTACGTCTAACCGGGGGATTGCCACGTCGGCTTGAGGGGCTCCTTGCAATGACAGCGGGATTTTAGGGGGATGGGGTTACGCCGTTGTCCGCTTTTTCCGTTTGGCCAGCCAGCAGCCCAGCACGATTCCGCCGAACACGGCTGCGCAGCCCAGACTGATCAGGCCGCCCAGCTCAAAGGCGGTGTTGCGGTAGCGAAACTCCACCGTGTGAACGCCCTGGGTAATGGGCACCGACAGCATCACATCGCACATCGACACGGTCTCGACCTCCTGCCCGTCCACATAGGCGACCCAGTTGCCGTCCTGGGGGATGGAGGTGTAGAGCAGCCCGTCCCGGTCGCAGTGGATGACACCGCTGGCGTAGGTGGTGCTGCATTCGGTCAAACCAAGGGTACAGCAGCTGAGCCGGTCATAGCCTTCGTCAAATACCGTCCGGTCTGCCGTGGCGGCCCGGATGGTCATGCTGGAAGATTCGTTGGCGGCGCAGGAAACAACCACCTTGATCACATCGCCGGGGCGCACCTCGCACACGGAGAACATCTGGGGCAGGCTGACCGATTCGGTGAACAGCTGGTAATCCATGGGTGTGTCCCCGGAATATTCCGTTTTGTACACGGTGAAGCTGTTGCGCTTGGGCAAATTCATGTCCAGACACAGCAGCCCTTCGTTGGCGATGGTATAGGTGAAGGTGATCTTCCCGGCAGAGCTGCCAACGGTATAGTTGCAGTAGCCGCCCAGCGGCTGCACGTTCATATCGATCCCGTCACTGGCGGTGATGGTCAGGGACTGGCCGGGCTCATAGACCCACACATTGTCCTCCACCCCGGTGGCGGCCCGGAACAGGAGATTCTGAAATTTGAAGCTACTGCCGTTTTCGTTCAGCTTGAAATCGGCAAGGGCACTGTCCGCCAGGAAGCCCAGAGGCAGGTAGGCACGGTTTTTCAGCAGTGTCACCTTGCCATAGGTGTGGACGGTCTCAAAATAGGAGTTTTCCTCCACCTGACCTTCCCGGTCAACCATATATTTCAGGCCAAGGAACAAATTGGCCACGGGGGAGCTTTCTTCAAACAGATACCGGTTATAGTTGTTCCGGGCGGCAAAGCCCAGCTGCTCCATAAACTCCGTGACACGGACATTGGCGGAGCTGGTGAAGGTGGAAATGCCATTGTAGCCGTTGAGGGCCCCATCGTTGAGGGTCTGGGAATGGGTGACCTCCGCCCGGTAGAAGGGATTGCCCTGCTCCAGCTCCTCCATGACCTTGAACATGGAGGCGGCCTCCTCCGTGCCGCGGGGATAGTTGGCGGCATAGGTGGCGGGGAAGCGGGCGGCGAAATTGCCCACGTTGAGCACCAGCTCCAGCAGCATCACCCCGGCAATGATCAGGGCGGCGCAGCGCCGGTGGCCATCGGGGGTGGGCCATTGCAGCTGCAGATGCCAGCGCTTCGGCTCGGTGGGAGCCTCTTCTTCGGCGGGCAGCGTTTCCGCCTCCGCCACGGCTTCCGGCAGCGCTTCCGCCTCGGGAATTTCCTCCCGCTCCTGCGAAAGGGAGTCTGCCATGCAGTGGTAGATCATGCAGGTCAGATACAGCCCCAGAAACGCCAGATTCCACGCAAGATAGGCCCCGTCCGACCGGTTATCCGACCACAGCAGCAGTCCCGCCGCCAATATGCCGGCGGTGACCACCTGCCAGATGCTGTAGCTGCGGCGCAGCAGCCACGCCCGGTAGGCCATATACAGCATCACGAAGCTGTACAGGAAGCTGAACCGGTAGGGAATCTGATTGGTAAAATGGAAGCCGTGCCAGATATAATCCAGCTGCCGCAGGATAAAGCTCAGACCGAAGAAGGTCAGCAGCAGCACACTGCAAATTTTGTCCCGCAGGCGGACATCCCGGCTCAGCAGGAACAGAAAGCCCAGTGCCACCGGGAACACGCCGCAGTACAGGTTGGGCAGACCGTCCTTGAAGGTGGGCTCCAGCCCGCCGCCCAGATTGCCGGCCACCTGCTTCATGCCCTGCAGCAGCGGGGGAATGGAGGCTTTCATGGCGGAAAACCACAGCGCGGTGGTGGGCTCGCCCAGCTCTTTGGCGGCTTTGAAGGCCGTCCAGGCCTCTTTGGCAGCCGTGACCAGCTCGCCGGATACGATATTGACGGAAAAACCATCCGGGTATGCGTTGACACTGGAATAGGTGTTTTGCAGGGCGGCCAGGGTGGGCAGCTCCAGCACGGCGGTCATGCCAATGGCCAGCACAGTGAACAGACCGATGCGGCACAAATCTCCCAGCAGGCGGCCGAAGCCCCGGAACCGGCAAATCTCATAGCAGATGAAAAACAGCAGCACGAAAATGCACACGAAAAAGCCAATATAATAGTTGACGAATACGCTCAGAAACAGGGTCAGGGTGTACAGCACAAACTTTTTGTCCCGCAGCAGCCGCACGGTGCCCAGCATCAGCAGCGGCAGCAGGGCAAAGGTGTCCAGCCACATGATATTCCACTGATATCCCAACGCCCAGGCGCACATGCCGTAAAAGCAGCCGAAGAGGGTGATGGAAAGGTCATCCCGGTCAAAGAGCTTTTTGAGCATGATGGCGAAAAAACCGCTGGCCAGTCCCAGCTTGATGGGCATCAGCAGGCAGAAATATTCCAGCACCCACGGCTCCGGCACCAGCACACTCAGTAAATTCAGCGGAGAGGCCAGATAATAGGAGATCAGCCCCAGATATTCCATGCCCATGCCGACGCTCCATGTCCACAGCAGGCTTTCGCCGGACAGCAGCGCCTTGCGGAAGGCGTAGAAGAAGGGGTAATACTGGTGATACATGTCGGAATACAGCAGACTGTATTTTCCGAAGGGTTCATAGCCGCAGATGATATAAACGATCAGCATCAGTGCCGTAGGAATGGCAAAGGCCAGCCCCACATAGCTCCATTTGACCCGTTTGCTTTCCGGCAGTTTCATGGTCAGTCCTCCACAGGCAATAGATAAGATTAGTATACCACACTTTTCCCATTGGGTAAAGGAAGAAAATGTGAATTTTGCCCGGGGAAGCGCTGAATCGATTGCCTGTGCGAAAAAACTCCGCACTCGGCACCTGCTGATTGAATCCGATCTTTTTTGGTTCTGAATTTTTCTTGACAAAAATTCAGAAAATGCATATAATAATTGCGCGGAGAAATCCACGCGACTTGTAGAGCGCAAGTCAAAAATAAAGAATGCTCACCGAGTTGATCTCCACATAGAGCGTGTGGAGGGTAAACAAAAGAATGCTCGTAGAGAAGAACGGCCATGCGCAAAGCGTGGCCGTTTTCCTTTCCACAGAGGTGTCGAAACATGGTGAAGATCGTATTCTTAACGGAAAAATTCTATGAAGCATATAGGGATTGCCCGGAAATTGAGCAGAAGCCAACCCGTCCCTATATCCGCATCGGTGTTTTGATCGGCGGCATTTTTTGGGCTGTTCCGCTACGCTCCCATATCAACCATGACTATGTACTCTGGACGGACAGGGAAAACGGTTGCGGTATGGACTTTTCCAAAGCCGTGGTGATCGAAAAACCGGCAGAATACATATCTACCGTAAAACCGTATATGCGCCCTGCTGAATTTGAAGTGCTTAAAGATATCAACGCGCACACCATTGAGCAGAAACTGCGGTCATATATCAAAATCTACAAGAAAGCAAAGCAGCGCATGGATATTTCCAGAAATCGAAATATTGTGAATTATTCGACTTTGCAGTATTTTGAGCAGTATCTTTAATGAAATTAGAGGACGGAATGGCCTTTCCTGCCTCTCCCTGTGGGAGAGGTGGCCGAGCGCAGCGAGGTCGGAGAGGGGAAACAACGGCACGCCCCTCTCAGTCACCTGCGGTGACAGCTCTCCCGGAGGGAGAGCCGGGAGCCCGTTTTTATGACCATCGGAAAAGCGCGCTGCCGGGTGGGCAGCGCGCTTGCAGCATTATTCCTCATCCATATCATCGGCGCGGTCTTCCTCGTCATAGCTGCCGAGGACTTCGCCAAAGCGCATCCGCCGCCGGGTCTTCATCTGCTCCACCAGATCGTTGAGCAGTTCCTTGACCTTCATGGGATCTTTGATGTTTTTCAGCTGGAGCGTGGGGTGGGTCTTGTCGGAGGACAGCACCGTGACGGTGCCGACACCGAACAGCCGCTGCCAAAGCGTCCGGTTGACGGAGATATCCCGGATCCGATAGAGCAGGATGTCATCGTCATGCACACTGAGCAGACCAACGGAAAGAAACAGCCGGTCATCAGACAGAGCGTAGCGGGTAAAGCTCAGGGGCATGCCCAGAAAACGCTTGCGATCCTTCCAGAAATATTCATTGCCGCGAAATGCCATATGGAATACCTCCTTTTATTTCTTAGATAATTGTACTGCAAAGGCGGCAAATTGTCAAGTCTACAGGATCAGGCACAGCAGCCCGCTGGCCTCTTCGTTTACCGCCCGGCCGAGGATGCCCCGGAATTTTTCCCGTACCTCCTCCGGCAGGCGCACCAGCTTGGCGTTGAGACCGTCCCGGATCAGCTCATACACGGATTTGCCGAAAATGTTGCTCTGCCACAGCTTTTCCGGGTCGCCTTCGGTCAGGTAGGCGATCAGCTCCCGGGATTGCTTTTCGTCTCCCACCATGGGGCTGATTTCCGTGTCGATATCCACCCGGAGCATGTGGATGGAGGGGGCACCCGCCTTCAGCCGGACACCGAAAGCGCCGCCCTTGCGGATGACCTGCGGGGTTTGCAGGGTCATTTCCTCCGGCCGGGGCATTACCACGCCGTAGCCTGTGGCCCGCACGGCAGACAGAGCATCGGATACCTTGTCGTACTCCTGCCGGATGGCGGCCAGCTGCGTCAGCA
>CAYSJX010000094.1:0-5628 GCA_964431445.1 uncultured Oscillospiraceae bacterium | reverse complement strand
CCCCATGACCTCCGGCTTCATTTTGCCCTTCGCCATCGGGGCCTGCGTGGGCCTGCAGGGAGAGACGGCGGTGCTGCGCGATGCCTTCGGCGTGGTGGCCATGGTGGCCATGATCCCCCTGATCACCATCCAGCTGCTGGGCTTCCGGGGCATTCTGGCGGAGCGCCGGGCAGAGCGCCGGGCCATGAAGCGCATTCTGGATGTGGATGATCAGCAGATCATCAACTTTATGTAAGGAGGGCAACGGCATGGATAATACCATCAACGAATCCGCCATCCGCAAGCTCAAGCTGCTCTTTACCGTGGTAGAGCGCCCAAAGGGCGAGTTTTATCTGGACGTGATCAGCCAGTTCGGTGTCAACTGCCAGATGGCCACCGGCGGTATGGGCACGGCAACCTCCGATCTTGTGGAGCTGCTGGGCCTGGAACCCCACAAAACCGTGCTGCTCAGTGTGGTGCGGGAAGACCGGCTCGACGAGATCATGCAGACACTGGAAGAAAAATTTGCCACCATCCGCAATGGCAAGGGCATTGCCTTCGCCGTGCCGCTGAGCAGCGTCATTGGTGTGAATATGTACCGTTTCTTGAGCGACAGGAGGGAGATCTGATGAAAACCAATCAGCATGAAGTGATTTTTGCCATCGTGGACACCGGCTTTGCCGATGAAGTGATGGAAGTGGCCCGGGAGCTGGGGGTGCGCGGCGGCACCATCGTGCACGGCCGGGGCGTGGTCAAGGAGGAGGCGGCCGCCTTCTTCGGCATTACATTGCACGCCGACAAGGAAATTCTGATGATGGTGGTGGAAAGCGCCATCCGCGATACCGTCCTCAATGCCATCTACCGCAAGCTGGATATGGCTAAGAAGGCCAGAGGCATCGCCTTTTCCATGCCGGTGACGGATGTGGCGGGCCTTGCGCCGGTGCCCCAGAGCCCGCAGCAGTAAGGGTATCCGCCATGGCTGACTATGAGCTGGTGCGGGAGATCCCGAACCTGTGCCGCAACAACCAGATGCGGGACGTATTTTTTGAAGAGGTACAGACCGAGGATCCCGTGGAATATGTCCGGCAGGTGCTGAACGCATCGCAGCTGGAGCTGACGGTGGAGCGCGGCGAGGATGGCTCGGTGACGGTTTTTGCCGTGGCCGACGGGATGTTTCAGAAATTTCACTTCACCCCGGCGTAATGTCCCCGTTGACAAAGGACGGGAAATTCCTTATAATCCAATTGATACGGGCGGCATGGCTCTGCCGTCCAAACCCGAAAGAGGGTGCCCCGATGGAACAACTGCCGCTGAAAGTCCGCTTCCGCAGTCCATGGAAGCTGGCGGTCTGCTGCGCCCTGCTGGGGGCGGCGGCTGCGGCCGTGGTGTACGGTGGCTCCTATTTCGTGATGGCGCTGGCCAATTATTTTGACGGCCGCTATAAGCACCCCGCTTTTTATACCCGCTATCCCACGGCGCTGGCCTACCTGCTGGCCTATGGGAAGAATGGGGATTTTCAGAGCCTGCCGGGGTATGCGATCAAGCTGCATGTGGGCATTCCGCTGGCGTTGGCCTGCGCCATGCTGGTGCTGGCGATACTGCTGGCACTGCTGCAAGGCCGCCTCCGGCTGACGGTGTCGGAAACGGAGCTGACGGGCAGACCGCTGCTGCGCCGAACCTGCCGCATCCGAATGGAGGCGGTGGTGTCGGTCGTACCGGCCCTGGGCGGGCTCCGGCTGCGGGTGGGAAAGAAAATGCTTCTGTTTCCCCTGATCCGCAACCGGGAGCAGGTGCTGCAATGCATCCGCCGCCTTTGCCCGAATTTGTAAATACGCCGCAAAAGCGGCTTTAACCGGAAGGAGTTACCTATGGAAGAAAATGAAATTCTCGAAGAAGAAAGCATCCTGACACTGACGGATGAAAACGGTGTGGACAGCGATTTTGAGTATCTGGACGTGATCGAATATCAGGGAAAAGAGTACCTGTTCCTGCTGCCGGTGGATGAGCCGGATGCCGGAATCGTCATTCTGGAGATTGAACCGGTGGACGAAGAAACGGAAAACTACCTCGCGGTGGAGGATGAATCCATTCTGGAGGCGGTTTACGGGCTGTTCAAGGAGCGCTACCGGGATCAGCTGACCTTCGCGGACTGACTTGTTTCACGCGCGGGGCTGAGGTTTCTTGAAAAGGGCTGCTGCGGCGATGTTCTACAGCAGCTCTTTTTACATATATTTGGACAGGAGGGCAATATGGATACACAGTTTTCCCGCACCCGGCTGCTGCTGGGGCAGACGGCCATGGAGCGGCTGGGGCACTGCCGGGTGGCGGTGTTCGGGCTCGGGGGCGTGGGCGGCCACACGGCTGAGGCGCTGGCCCGGGGCGGTATCGGCGCGCTGGATCTGATCGACAGCGACACCATCAGCCTGACCAATCTCAATCGCCAGCTACTGGCAACCCATTCCACACTGGGGCAGCCCAAGGTGGAGGCGGCGCGCGATCGGCTGCTGGATATCAACCCGGAACTGCAGCTTCGCTGCTGGCCGGTTTTTTACACACCGGAGACGGCGGAGCAGTTCGATTTTTCCCGGTATGACTATATTGTCGATGCCATTGACACCGTAACCGGCAAGCTGTGCCTTGCGGAGCATGCCTTCGCTGCGGGCACGCCCATTATCAGCTGCATGGGAGCCGGAAACCGGCTGGACGGAACGGCCTTCCGGGTGGCGGATATTTCCAAAACCAGCGTCTGCCCGCTGGCCCGGGTCATGCGCCGGGAGCTGAAAAAGCGGGGCATTTCCCATATGAAAGTGGTCTATTCGCTGGAGGAAGCCCTGACACCCGTAGGCGCGGAGGAGGAAGCCGCCGCACTTGGCAAACGGCAGATTCCCGGCAGCACCTCCTTCATTCCCGGTATTGCGGGACTGCTGCTGGCCGGAGAGGTCATCCGGGATCTGGCGGGCCGCCCATGACCGTGGCCCCGGCCGGCACGGAACGTGTAACGAAGGCACTGCCGCCGATGGTGGCACCCCGCCCGATCACGGTATCGCCCCCCAGCACGGAAGCATTGGCATAGATCGTCACCTCATCTTCAATGGTGGGGTGACGTTTTTTGCCCCGCAGACCCTGCCCGCCCCGGGTGGACAGCGCCCCCAGCGTGACACCCTGATAAATTTTTACCATGGAGCCGATGACGGTGGTCTGCCCGATCACAACACCGGTGCCGTGATCGATGAAAAAACCGGGGCCGATGGCGGCACCGGGGTGGATATCAATGCCGGTGCGGCTGTGGGCCAGCTCCGTCAAAAGCCGGGGCAGCAGGGGCAGCCCCATGCGGTAGAGACTGTGGGCCAGCCGCTGGGCCGTGATGGCGTAGAAACCGGGGTAGGCCGTGAGTATTTCTTCCGCCCCGGTGGCGGCCGGATCTCCGGCGAGAAAAGCGTCCAGGTCCTGCCGCAGCAGCGCGCGGATGCGGGGCAGCTGCTCCAGCAGGGCCGTGCCGGTGCCCTGCGCTGACAGCCTGTCGAGCCGGGCACAGATGTCGCAAGCGAGCGCGGAAATCCGGCCCGGGCTGGGCCTTTCTGCCCCGGAAAGGCCGGGAAACAGCATTTCACGCAGCTTTTCCAGCAGCACGGCGGCATCGCCCATGGTGGCCGTTCCCGGTGGCATGGGTGCGTCCATGGCGCTGCGCGGATCGTAGTCGCACAGAAGCAGCCGGGTGATCCGGTCAAATTGTGGCATATTTTTCCCTCATTTCCCATGACAAGGAGGATTTTTATGACATTTGAAGATCTGATCGGCAACACCCCCATGCTGCGGCTGACGGAAAATCTCTTTGCCAAGCTGGAGTATACCAACCTGACCGGCTCCGCCAAAGACCGTGCCGCGTGGCAGATGGTGCTGGACGGGGAGCGCCGGGGCCTGCTGCGCCCGGGCGGCACCATCATCGAGCCGACCTCCGGCAACATGGGCATTTCTCTGGCGGCCATTGCGGCCCGGCGTGGGTACGGGTGCATCATCGTCATGCCGGAGAGCATGAGCCGGGAGCGGCAGACGCTGGTGCGCGCCTATGGCGCGGCACTGGTGTTGACGCCCGGGGCGCAGGGCATGGCAGGGGCGGTGGAGCAGGCCCGGGCGCTGGCAGATCAGACCCCGGGGGCGTTTCTTCCCGGTCAGTTTGACAATCCGGCCAACGCCGTGGCCCATTACCGCACCACGGGGCCGGAAATCTGGCGGCAGACGCAGGGCAGGGTGGATGTGCTTGTGGCCGGTGTCGGCACCGGGGGCACGCTGACGGGGGCGGGGCGGTTTCTCCGGGAGAAAAGGGTGAAGCTTCGCATTGTGGCGGTGGAGCCTGCCGAAAGTCCGATGCTCAGCAAAGGCATCTCCGGCCGCCATGGAATTGAAGGAATCGGTGCGAATTTTATTCCCGCCGTGCTGGATAGAACTTTGCCGGATACCATCGTTGCCATTTCGGAGGCCGATGCCTTCGCCGCAGCCAGAGCGCTGGCCCGGCAGGGAATTCTGGCGGGCGCTTCCTCCGGTGCGGCGTATTCTGCGGCGGCAGCCATCGCCCGGGCGGAGCCGGAGAAACGGGTGGTGACCATCTTCCCCGATGCCGGCAACCGTTACCTCTCCACCGGGCTATTTTATGACGGCGACAGGGAAACGGTGCAAAAAAGGCGCTGCAATGACATGCATTTCCATACATTATAAAGCCCCGCCGCGGATAGCTCTCCGCGGCGGGGTGGCTTATTCAGGACAGGTGGCTTTCGTTGATGAGGATATGCACATCGGCATCCATCATCAGATCCTGCGCGTTCTTGTTCATGGGGAAGGTGATGACCTCCCGGATGCTTTCCTCGCCGGTCAGCAGCATTACCAGCCGGTCTACACCGGGGGCGGCACCGGCGTGGGGCGGCGCACCGTAGGTAAAGGCGTTGTACATGGCGGGGAACTTGGCCTTCACGTCCGCTTCGCCCAGACCCACCATTTCAAAAGCCTTGACCATGATCTCCGGATCGTGGTTGCGCACGGCACCGGAGGCGGACTCATAGCCGTTGATAACCAGATCGTACTGGTCAGCATGGATGGCCAGCAGCTTGTCCACATCGCCTTCGGCATCGGTCAGGGCCTGCATGCCGCCCTGTGGCATGGAGAAGGGGTTGTGGCAGAACTCCAGCTGGCCGGACTCCTCGCCCAGCTCGTACATGGGGAAGTCCACGATCCAGCACATGGCATACTGCTCTTCGTCGAAGTGGCCGGGCACCCGTCTGCCCAGCATGGTACGGATCACACCGGCGGTCTTCTGGGCGGCGGGCTTTTTGCCGGCGGCCATGCAAACGAAGCTGCCGGGCTGCAGATCGAGGGCGGACTTGAAGGCATCCTGCCGCTCCAGCAGGAACTTGGAGATGCCGCCGGTCAGGACACCGTTTTCGTCCACCTTGACCCAGCAGGCCTTGTTGCCGGTCTGCACTTCCACATCGGCCAGAAGCTTGTCAATCCATTTGCGGGGCTGATTGAACGCGTGCACCACCACGGCCTTGACGGTGGCACCCTCGAAGGGGGCGAAGCCGCAGCCCTGCACGGTGTCGGACACGTCCTGAATTTCCAGATCGATGCGAAGATCCGGCTTGTCGGAGCCGTAGCGCT
>CAYSJX010000093.1:5144-5639 GCA_964431445.1 uncultured Oscillospiraceae bacterium | reverse complement strand
CGGGCAAAGCCGTAGCACCGGGCCTCCATGGTGACCTGATCGGCCCCGTGGTGGGCGTTGGAGGACAGCTCGGAGCCCTGCCCCGTCTCAAAATACAGCACATTCGGCCCCTCGGCGGTGCCGTCCCGCAGCAGAAGCTGCCGGGCCTCCTCCAGTGTTTCGGCGCGGAAGCCGAAGGCTTCGTTGCCCTTCTGGGAACCGGCGATGGACTGGAAGATCAGATCGCAGGGGGCCCCGGCGCGCACCGCCTGCATCTGGGCCGTGACGTGGGCCAGCACGCAGATCTGGGTGGGGATGGCCCAATGCTCCCGGATTTCGTGGAAGCGCCGCAGCACCTTGCCCACCTGCTCCGGGGAGTCGGTCACCGGGTTCAGGCCAATGACCGCGTCCCCTGCCCCGAAGCTCAGCCCTTCCAGCACCGATGCGGTGATGCCGTCCGGGTCGTCGGTGGTGTGGTTGGGCTGCAGGCGGCACGAAAGGGTGCCCGGCAGGCCG
>CAYSJX010000093.1:0-5134 GCA_964431445.1 uncultured Oscillospiraceae bacterium | reverse complement strand
TGACGGTGATCTTCGCCACGGCGTAGATCAGATCCAGATTGCTCATGAGCTTGGCCACCGCCGCCACCATTTCTCCGGTCAGTCCCCGGCTGACGCGGCGGATGTCCGCACCGGTGGTGCCCTCGCTGAGCAGCCACTCCCGCAGCTCGGCCACCGTCCAGTTCCGGATGGAGCGGTAGACCGGCTCGTTCAGATCGTCCTGTATGATGCGGGTCACCTCGTCCTGCTCGTAGGGCACCACGGGATTTTCCCGCAGGGCCGACAGGGGCAGGGCCGACAGCACCACCTTGGCCGCCACCCGCTCCTGCGCCGTCTCCGCCGCCAGACCCGCCAGCTTATCGCCGGTTTTTTCCTCGTTGGCCTTGGCCAGCACCTGCTTGATGTCCCGGAACATGTAGGTTTTTCCCAACAGAGTTGTTTGCAGTTTCATATTCATTTCTCCAAAATCAGGGTTTTGATCACCACCGGCAGGGCATCGCCAATGGGCGCGCCCACGTCCAGATAGCTGCCGCCGGGCAGCGCCACCCGGTCAAGGCACAGAATTTTCCTGTCCGGCGGCAGCCGCAGGGCAAGGGCGTGGCCCAGGGCCTTGGCCATGTCCGCCTCCATCGCCACATAGACGGGGCCGGGCAGGCTCTGCGCCAGCACCGCCGCCAGGGCAGAAAGCTGCCGGTAGTCTGCCGCCGGACATCCCGGCAGCGCCAGCACGAAGGGGCCTTCCCCCTGCCGGACGGCGCGTGATAGCAGCCGGGCCAGCGGCTCGGGTGCCTGTTCTGCAGCATCTGCCACGATCACCGGCAGATTTTTCACGGGAAAGGGGATGCCCCGGTAAAACACGGTGCTGCCGGACAGGCTGGTGCTGTGGCAGCCCGCGCCGATGACCGTGGCCCGGATGGCGTTTGCCTCCAGCCGGAAGGGCAGGCGGCACAGCAGGCTCTCTTTCAGCGCCCGCCCCAGCAGCACCCCAATATCTCCGAAGGCAAAGGTCGGATGGCTTTCCGCCATGCAGGCCGCCACCCCGCCGGAGAAGGAAATGGTGTCCACCTGCCGGGGCGGCTCCCACACCGGCCCGGCCTCCGCCGTCCACAGCTTTTCCAGCAGGCTCTGGGACGGGCACAGCCCCGCGGCCATTTCCAGCGCCCGGGCGAGGATGCCGCAAAGCGCCGCAAGCTCCTCCTCCCGGGCAGACTGCCCCGGCTGACCGTCATATAGTCCCGCCAGCACCGGCGAACGGTAGAGAATTTTCCCCTTTTCGTCCAGCTTCACCAGCCGCCCGCCCACATTCAGGCAGCCTGTGGCGGCGATCTGCCCGTCCCGGATCAGAGCCAGATTCGAGGTGCCGCCGCCGATATCCATGTGCAGCACCGTTTTTCCCGTGCGGGCGGAATATTCCACCGCCCCCGCCCCCCGGGCGGCCAGCACGCTCTCCAGATGGGGCCCCGCCGTGGCCACCACGAAATCCCCGGCAAATTCCGACAGATGATCCAGCACCGCCCGGGCATTTTCCTTCCGGCTGGTCTCCCCGGTGATGATCACGGCACCGGTGTCCACCTGCTCCCGGCGAAGCCCCGCCTGCCGGTAACCCTGCGCCACCAGCTGTCGCAGGGCCTGCCCGTCCACCAGCTCCTGCCGCAGCAGGGGGGTCAGCCACACCGGGCTCTGATACAGAATTTCCCGCCCGGTGATCTCCATCCGGGGTACCTGAAAGGCACCGCCCCGGTTTTCCACCGTCAGGCGGGAGAGTACCATCTGGGTCGTGGTGGTGCCCACGTCCAGCCCCACGGACAGCAGCGCCTTATCCATGTCCCGCCGCCTCCAGCAGCACCTGCCGGGCCAGCTCCCGGGTGGGCGGAACGGGATTGGTGGCGCAGCAGGGGTCGGCCAGTGCCGCCGCAACCAGTTTTTCCAGCTTTTCCCGCAGCTGTAGCGGGGAAATGCCCGCCTGAGACAGATTTTGCGGCAGGGAAAGTGCCCGCCGCAGCTGGATCAGGGCGTTTTTCAGGGCACGAAGCGCCACCGCGTCCCCGCCGGTGGACAGCCCCGTCTGCCTTGCCAGCCGGCCGTAGCGGGGTGCGGCAGCGGCAGCGTTGCAGGCGATGACCCCCGGCAGCAAAATGGCGTTGAGGCAGCCGTGGGGCACATGAAATTCGCCCCCCAGCGCATGGGACAGGGCATGGCACAGCCCCAGCCCCGCCCGGGAAAAGGCCAGACCCGCCATGGTGGAACCGCCGTGCAGCGCCTCCCGGGCCGCCGCGTCCCCCCGGAAGGAGGCGGGAAGCAATTCCATTGCCCGGCGGAAGGCTTCCGCCGCCAGCGCGTCGGTGCAGGGGGATGCCCCGGTGGCCACATACGCTTCCAGCGCGTGGCTGAGCAGGTCAAAGCCCCCTTCGGCCACCAGCCGGGGCGGCAGCTGCGCCACCAGCGTGCTGTCCAAAATGGCGAGCTGCGGCCGCAGGGCCTCGTCCACCAGCGGGTGCTTCACCCCTTCATGGGTCAGCACGGCGAAATCCGTCACCTCCGAGCCGGAGCCGGAGGTGGTGGGGATGGCCACCACCTCCGGCCTGCTTCCGGAAAAGAAACACATGGCCTTGGCGCAGTCCATGGCGCTGCCGCCACCGAGGGCCACCACCGTGTCCGGCTGAAACCGGCGCAGGGCCGCCGCCCCTTCGGCCGCCAGCGTCACCGTCGGATCCGGCTCCACCCGGTCAAAAATCAGGGTCTGGGCCGCACCGGATAGTCCGGCGATCCGCTCTGCCGTGCCGTTTTCGGCAAAAAACGGATCCGTCACCACCAGCAGGCGCTTACTTTGCAGTCCGTGCAGCGCCTGCATGGCATCCGGGCCGGTGACGATTCGGGTCTGGCAAAAAAACTCGTTCATAGCTCCACCTCGTTACCGCTAGTATGGCCGCTGCCGGAAAAATCATGTACGATTTCGGAAAAAAAGGGTAGGCAAAACGAAACAAATGTGCTATTCTATAAGGAGTGAACAAAAAGGAGGCAGGGTATATGCGGGTTCTGGGCATCGACCCCGGCTACGGGATCACCGGCTTCGGCCTGATCGAAGCGGATCGCACCGGAAGCCGTCTTGTGACCTGCGGGGCCATTACCACCCCGGCGGGGATGGATTTTTCCGCCCGGCTGGAGATCCTGTACAACGACCTCTGTCAGCTTTTGCAGCAGGCGAAGCCGGATGCCGTGGCCATGGAGGAGCTGTTTTTCGGCCAGAACGTTACCACCGGCATCGGTGTGGCGCAGGCCCGGGGCGTGATGCTGCTGGCCATCCGGCAGGCGGGACTGGAGGTCACATCCTACAAGCCCATGCAGGTCAAGCTTTCGCTGGTGGGCTATGGCAACGCCACAAAAAAGCAGATGCAGGATATGACCATGCGACTGCTGCACCTGCGTGCCATGCCCAAGCCGGACGATGCCGCCGATGCCATCGCCATCGCCCTGTGCCATGCCCGCTCCGCCACCAGTCTGCTGGCCGGTGTGGAGCGGCGATAAAAGGGGGTTTTCCATGATTTACTATGTTTCCGGCCCGGTCACGGTTCTGGAACCGGGTCTTGCGGTGATCGACTGCGGCGGCGTGGGCTACGGCTGCCGTGTCACGGCCTATACCGCCGCCCAGCTGAAGCTGGAGCAGAATGCCCGGCTGTTTGTCACCGAGTCCATCCGGGAGGATGCCTATGAGCTGTACGGCTTCACCTCCCGGGAGGAGCAGCGCTGCTTCTCCCTGCTGACCTCGGTCAACGGCGTGGGGCCGAAGGCCGCCCTGTCCATTCTCTCCGCCGGGCCCCAGAATTTTACCCTGGCCGTTATGACCGGGGATGAAAAGCTGCTGACCGCCGCCCAGGGAATCGGCAAAAAAATTGCCCAGCGTGTCATTCTGGAGCTGAAGGACAAGCTGGGCGGCAGCGATATGGAGCTGGATTTTTCCGGCGGGAAGGCCGCCGGGCCGGTGCCGGGCAGCGGCAATGCCGCCATGGCCACCGCCGCGCTGCAGGAGCTGGGCTATTCCGCCGCCGAGATCGCCGCGGCCATGAAGGGCGTAGACCCCGCCGCCACCACAGAAGAAATGGTTCGCCACGCCCTGCGCGCCATGGTCATGAAGGGATAAAAGCGGCAGTGGCAGAACGCAAGCCAAACCGGCTTCCGGATTTCGATTACAGCACCCCCGGTGCGTATTTTATTACGATCTGTACGAAAGACAGGAAATGTTTATTGGGGCGCATTGTAGGGGGCGGCGCCCTCGACGCCCCGCATGTACGTCTTTCGAAAATGGGGGAAATTGTGTATCGGCATATTATATCAGGCAATCATATTCCCGGGATTTGCGTTGACCGGTTTGTCATCATGCCGAATCACATACATTTGATATTGCGGGTTGATGGAAACGATACCGGCGGGACAATGCGGGCACCATCCCGTACGAATGCGATGATCCCTCATTTTGTATCGACTCTGAAACGTTTTTGCCATCGTGATATTGGCACAACAGTCTTTCAGCGTTCTTATCATGACCATGTGATTCGTGGAGAGAAGGATTATCAAAAGATATGGGAATATATCGACACCAATCCGGCCCGATGGGAAGACGACTGCTTTTATGAGGGGCCTGAACGATTGTAGGGTGCCGATATTCTGCGCATAACGTGGTTGATAGACAAAACTGCCTGCTGCGGGACGTCGAGGGCGCCGTCCCCTACAATGTGCCCTGAACGGGGTGCGTATGGGCAGAGGTGCCTCGGTCGTCCTCCGCAGCATTCCCACCCCAAAACAGACCCGGCCCCCACAGGAGGTTTTTATGAGCTTGGAATTTTCACAGGAACTGGATACAGCCCCTCTCATCAGCCCGACCTTCGCGCCGCAGGACGCGGCGGAGATCGGCCTGCGCCCCCGGCGTCTGGCGGATTACACCGGGCAGGAGAAGGCCAAGGAAAATCTTTCCGTCTATATCGAAGCGGCCAGACGCAGAGGCGAAAGTCTGGATCACACTCTGCTCTATGGCCCGCCCGGTCTGGGCAAAACCACGCTGGCGGGGGTCATCGCCAACGAAATGGGGGTCAATATCCGCATTACCTCCGGCCCCGCCATTGAAAAGCCCGGGGATCTGGCGGCCCTGCTTACCAACCTG
>CAYSJX010000092.1:0-5672 GCA_964431445.1 uncultured Oscillospiraceae bacterium | reverse complement strand
TAGCAAAGAAGTACGTGAACTGTTGGTAGAAGCCTACGAAAGAACACATAGTGCGGCAAAAGTAGCGAAATGCTTCGGTGTTGATCGCGGAACCGTTTACGAATATGTTGATCGCAAGAAAAAATGATCTCTTGATGTGATGACCGGTAAAAGAGGTCGCAAGCCGAAGCTGGATCGGAATAGTTTCTTGAAACATGGTATGAGCGGAGGTGAATGCAGATGAAATG
Source organism: uncultured Oscillospiraceae bacterium (assembly GCA_964431445.1). GTDB lineage: Bacteria > Bacillota > Clostridia > Oscillospirales > Oscillospiraceae > Faecousia. Next base: position 5,445 of record CAYSJX010000092.1, on the reverse strand, counting down.
GAACCCGTGGCACGGATGCCGCAAGCTGAGCGAGGGATGCAGGCACTGCTATGTCTACCGCATGGATGCACAGCATGAGAAGGATGCCGGCGAGATCAGCAAAAATGTGTCTGTTTTCCACCTGCCAATCGCGAAAAATCGTCGTGGTGAGTACAAATATCCCACAGGAACGCTATTTTTTACCTGCTTCACCTCCGATTTCTTCCTCGAGGATGCCGACGAATGGCGGTCAGAGATCTGGCGGATGATAAAAGAACGCAGTGACTGCAATTTTTTCATCCCCACCAAGCGCATTGATCGGTTTGAATCCTGCATTCCCGACGATTGGGGCGACGGATACGACAATGTGACGATTGCCGTAACGGCCGAAGATCAGGCAATGGCGGATCATCGTCTGCCGATCCTTCTGCGGCTGCCGATCAAAACAAGGGCGATCTTTTGCGAACCCTTGCTTGAGCAGATCGATCTGTCAAAATATCTGGATCCCTCGATCACATCGGTCTCGGTCGGCGGTGAATCGGGGGATGACGCACGTATCTGCCGTTACGAATGGGTACTCGATATCCGCGAACAGTGCGTGCGGGCAAATGTCTCGTTCAGTTATCACCAAACAGGCGCGAAGCTGATGAAGGATGGAAAATTATACCGCATCCCAAAGATCAAGCAAAACGAACAAGCCGTGCGTGCCGGAATAGATTTTACAGCAATTAAGGAGAATACAAAATGAACGACGAACTCAAATTCTACCCCAACCACCCCTCGAACGTAAAAACGCATCAGATCGAAACCACTGCAATGCCGATTCTCGAGCAGGACGTGCCGTTCGATGTCAAAACGCTTTGCGATGAATTTGCCTCGGATGCCGACAGCTTTTTCGGGAAATACGTTGACAGGCGTTTTGAAGTGACGGGCATTGCCAAGAAGATCGGTCCCGACATTCACCACAAGTCGTCGATCGAGCTGTCCGACAGCATCGACGGTCTGACCTATGCGCTCGTCATTTTTCCGACCGACGATCATTACAGCAAAGTCGAAGTCGGTGACACCGTGACCGTTCGTGCGAATTATCTCGTCATGAGCAATCATTACGGTACGGTCATGAAATTCGGCGAGCTGGTCTCGGTGGAAAAATGAGCAGAATTATTTTGAATCACCCGTTGTTTGACGGTGAAAAAGTGATAGAAAACGCTTCTGTTGTGATCGAAAACGGCAAAATTACCGCCGTAAACGAATCCGAAAACACGGACAGCAGCTGTTTCCTCATGCCTGCACTCATCGACACGCACACACATATTACTTCCGCCTGTCAGACCCGTACAATGCTGAAAAACGGTATTGCCGCCGCCTGTGATGTTTCCGCACCCGGACCGGTCATCGAAAATGCGGCTCCGTTCAGCATCATTTCGTCTGCCGGTATGACGATGGGTACGCTGAACGGTAGGGCATATGTCAAAAAGATGCTTGACGGCGGCGCGAAATACATCAAAGTTCTGCTGTTTGAGCCGAATCTGATGCCGAAAAGCGTTCTGAAGGACATATGCAATACCGCCCATGACAACGGTATCAAGGTCGCCGTTCACGCCACATCGGTCAAGGCTGTGCGGATGGCGGTTGACTGCGGCGCGGATATCCTGCTTCATGTTCCGATGAAAGAGGAATACCCACGCGACCTCGCCGAAACGATAGTGGAACGCGGAATCGCCGCCGCACCGACCCTTGTGATGATGGAAGCCTTTGCGAAAAGCAGCAGAAACGGATACAGACCTGCCGATTATCAGAATGCCGAAAACGCTGTCAGATCGCTGCATGAATGCGGTGTGAAGATCCTCACAGCAACGGATGCAAACAACGGCTCCTTTGCGCCTGCGGTTGCATACGGTACCTCCATGCACCGTGAAATGCAGCTTCTTGTGCAGGCAGGCATGACACCGACCGAAGTCTTGGCAAGTGCTACAAGCATAAATGCAGAGGTGTTTGGTATCTCCGATCTTGGCACAGTTACACCGAGAAAGCGTGCAGTTCTCCTGCTCATTGAAGGCAGACCGGACAAAAACATCACCGATACAGCGAAGATCAGGCAAATTTACATTAACGGAGAGCAGATATTATGAAGATCATCACAATAGAAGAGCATCTCGCAGGCGCACCGATCAATCGCTATCTTGCGAGATATTCCGCAGAGGACGCACCCTATACAGCAATGGCGCACGGTAAAGGTCGTCCGTACGATGCCGATCCCGAGTTGTTCGGCGATTTAGACAAACGCCGCATCAAAGACATGGACAAGCACGGTATCACCATGCAGATCCTGTCCTGTCCCGCAAAATCGCAGCTGCTCCCGACAGAAGAAGCTCCCGGCATTGTAAGTGAAACCAACGATTATATTGCCGATGTTGTGAAAAAACACCCCGACCGCTACGGCGCATTCGCACTCCTGCCATGGTCGGATCCTGCCTGTGCCGCAAAAGAAGCCGAACGTGTCAGAGAAATGGGATTTCAAGGCATTCTGCTCGCGGGAAGAGCGTCAGCCGGAAACGAATTTCTTGACGATAAACGCTTTCTGCCTGTTTTAGAAGCCTGCGAAGCACTCAGCCTGCCGATCTATGTGCATCCGGGCGCACCGCTGAAAGCAGTACAAGAGCCCTATTACGGCGGTCTCGGCGATGAAGTAAGTGCACGGCTCTCACTTCACGGCTGGGGCTGGCACAATGAAGCAGGCATCCAAATTCTACGCACCATTCTTGCAGGACGTTTAGATCAGTTCCCGAAGCTGTACCTCATCGCGGGGCATTGGGGCGAGATGCTTCCGTTTTTCCTCTCGCGCCTCGATCAGTCGATGCCGCGATCGGTAACAAAGCTGGAGCGCACCGTGACCGATACCTTCAAACAGAATGTGTATGTAACGCCAAGCGGTATTTTTGATTATCCGCAACTCAAATTCTGTGTAGAAGTGCTGGGTGCTGACCGTATTATTCATTCGGTAGACTGCCCGTTTATCAGCAACGAAGGTGCAAGGCCGTTTATTGAGAATGCACCGATCGGTGAAGAAGAAAAGAAACAAATTGCATTTGAAAACGCAGAAAGGCTTTTTCAACTCTGTTATAACAGAAATGAGTGATCTATCTGTAAAGCAAGACTGTCGAATTTTAGGCGTTGTTTGAAAAAGAAGGAGATATGTACAGGAGCGAGAGATTTTTGTGATAGACGAAGAATTTTTCCGCAGGAATACTTCGTATTTCAAGGGGAAATTCTGAAGTATAGCGCAAAAAGCTCCGCTATCTGTGCATATTGACTTTTTTCAAACACGCCCTAGCAAAGTATCCTTTAAGAGCTGTCATCCCGACGGCTCTTTTTTCATTTTTCAAGCCTGCCGCCAATTTTTACAAATAGTTCATAGAAAAAGCATTGAAATACATAGGGTGCTATGTTATTATGTATAAGAGCCTATGATTTAATAAGGCTGCATACTGTTGATGCGGTGACATATACAGCCGCCCGATCAAGTATAACAATTGAGGAGCGTAACGTTATGAGGAAAGACAGAGTTGCCATACTTATCAAAAAGACAGCATTAGCCATAGAAAAGCTGTCCAACCAGGTGTTGGCACCGTATGAACTGTCTAATGCACAATATAAGATCATGATGATGCTCTACCGCAATCCGGATAAAACGGTTCGTCAGACAGACATTGAAGAGAAATTTTCACTTACCAACCCGACGGTTACGGGTATTATTCAAAACCTTGAGAAAAAGGGACTGATACAGCGCATTCGGAATCCGAATGACAAAAGAAGTAAGCTACTGTGTTTGACCGCTAAGTCTTACGAGATCCGGAATGAGCTTGAGCAGCTTGGTGAAGCACTTGAAGGTCGGGTTACCGAAAAACTTACCGAGCAAGAATGTGAGCAGCTCTGTGCATTGCTCAAAAAAATGCTGGAGGCACATTGAAAGTAACTTGTAGCAAAGGAGGTATGGTTCTATATAAGAGCCTCATATTCGGCGAAGGCACTGCCACGCAGCGTACCTTAAAGATAATCATTAAGGAAAAAGAGATGCTTGATAAGATCCGCATAAGAAACGGCGATCTTAATATCACTTGCAGTAGAACGGCTGCCGGAAAGGAAGAATTATAATGCGTAAAACAAGATCACTTGCTATTATTTTATGTTTGCTACTCCTACTCGCCGGCTGTTCAGGTAACGCCGGTACACCCGGTGGCTCCGAAAATAACGGCGTAGATACCGATACTTCTATCGTTGCACCTCCGCCGGCACCGGATGCATCTGCAAACAGACCGACCCGCCCTGTTACTACCACAGTAACGCTTGCTGACGGAGATATCAAAATTGAAGGGACCGGTGCCGATGCCGACGGCAGTACACTGACCATATCCGCTGACGGTGTGTATGAGGTTTCCGGCACACTGTCGGACGGACAGATCGTTATCAATGCCCCCGATACGGCTGTTGTGGAATTAGTGCTGTCAGGTGTAAATATCTCAAGCAGCAATAATTCGGCGATCTATTGCAAAAACTGTGATGACTTTATCATTACCCTTACTGAAAACACACAGAATGTATTAAATGATGCGAGAGCCTATACCTACGATGATGTTGCCGATCAAGAGCCGAATGCGGCACTCTTCAGCAAGACCGATATGAATATCGGCGGAAGTGGTTGGCTTACCGTTAATGCGAATTTTCATCACGGTATCAGCTCCAAGGACGGTCTTGTGATCGAAGGCGGCGGATATACCGTCACCTCAGCCGCAGATGCCATTCGCGGTAAGGATTTCCTTGTTATCCTGAACGGAAAATTTGAGCTGAATGCCGGCAGCGACGGTTTGCAGGCAAGCAGCGTTGATGGTGCTGAATTCGGTTATGCACAGATAGTGAACGGTGAATACACCATTAGAGCCTGCGGCGATGCAATTCAAGCCGAAACTAACCTTACCGTATTGGGCGGAACCTTTGATATTACCACCGAAGGCACTCCTGCCGGAGGCTCCGATAGCCAAAAAGGACTCAAAGCGGGAACGCTTTTGACGGTAGAGAACGGAACCTTTAAAATCATAAGTAAAGATGACGCAGTTCACTCGAATGTAGATGCTAAAATAGAAAACGGTACATTCCATATTGAAACCGGCGATGACGGCATACACGCAGATCGTAATCTTTATATCAACGGTGGGGATATCAATATTTCCAAATGCTACGAGGGCTTTGAGGGTACGATCATTGAGGTGAACGGCGGAAAAGCTTTTATCAACGCATCAAACGATGCCATCGGAGCCGCGGCAGGTACGCCGGAAGCAGAGAAATTTACCGGCAGAGGCGGCAACCCGAACGTTCAGGTGTGGTTCAACGGCGGTGAGGTTGAGGCTGTCTCGGGTGGAGACACGGTGGATTCCAACGGTAACATCTATGTGACCGGCGGCACACTCC
>CAYSJX010000091.1:0-5739 GCA_964431445.1 uncultured Oscillospiraceae bacterium | reverse complement strand
GGACGCCGCGCTGGAGCGCCGTTTCCAGCCGGTGCAGGTGGATGAGCCCACGGTGGAGGAGACCATCTCCATTCTGCGTGGACTGAAAGAGCGCTATGAAGTTTTCCACGGGGTAAAAATCGCGGACTCGGCGCTGATTGCTGCCGCAACCCTTTCCCATCGATATATTACCGACCGTTTCCTGCCGGATAAGGCCATTGACCTGGTGGATGAGGCCTGCGCCCAGATCCGCACGGAGATGGACTCCAGCCCCGCCCAGCTCGATGCAGTGTCCCGCCGCATTATCCAGCTGGAGATCGAAGAGGCTGCCCTGAAAAAGGAAACGGATGACCTCTCCCGTGACCGTCTGACCCAGCTGCAAAAGGAGCTGGCGGAGGAACGGGATCAGTATAACGCCATGAAGGCCCAGTGGGACAATGAAAAGGCATCCATTTCCAGGGTGCAGCAGCTGCGTGAACAGCTGGAGCAGCTACGGCGCCAGATCGAAACGGCGCAGCGGGAGTATGATCTGGAAAAGGCGGCAGAGCTGAAATACGGCCAGCTGCCCAAGCTGGAGCAGGCTTTACAGCAGCAGGAGGAGGCCGCCCGCAACGGGCAGAATGCCGGCATGCTCCGGGATCGGGTGACGGAGCAGGAAATCGCCGCGATCGTGGAGCGGTGGACAGGCATTCCTGTCTCCCGTCTGGTGCAAAGCGAGCGGGAGAAGCTGCTGCGGCTGGAAGATACCCTGCATCAGCGGGTCATCGGGCAGGATGAGGCGGTGCGGGCCGTGTCGGAGGCCATTCAGCGCAGCCGTGCCGGTATCCAGGATCCCAACCGGCCCATCGGTTCGTTCCTGTTCCTTGGCCCCACGGGCGTGGGCAAGACGGAGCTTGCCAAGGCGCTGGCCCAGACCCTGTTTGACGATGAGCAGAATATGGTGCGTATCGATATGTCGGAGTATATGGAGAAATATTCCGTCTCCCGTCTGATTGGCGCGCCTCCCGGCTATGTCGGTTATGACGAGGGCGGCCAGTTGACAGAGGCCGTGCGTCGCAGACCCTACTGTGTGGTACTCTTTGACGAGGTGGAGAAGGCCCATCCGGATGTGTTTAATGTGCTGCTGCAGGTGCTGGATGATGGCCGCATTACGGATTCTCAGGGCAGAACCGTGGATTTCAAGAATACCATCATCATTCTGACCTCCAATCTGGGTTCTGAGTACCTGCTGGGCGGCATTCATGACGATGGCACCATCGATGAAAACGCCAAAGCGCAGGTTCACGCGCTGCTGCGCCGTTCCTTCCGGCCGGAGTTCCTCAACCGGCTCGATGAAATTGTGTTCTATAAGCCGCTGACCCGGAAGGATGTCACCCGGATCATTGATCTGATGATCGACCGGCTCAACAGCCGCCTGAACCAGCAGCAGATCCGCCTGACGCTGACGGAGCAGGCTAAGGCCGCCATTGTGGATGCTGCCTATGATCCCCAGTTCGGTGCCAGACCGCTGCGCCGCTATTTGCAGCACACGGTGGAGACCATGCTTAGCCGGAAGCTGCTGGGCGGCGAGATCCGCTCCGGCCAGACCGTTACGGTAGATGCACAGCAGGGCCAGCTGTTCTTCGCCGGGACGCAGGAAAAATAAAAAACATCCCCTGTTCTTCCCAAATGTCGGAAGAACAGGGGAATTTGCATTTTGGGTGGGGGAAGGCAGCGGCGGGTTAACATAACAAATATCCTGTAGGGGCGACCATTGGTCGCCCGCCGTCTGCCTGGCGCCGCCCCCTACTATGACCGGGCGGAAAATCGGGGGGATTGCCACACCAGTGTGCACACTTGTTCGCAATGACAGTTCTTTTTTACCCGTGCTACGGCACCGGTTCGCAATGACAGTTTCTTTCCACCGGCGCGGCGGCACCGGCTTGCAATGGCTCTTCTTTTTCGCCGGCGTTCTTAAAAATACCGGTATTTTTTTCGCTTGAGGATCAGGAACAGTGCGCTGAATACCACTGCCATGACCTCTGCCACACCGATGGAGTACCACACGCCGTCAATATCCCAGATCATCGGCAGGAATATCACCGCCGCGACCTGAAACACCAGTGTGCGCAGGAAGGAGATCAGCGCCGAGGTCAGGCCATCGTTGAGGGCCGTAAAAAAGCTGGAGGAGAAGATTGCATAGCCCATGAAGGGGAAGGACAGGGAGAAAATCCGGAATCCGCTCACCGTCAACTCCGTCAGTTCCGGGTCACTGCGCACAAACAGCAGTGAAAGGGGACGGGCCAGCGCTTCGGCGCTGATAAGCATGGCACTGCCGAAAATTCCGATCATGATCAGGCTTCTGCGCAGCAGACCCTTGAGTTCATCGTGATTTTGCGCGCCGTAATGGAAGCTGACCACCGGGGCCACACCGATGGAATAGCCCAGAAACGCAGCGGAGAAAATCATGCTTACATACATCATCACGCCGTAAGCGGCCACGCCATTGTTTCCGGCGTAGGCCAGCAGCTGGTGGTTGTAGAGCATACCCACCACATTCATGGAAATGTTGCTCATAAATTCGGAAGAGCCGTTGGTACAGGCCTGAAACAGTGCCCGACCATCGTATTTCGTTTTGCCCAGACGCAGGATGCTGCCGTTATCCCGCCCAAAGTAGAACAGGGGAATGACACCACCAACCACCTGACTCATGGCAGTGGCCAGCGCGGCACCGGCCAGCTTCCACTGTTGCGGCAGCAAAATTACCAGCACGGCATCGAGCATCATGTTGGTCACACCTGCGGAAACTGTCACCACCAGCCCCAGCTTGGGCCGCTCCGCCGTGACAAAGAAGGACTGGAAAATCAGCTGCAAAATGTTAAACGGCAGGGCGCACAGGATGATGCGGGCATACTGCACCGCGTGTTCCAGAATTTCGCCTTCCGCACCCAGCAAAATCGCGATGGGGCGGATCAGCACAATGCCCAGCACCGCAAAGAACACGCCCAGCCCCGCGGCAACGTAGACGAACAGGGAAAAATACCGGTTTGCCTGCTCAGACCGCCGCTCTCCGATGGATTTGGCCACCAGCGCGGAGCCACCGGTGCCCAGCATCAGACCGATGGTGGACAGAATCATCAGAAACGGCATGATCAGATTGATGGCAGTGAAGGGGACTGTGCCCGCAAAATTGGAGACAAACAGGCCATCGACCACACCGTAGATCGAGGCAAAAATCATCATGCTGATGGACGGCAGGGTGAACCGCAGCAGTGTGCGGTAGTTAAAATGGTCAGATAACTGAATTGCTTTTTTCATAGTCTCTCCTGTTCCAATTCTGCGACCTGCGCGCGCAGACCGTGAATGTATTTGTGTGTCAGTCGTGTCCAGAGGGAGAATTCCTCCTCCGTCCAGTCCTGCAATGTCCGGCATTCGGCATGGTAGAGCCGCTCGGCGGTCTGGGCCATGCGGGATTGCCCGGCCTGAGTTAGACGGATGATTTTTGCCCGGCCACCGGCGGGATCCATCACCAGCACACCCTCCTTTTCCAGCTGACGCAGGGCGGAGCTGATGGTCTGCTTGCTCATGCAGCTGTCCCGGTAAATTTCATGCAGCGGACAGCAGTCGCCCTTTTCCCGCAGCAGGTAGAGCACACACAGCACACTGTCGGACACGCCCAGCTTTCGGGCGGCGGTATGGTAAATCAGATCCAGATCGTTCGACAGGCGGTTGATTTCCTGCACTTTTCCGGCATCGGTCATGGCGTTGCCTCCTGTTTTCAGACATTCCCGCCCAGTATAGTACGATTTCGGACAAATGTCAAGGCGCAAATTTCCTCTTGATTTTTTGAACGCTTTGTGGTATATTTCAGCCGGAAAATTTTATACACCGGACACGATACAAGAGCGCATCCCTGCGATCTGATACGACACGGATCAGGGACCTTTTGTATCTTTTTTTGCGCGTACAGAAGGTACGCGCTTTTTTCTGTCCCAAAATGGAGGTAAAACATGGAACAAAAATCAAATTCCTTTCTGGAAACGCAGAAAATCGGAAAACTGATGTGCCGTTTTTCCATTCCCTGCGTGATCTCGCTGGTGGTGGGAGCACTGTACAACATTGTAGATCAGATTTTCATCGCAAATGCCGATTATCTCGGCTCCTACGGCAACGCCGCCAACACCGTGGTGTTTCCCATGACGGTTCTGGCCCTGGGCATCGCCGTCATGATCGGGGACGGCTGCTGCGCCTATGTCAGTATCGCCCTGGGAAGCGGACGGCAGGAGGATGCCCACCGCAGTGTGGGAAATGCGGTGGTGCTGTGCGTGGGGGCCAGCCTTGTGCTGACGGTGTGCTATCTTACCCTGTGCGAACCGCTTCTGACCCTGTTCGGCGGGAATGTCAATCCCCAGACCGCTTCTCTGGCCAGAGAGTATTTCTTCTGGATCACCCTCGGTATTCCGTTTTACATGTTCGGTCAGGCCATGAATCCCATCATCCGCAGTGACGGCAGTCCCGGCTTCGCCATGGCGGCGACATTGACGGGGGCCATTGCCAATGTCGTGCTGGATCCGATATTCATCTATGGATTTCGCTGGGGCATGATGGGTGCGGCGGTGGCCACGGTCATCGGACAGGTTCTCACGGCGGCGCTGTCCGTGTGGTATCTGTGCCGCATGAAGGCGGTGCGTTTGAAGAAAAGCAGCTTCCGCCTCAGCGCCGGGGTGATGGGAGGCTTTCTTTCGCTGGGGCTGACCAGTCTGCTGGCGCAGGTATCGCTGGTGATCTCCATGGCCGCCGTGCAGAATACCTGCATGAAATACGGTGCGCTGGATCCGGTTTTCGGACAGTCGGAGTATGCCCAGATTCCGCTGGCGGTGCTGGGAATCGTGATGAAATTTTTCCAGATCGCCATTTCCGTGGCCATCGGTCTTGCGGCGGGGTGCATCCCTGTGGTGGGCTACAACATCGGCGCGAAGCGAAAAGATCGGGTTGGCCGGCTGTTTACATGCCTGCTGGCGGCGGAGGCGGCCGTGGGGGCACTGGCCCTTGTGGTGGTGGAATGCTTTCCACGGCAGCTGGCCATGCTGTTCGGCGCGGCAAATGAAAGCGCCTATTATATGGATTTCGCCGTGAAGTGCTTCCGCATTTATCTGTGCATGATGGTGCTGGCCACGGTCAACAAAGGCACCTTCATATTTTTGCAGGCACTTGGCAAGGCGGCGGCCTCCACGGTGGTGTCCCTGATCCGGGAAATCGTGTTCGGTGTGCTGCTGCCGGTGATCATGCCCATCTTCATGGGGCTGGACGGCCTGCTGTGGTCTTTCCCGGCGGCGGATGCGCTGACCTTCCTGATCGCAATCTTTTTCATCTGCCACACCCGCCGGGAACTGCGGCAAACGGAAGAGAAGCGTGAAAAGTGAAGAGGGAAGAGAAAAAAGGAAAAGCCACATATGCGGCTTTTCTCGACAGCCTGAATCACCTGTGGTGATGAAATCTTCGGCGTTCCATCTTAGATGGAATGAAATCCACTCTCCCGCCGTCGAGGCGGATTTTATCCCCACGGGGGGATTTCATCATCGAAGAAGATTTCACCCACCCGGCAGGGTGGATTTAGATGAAAAGAGACCGCTTTTGTCGATAGACAAAAGCGGTCTCTTTTCTGTGTGTCACTACCTATTTTGATACAATTTGCGTACACCCTTGAATTTTTGCGTACACCTTGTAAAAATGCGTACAGTTAGTAAATTTTGCGTACACCTATAAATTGGAATTTGTCAA
>CAYSJX010000090.1:0-5991 GCA_964431445.1 uncultured Oscillospiraceae bacterium | reverse complement strand
ACCCCAACGACTCCACCTGGGAGGGCAAGCGCCTGCGCATCAAGCAGCAGTATGTACTCTCTTCCGCGTCGCTGCAGGATATGATGCGCATTTACAAGACGGTACACGGCAGCGATCTGAGCCATTTCGCGGATTATTACGCCGTGCAGCTCAACGATACCCACCCGGCCATGTCCATTCCGGAGCTGATCCGGCTGCTGATGAAGGAGGGCATGGATTTCGAGCAGAGCTTTGATATTGCCCGGCGCACCTTCTCCTACACCAATCACACTCTCATGAGCGAGGCACTGGAAAAATGGGATCTGTCGCTGCTGGGCAGCGTGGTGCCCGAGATCGTGGAGATCATCCGCCGTATCGATGAAAAGCTCCGGCGGGAGCATCCCGGTCTGTTCATCATCCGGGACAATACCGCCCATATGGCCAATCTGAGCATTTATGTGGGCAGCTATATCAATGGCGTGGCCCAGATCCACAGCCAGATTCTCAAAGATGACTGCTTTAAGGACTGGTACGCCGTTTTCCCCGAACGTTTCCAGAACAAGACCAACGGCGTGACCCCCCGCCGCTGGATGGGCCTTTGCAATCCGGAGCTGACCCAGCTGATCAAGTACCGCATCGGCGGCGACTTTTTGAAGGATCTGGATCGTCTGGCCAAGCTCAAGCCCATGATCGATGACGATCTGGTGCGCCAGTTCAACGATGTCAAGCACCTGAAAAAGGAACAGCTTTGCCGTGTCATTCAGGAGAAGGAGGGCATCCGCCTGAATCCCGATTTCCTCTTCGATGTGCAGGTCAAGCGGCTGCATGAGTACAAGCGGCAGCTTATGAACGCCCTGAGCATCATGGATATCTACTTCCGCCTGAAAGACGGCAGTCTGCCGGATTTCTATCCCACCGTGTTCATTTTTGGCGCGAAATCCGCCCCGGGCTATGTCCGGGCCAAGGCCATCATCCGCTATATCAACCGCATTGCCCGGCTGATCAACAACGATCCCGATGTGGCCGACAAGATGAAGGTGGTCTTCGTCCAGAACTACAACTGCTCCTATGCCGAGCATATCATCCCCGCCGCGGATATTTCCGAGCAGATCTCCCCCGCCGGCACGGAAGCCTCCGGCACCGGCAACATGAAGCTGATGCTCAACGGTGCCGTGACACTGGGAACCATGGATGGTGCCAATGTGGAGATCGTGCAGGAAGCCGGTATCGAGAACGAGTATATCTTCGGTGCCACCGTGCAGGAGATCAACTCCGGCAAGGATGCCTATAACCCCCGCATCATCTACGACCGGGAGCCCCATGTCCGCCGTGCGCTCAATACGCTGGTGGATGGCACCGTGCCCACCGATGAGCAGCAGCGGGAGCTGTTTACCTCCATTCTGGATGGAGCCAGCTGGCACAGACCCGATTACCGCTATATCCTCTGGGATTATCTGACCTATATCGAGGCCAAGCTGCAAGCCAACCGGGACTATGCCGACCGCCTGTCCTTCGGCCGCAAGTGCCTGCTCAACATCGCCTCCGGTGCCAAATTCTCCTCTGACCGTACCATCCGTCAGTACGCAGAAGAGATCTGGCATGTGGAGCCGACCCAGTATTGATTTTTCAACCCGATGCCGGGCGTGCTGCCGATTTTCCGCGCAGCACGCCCGTTGCGCATCATGCGCATGGAAGGAGGTTCACCATGATTCTTCGGGAGCCTGATTATTATGAACAATTCCGATGCCTGGCCGCCGCCTGCCCGGACAGCTGCTGTCAGCTGTGGGAGGTGGAGCTGGATGAGGAGACCGCCGCGCGCTATGCCGCCCTGCCCGGCCCGCTGGGGCAGGATATCCGTGCCCATATGACACGGCAGGCGGACGGCAGTGTCTGGTTTTCGCTGGAGCAGGCGCGCTGCCCCATGTGGCGATCGGACGGGCTGTGCCGCATTCAGGCCCAGCTGGGGCACGAGGCCCTGTGCCGGACTTGCCGGGAATTTCCCCGACTTTGCCACGATTATGGGGATTTTCAGGAGCGGGGGCTGTCCCTGTCCTGCCCAGCGGCTGCAAAGCTGATTTTGAGCGGGCCCCACGGCTGGGTCACGCGGCAGCTGCCCGGGGGCGAGGCGGGCGATTATGACATGGCGGATTTTGCCCTGCTGCTGGAAACAAGAGATGTTATGTTGACTTACCTTGCCGACCCGCAATATTCCGCCCCCGAGGCGCTGGCATTGGGACTGCTATATGGCTACCATGTCCAGACCCTGCTGGACGAAGGCGAGGCACCCCCCTTTGAGCCCCAGGCGCAGCTGGCCTTTGCCCGGCAGCTGGCGCGGCGATCCGACAGCGGCGAGCTGCGGAAATTCTATCTGGGGCTGGATGTGCTGACCCGGCAGTGGGCCGACCGGCTGGCCGCGCCCCGGCCCGGCGAGAATTTCCCGGAGCAGCTGCGTTTTCTGGCTTCCTACGGTGTGGAGCGCTACTGGCTGCAGGCCGTCTCCGATCTGGATCTGGCCGGACGGGTGAAAATGGTGATCGCCGGCTGCGTGCTGGTCAATCTGCTGGGCGGTGATCCGGTGGACACGGCACAGCTGTACGCCAAGGAAATCGAGAACAGCTCCGAAAACATCGACGCCCTCCTGGATGCCGCCTACCAAAGCCCCACCCTGACCGATGACCGCCTCCTAGGCCACCTCCTGCTGCGCTGATTCCCCCGGCCCGAAACAAGTGTAAAGGGCGTCAAGGATGCCGCCCCTGCGGATGCATGATCGAACGTTGTGCGGGCGTGCCGATGTGCCTCAATCGGCCCCTACAGAGGGATGAAAAAAGAGCTGTCATTGCGAACCAGTGCGCAACCGTGCAAAAAAAGAACTGTCATTGCGAACCAGTGCGCACACTGGTGTGGCAATCCCCCGGATAGAGGTACAGCCCGCTTTCATCTCCGCTATTTTCAATCGCTTTGCGCAGCAAAGCACCTCTTCTTTTCTCTATTCACTTTTCTCTTTTCTCTTTTCTCTTTTATCTTCCCTCTGTTGCGCCCCCGTGCCAATCCCCCGGTTTTTCCGGGTTGTCAGATGAATGGGGGGATTGTGGGTTTATCGAGGGAAATGTAGCAGCGGTTTTTGCTTTTTCCGTGGTGTGGAGTGGATTTTGCTTGACCTTTACCGGCGGCAATCGTACAATAGAAATAAGGGATTTGGGCAACAGGAGGCATTGCTATGATTCGTTTCGCGCGGGAGGAGGATATCCCCCGGATTCTGGCTATTTATGAGCCCTATGTGCGCCGGACGGCCTACACTTTCGCCTGCACCGTGCCGACGCAGGAGGAAATGACGGCGCTGTTTCGCACGGTTACGAGGCAATTCGCGTGGCTGGTGTGGGAGCAGGAGGGGCAGGTGCTGGGCTATGCCTACGGCAGTGCCCCCTTTGAGCGGGAGGCCTACCGCTTCTGTGCCGAGGTTTCCATCTATCTCGATCCCCGGCTGCACCGTCAGGGTGTGGGGCGCAGGCTCTACCGGGCGCTGGAGGCGCTGCTCTGGCGGCAGGGCTATCAGGTGATCTACGCGCTGGTGACGGATGAAAACGCCCTAAGTCTTGCTTTCCACGAAGCGCTGGGCTACCGGCGTGTGGCATATCTGCCCCGCTGCGGGTTCAAATTCGGCCGCTGGTGCGGGGTCGTTTATCTGGAAAAGCGGTCAGAAACCGGCGAAATACCCAGTAAAGAGCCGGAAAGCGTCTTGTCAATTGTGAATAGTGACAGAAAGCTGCCGGAGAATTTAGATATTTTGTCTCTTCCCTAACGGCCGAAAATATGGTATGTTATGCATGGACAGGTTTGTACGGCCTGTCCCCGGTTCAATCCCACAGGAAGAAAGGATCATTTCATGGATCAGGCAAAAAATGATTTCATCTACCACTATCACCACGGCACTTCCACCCACGCATGGGAATTTCTGGGCTGCCATCCCCAGCGCAGAGACGATCAGGACGGGTTCGTGTTCCGGGTGTGGGCACCCAACGCCCGCAATGTCAGTGTGGTAGGCGATTTCAATTTCTGGAACCCGGAGGATCTGCCCATGGAGCGGATCTCGGACGGGCTGTGGGAGGCCTGGAGCCGCTTTGCCCGGGAGGGTAACGCCTACAAATTTCTGGTGACCGGGCCACAGGGTGAGCAGGTCTACAAGGCCGACCCCTGCGCATTCCGTACACAGCTGGTGCCTGAAACCTCCAGCGTCATCTGGCGGCAGGGCAACTATCGCTGGGGTGACAGTCTGTATCTGGCCCGCAGCGCCCGGCGGGACGCTCTGAAAAGTCCCATGAATATTTACGAAATGCACCTCGGCTCCTGGAAGCGGAAGCCGGACGGCTCCACCTGCACCTACGCCGATATCGCGCCGGAGCTGGCCGCCTACCTGCGGGACATGGGCTACACCCATGTGGAGCTGATGCCCCTGGCGGCCTACCCCTATGACCCCAGCTGGGGCTATCAGGTCACCAATTACTATGCCCCCACCGCCCGCTACGGCAGCCCGGACGAGCTGAAAGTGCTGGTGGACACCCTCCATCAGGCGGGGATCGGAGTGCTGCTGGACTGGGTTCCGGCCCACTTTCCCAAGGACAGCTACGGGCTCTACGAATTCGACGGCACCTGCTGCTATGAGCTGTCAGACCCGGTCATGAACGAACATCCGGACTGGACGACCCGCATTTTCGACTTTGGCAAGCCGGAGGTCAAAAGCTTTCTCATTTCCTGCGCCGTGTACTGGCTGACGGAATATCATCTGGACGGGTTGCGGGTGGACGCGGTCAGCTCCATGCTGTATCTGGACTACAACCGCCCCAACTACAAGCCCAACAAATTCGGCGGCCGGGAAAACCTGGAGGCCATCGATTTTTTGCGGGAGCTGAACCGGGCCTGCTTCGCCGTGCGCCGTGGCATCGTCATGGCGGCGGAGGAGTCCACTGCCTTCCCGCTGGTGACCCGTCCCCCGGCGGACGGCGGGCTGGGGTTCCTGTTCAAGTGGAACATGGGCTGGATGAACGATACCCTGCGCTATTTCAAAGAGGATCCCCTCTACCGCAAATATCACCACGGCAAGCTGACCTTCTCTCTGGCCTACGCCTTTTCCGAAAATTTCATTCTGCCCCTGTCTCACGATGAGGTGGTGCACATGAAGGGCAGCCTGATCAACAAGCAGCCCGGCGACTATTTCTGGAAATTTGCCGGCACCCGGCTGCTGCGGGGCTACCAGATGACTCACCCGGGCAAGAAGCTGTGCTTCATGGGCGGCGAGATCGGCCAGTTCCGGGAGTGGAAATATGACGATCAGCTGGACTGGTCGGTGCTCGATTACGATATGCACCGCAAGCTGCAGCATTACAACCGGGAACTCAACCGGTTCTATCGGGACAACGCACCCCTCTGGGCCGATGACAACAGCTGGGACGGCTATCGGTGGATCCAGCCGGACGATGCGGACAACAGCGTGTTGTCGTGGCGGCGCATTGACCCACGCAGCGGCAAAGAGCTGATCGTGGTGGTGAATATGACCCCCGTGACCCGGGAGAATTATGTGCTGGGACTGCCCCGCTCCGGCGTGTACGAGCCGGTGTTCTGCTCCGATGCCGCCGAATTCGGCGGAACGGGCTGCACCCCGGAGCCGGTTACGGCCATCCCCGGTGAATTCCGGGAGTACCACTGGCAGGGTAAATTCCGCATTGCCCCCATGGCCCTGACCATTTTTCGCAGACGCGGCAGGAAACCGAATTATACGGTTGCCCCTGAATAAAACAGAACAAGTAAACTTAACATAAGGAGTTTTCGCCATGTATTTTCAGAAAAAACGCGTGATCGCCATGCTTCTGGCCGGTGGCCAGGGCAGCCGCCTGAAAGTCCTGACCGAAAAGACCGCCAAGCCGGCGGTGCCCTTCGGCGGGAAATACCGGATCATTGACTTTCCCCTGAGCAACTGCGTCAATTCCGGCATCGACACCGTGGGCATTCTGACCCAGT
>CAYSJX010000089.1:0-6024 GCA_964431445.1 uncultured Oscillospiraceae bacterium | reverse complement strand
CCTCTGGTCGGTGACGTGAAGGAGCTGAAGTATGTCAAGGCCGTGGTGGTCGAGACGGCTAATGCCGAAATCGCCGCTGCCGGTGCGCAGCTGCACTACGAGGTCGGCACCATGATCGAAATCCCCCGTGCCTGCCTGACTGCGGACGAGATCGCCCAGAATGCAGACTTCTTCTGCTTCGGCACCAATGACCTGACCCAGATGACCTACGGCTTCTCCCGTGACGATGCCGGCAAGTTCCTCGGTGCTTACTATGACACCAAGATCTTTGAGAATGATCCCTTCGCCAAGCTGGATCAGACCGGTGTCGGCAAGCTGATGAACATGGCCTGCACCCTGGGCCGCGCCAACAACGATCACCTGCACATCGGCATTTGCGGTGAGCATGGCGGCGACCCCACGAGCGTGGAGTTCTGCCACAAGATCGGTCTGGACTATGTCTCCTGCTCCCCCTTCCGCGTGCCGATCGCCCGCCTCGCCGCCGCGCAGGCTGCCATTAACGGCTGATAGGCTCGTAATTTCTGCAAAGCAAAGCGTTTTTCTTCGGTTTTTGGAAAGAGCATAAGAAAACAAAAAAGGGTGCCGGGCGGCAATGCGGCCCGGCACCCAGGAACCGCTGCATGAATCGACTGCGCCAGAACCCTTCATGATTGGCTCACGCCGATTGACTCAGAGGTTCCCAAATAAAAAAGGGAGATAGATATTATGAAGGTATGTCCGAATTGCAATGCCCAGCTCGATGACAGCGCCGCTTTCTGCATGAACTGCGGAACAAAATTTGCTGACGCGGCCCAGCAGACCGGCAACACGCAGCCGGTGTATCAGCCCCAGCCCCAGCCGGGCTACGCCCCGATGTATGACCCCTATGACCATACGGCCGAGTTTGACCCCAAGGATATTTCGGAGAACAAGGTCATTTCCATGCTGGTCTATCTGCTGGGCACCGTTGGCGTTATCATTGCGCTGCTGGCTGGTAACACATCGCCTTACGCCGGGTTCCATGTCCGGCAGGCGCTGAAATTCACGGTCGTTACCATCCTCGGCGCCATTGTTGCGGCGCTGCTGTGCTGGACTGTGATCGTGCCCATCGCCTATGGCATTCTGGTGCTGGCGCTGATGGTCGTGAAGCTGATCTGCTTCTTCCAGATCTGCAGCGGCAAGGCCAAAGAGCCCGCCATCATTCGCAGCCTGAGCTTCCTGCGCTGATCAGCCGAAAAACCTACATAAGCAAAACCCCAACCACCACCGTGGCTGGGGTTTTTTTGTGCAATTATGCATCCTCCTGCTGGCCACTGACGATGGTGTAGTAGGCGTTGGAGTTGATTTTGTAGACGCAGGCGTAGATGACGGCGAAGGCGCAGAAGCCGGCGACGGTCACGCCGATCATCAGATGGCTGTTGGCGAAACTGAACAGCCGCAGCCGCATGGAGGCAATGGGGGTCTTGATCTGGTGGGCCCAGACGGTGTAATATTCGACCATGTTCGTGTATTCGCGGCAGGTCTGCTGCCGATACTGCTCGTGCCGGCGGCACAGCAGGCGAAGAATTTCCTGATAATCCCTGTCCTGCACCGTGTCCGGGGCGGGCAGAAGCTCCGTCATGGCATCGGTGATGGTCTCGATCCGCCGCAGAGTCTCGTGTGCCCGCTTCACCCGGGCAAAATCCAGCCCGCAGGCGACCAGCCCAATGCCCAAACACAGAAACATGGGATACATCGCGGCTTCCAGCGGCAGATGATACAGCAGAAAGCTCACCGCAAACAGACACCAGAACACAGCCAGCAGGATCAGCATCCGCCGATGGGAGCGGAGATAACGCAAAAACAGCTTCATCCGGCCACCTCAGCTTTCGATCAGATAGCCAACGCCGAATTTCGTGGTGATAAAATCCGTCAGCCCCGCATTGTCCAGCCGTTTGCGAAGCCGCCCGACATTGACGGTCAGGGTGTTTTCATCCACAAAACTGTCAGTTTCCTACAGCGCCTCCACCAGCTTTTCCCGGCTGACGACCTTGCCTTTGATCGCCATCAGAATGTGCAGAATTTTGAACTCGTTTTTGGAAAGGGAGATTTTTCGCCCTGACAGGTCAGGGCATTGTCTCCGGTGTTGAGCAGCGCGCCCCGATGCTCCAGCACCGGCACGGAGGCGGCGAAATCGTAGCTTCTGCGCAGCATCGCCTGCAATTTCGCCATCAGCACGCTCTGGTCGAAGGGCTTGGCGATGAAATCGTCGGCGCCCATGTTCATGGCCATGACCATATTCATATTGTCGGAGGCGGAGGAAATGAAGATGATCGGCACCCGGGATACTCTGCGGATCTCGCTGCACCAGTGATAGCGTTGAAAAAGGGCAGACCGATATCCAGCAGGACGATGTGGGGGTCAAAGCCGGCAAATTCCGCTATTACATTGCGAAAGTTTTGCACGCAGGCTACCAGCAAATCCCACAGCTGTGCCTGCTCCAGGATGGCCTAGGCAATACCCGCGTCATCTTCAACGATCAGCAGTCTGTACATACGATCATTCTTCTTTAGCCGTGCAGGCCGAACAGGGGGCGGGCGGCACGCTTATACAGCAGCAGTGTAAGCACCGACACGCACACGCCCTTGATCAGATTCAGCGGCGCAACGGCCAGCAGCACGAAGGTGGGCAGATCCCGGATTGCCTCGCAGATTTTGCTGCCCATGGCGATGATCTCCTCCAGAGATGTGCCGTAGAGCTGGGCAAATTTCGGCAGCAGATAGATGGCGTTGAAGGCGGAGCCGAAGACGGTCAGCACCACCGTGCCCACCACAAGCCCCACAACGGCGCTTTTTCTGCTCTTGTGCAGATGGTAGATGATCACCGCAGGAAGCACAAAGGCGCAGCCCACGGCAAAATTGGCAAACTCTCCGACAAAGGCGGTGGAGGTGCCCTTGAGCAGCAGTTTCAGAAGAATTTTTATTCCCTCGCAGGCCACGGCGGCGCTTGGCCCCAGATAAAAGCCGCTGAGCATCACCGGCAGCTCGGAAAAGTCCAGCTTATAGAAGCTCGGAGCCAGAAACAGCAGGGGAAAATCCAGCAGCTGCAGCACGGTGGCCAGCGCCGCGCACAGGGCGATGATGCTGGCCCGGCGGGCGGGGGAGACCCGGTGCAGCTGAGGCAGAAAGCGTTCGGCCAGTCTGGCCAGCAGCCCCAGCCCCACAATGATGGCAGCGCACACGGCCACAAAGGTCATGTTTTCCAGAAATACGGTGATCAGCTCATTCATATGTAACTTCCTCCCGGACAAAAAGCGCCCTGAGCAAACACTCAGGGCGCAGTTTTTTGATGCTGTGCCTTCTTTCATCCAGACTGTACTGTCGGTATCGGAATTGCACCGATTCGGCCCGAAGGCTCGCGGACTGTCACCGCCGGTGGGGAATTTCGCCCCGCCCTGAAGACTTTTTTCTTTTGTCCAGCATATCACCGGACAGGCGGCTTGTCAAGTCCCTGTTTTTGTGATACACTCAATAAAAAGAGCGTTACGCCGTGGGCTTTTCAAAGCTCTGCATCACCCCGTCGGCGGCCGTGTCCGTCACGTCACCGCCGATGACCTGATTGTTGCAGATCAGCACCGTGGCGTACACGGGCTGGGTGGCACCGGGATAGTTTTTCACCGTGTAGACATAGCGCATGACCGTCTTGCCGGCATAGGGGGCAAGATCGTAGCCCATGCTTTTTTGCAGGGCATTGTACCGGTCAAATACGGCGCTGGCCTCGGCGGGGATCCGCACCTGACCGCTCTGGGCCGGGGAGGTGACCACTTCCCAGCCGTAGCTGGCCAGAAAATCCACCCGGTCATCGTTGCTGGTCACGGTGGCGGCGCCTGTGGGATTGTGATCTCCGCCGCCGAAGAGCAGCATCAGCGCGGCGATTACCGCCACGAGTCCAACGAGTATGACAGCTATTTTTTTCTTGTTGACCTTTGCGGTCATGACCATCATGAAGACCCCTCCAATACAGTTTGTCTCGGGACTCTCCGGCACAGCCGGCTGCTTTCGGAGTCCCCTGCAATACAGCGTATGTACGCAGGCGAGGGGATAGAACAGGAGAACGCCATGGAAAGACTGGACAAATTTCTCAGTGACAGCGGCGCGGGTACCCGCAGTCAGGTCAAGCTCCTTCTGCGGGCCGGACGTGTAACGGTGGATGGCAGGCCGGCCCGGGACGGCAGCTGCAAAATTGACCCCGCCCGAGCAGAAATCCGGCTGGATGGACAGCGCCTTGGCGGCTATCGCCGGGTGGTGCTGATGTTGAACAAGCCTGCCGGGCTGGTCACGGCTACGCACGATGCCCGGGAACGCACCGTCATGGAACTGCTGCCGCCGGAATATGCCCATCTGGAGCCAAAGCCCGTGGGACGGCTGGACAAGCAGACCGAGGGTCTGCTGCTTCTGACCAACGATGGCGAACTGCTGCACCGGCTGATCAGCCCGGTCAAACGGGTGCCAAAGTGCTACTATGCCCGCCATGAGGGCACGGCGACGGAGACGGACGTGGAGGCATTTGCAGCCGGTTTGCAGCTGCGCGACGGCCAGAATTGTCTGCCCGCTCTGCTGGAGCCGCTGGGGGCGGGGCAGAGCCGGATCACCGTGTATGAAGGAAAATACCATCAGGTGCGGCGCATGATGGCCGCCCGGGGCATGACCGTGACCTATCTGGAGCGGCAAAGCGAGGGCACGCTGACACTGGGAAACCTGCCCCGGGGCAGTGTGCGGGAGCTTTCGGAGCAGGAAATTGCCGCGTTGGAGGGCAACATGACCGAAGATAGCCCTCCCAAAACCGGCGACACCTGAGATGAAACTGGAATAATGAATAAAAAATGCCTGCTATTTTGCAATAAAATGTCAAAAGAGGCTTGCAATGTGTGCAAAAAGGAGTTATAATAATCGTGCAATTTTGTTAATTCCGCATTTGTGCATAAGTGATAAGGAGGCATTGCCATGTCCAACAGTGTTTTTCAGAGTGTAATGGTTCAGCTCAAGGAAATTCCGGAGCGTATTTTCGGCGTGGTCGATACGGAAGGGTGCGTCATTTCCAGCACCGATTCCGCCATGCTGGGGGAGCGTTGGCCCGAAGCGGCCCTGAAAGCGGCGGGGGCCCCGGATCGCACCACCACCTTTAACCAGAAAACCTTCCGCGCGGTTCTCAGCGGTGCGGGGGTGATGGAGTATGCCGTGTTCTGCTCCGGCGATGATGAGCTGGCCCGCAGCTACTGCACCATGGCCTATATCGCGCTCAACGATGCCAAGTGCTTCTATGAGGAGAAGCATGACCGTGGCACCTTCGTCAAAAACATCATCATGGACAATATCCTGCCCGGCGATATCTATATCCGGGCCAAGGAGCTGCATTTTGCCACCGATGCCCCCAGAGCCGTATTTCTGGTGCGGCAGATCGGCCATGGCGATGTGGCCACGGTGGATATCCTGTCCGGCCTGTTCCCGGACAAGACCCAGGATTTCGTGCTGAGCATCAACGAGACGGATATCGCCGTTGTCAAGCAGATCAGTCCCTCCACCACGGTGGAGGAGCTGGACGCGATCGCCCACAACATGGAAGATACCCTCAGAAGCGAGCTGTTTATCAAAACCGTGATCGGCATCGGCACCGTGGCAGAGCATCTGCGCACCTTGGCCGACTCCTATAAAGAGGCGCAGACCGCCATCGATGTCTGCAAGGTCTTCGACACGGAAAAGAGCATCATGAATTATGAAAATCTGGGCATCGGCCGCCTGATCTACCAGCTGCCCACCACCCTGTGCGAGATTTTCCTCAGCGAGGTCTTCAAGAAGAACTCCATTGATTCTCTGGATCAGGAAACCCTGTTCACCATCAACAAGTTCTTTGAGAACAACCTGAATGTCTCCGAGACCTCCCGGAAGCTCTTCGTCCACCGCAACACCCTGGTGTACCGGCTGGAGAAGATCAAGAAGCTCACTGGCCTGGACCTGCGGCAGTTTGACCACGCCATCGTCTTCAAGGTGGCCCTCATGGTCCGCAAGT
>CAYSJX010000088.1:0-6085 GCA_964431445.1 uncultured Oscillospiraceae bacterium | reverse complement strand
CACTTCGACCATCCGGAGCGGACACTGTACGACACCATGCTCTATGAAAAAAACTGTACGCCGCAGACCGCCCGTGACCGTCTGGGACAGTTTCTGTTTCAGGGAGAGGATGTATTCAAAACCGTGGGCACCCTCTCCGGCGGGGAACAGAGCCGCCTGCGGCTGTGCATGCTCATGGATGAAAAGATCAATCTGCTGATTTTGGACGAGCCGACCAACCATCTGGACATTGCCTCCCGGGAATGGGTGGAGGCGGCCATCGAGGAATTTGAGGGTGTGCTGCTGTTTGTCAGCCACGACCGGTATTTCATCGAAAAATTTGCTGAGCGGATTTGGCTGCTGGAGGATGGACAAATCCGGGATTTCCCCTGCGGCTATCGCAAATACCGCTCCATTTTGGAGCATGAGGCGGCGGCCAGGCCGGTCATCGCGGCAGCACCAAAGCCCAGAAAGGAAAAGCCCCGGGGCGGCTTAAAGGAGCAGGAAAGGCTGGTGCGCCGTCTGGAGCGGGAGATCGAAAAGCAGGAGACACTGGTCGCCGGATTTGATGCCAAAATCGAGGCCGCTGCCGCCGACTATCAGCAGCTGACGAGCCTGCTTGCGGAAAAAGAGGAAGCGGAAGCGGTGCTGCTGCAGCTGATGGAGCAGTGGGAACAGGCGCAGGAGGGTTAATGTGAACCGGTAACCCCATCCCAAAACACGCCCGGATCAACATGCGCCGCCGGGATGGTTGACACCCCGGCCAAACGGGGGTATAATACTCGGGAAAATCGAAGGAATCTCTGATATAGCGCCTGAGGCCGATTGATCAGAGGTTTCCAAACAGTAAAAACAAAACAGGGAGCGAATGAATCATGAGTTCTTGTAACGGAAATTGTTCTTCCTGCGGTTCTGACTGCGCAGACCGCAAGACGGAAAGCCTGCTGGCCCAGCCTAATCCGAAATCCAGCGTCAAAAAGGTGATCGCTGTGGTGTCGGGCAAGGGCGGTGTGGGAAAATCCACCGTCACCTCCATGCTGGCGGTGGCCATGGCCCGGGCGGGCAAGCGGGTCGGCGTGCTGGATGCGGATATCACCGGCCCCTCTGCCCCCAGAGCCTTCGGGGTCAGCGAGTGTCAGGGTGCCGGGGAGGATGGGCTGTATCCGGCTCTGTCCGCTGGTGGCATTCAGGTCATGTCCATCAACCTTTTACTGGATGATCCGGCTTCGCCGGTGGTGTGGCGGGGCCCCGTCATTGCCGGTGCCGTCAAGCAGTTCTGGACGGATGTCATCTGGGAAGATGTGGACTATATGTTTGTGGATATGCCCCCCGGAACCGGTGACGTGCCGCTGACGGTGTTCCAGAGCCTGCCGGTGGACGGGGTGATCATTGTCACCAGCCCGCAGGATCTGGTGTCCATGATCGTGTCCAAGGCGGTCAAAATGGCCAATATGATGCACATTCCGGTCATCGGCTTCGTGGAGAACTATTCCTATCTCCGGTGCCCGGATTGCGGCAAAAAGATTGAAGTATTCGGCAAGAGCCATCTCGATGAGATCGCGGCGGCCTTTGATCTGCCGGTGCTGGCCCGGCTGCCCATCGATCCGCAGGTTGCGGCCCTTTATGATGCCGGGCAGATGGAGCAGGTGGACACCACCCCTGTCAGTGATGTGATTTCCGCCATTTCGTCCCTCGACTAAAAGCCGGGACAATGAAAATATGCCAACGGGAAAGTGGCCTGTGATCCTTCGGCCACTTTCCTGTTTTTCTCTGCTTTTTCGGTGAATTACTGCTTGCACATTTGCCATGCATAGCATATAATGATTAAGTGCGCCTGTGGCACATTACGCTTTGAGAGGTTTCAGACATGCAGTTTACCAGCATATCTTTTCTTTTTTATTATCTGCCGATTTTCCTTGTGCTGTACCACATGGCGGATCCGCGCCTGAAAAACGGGGTGTTGCTGCTTGGCAGCATTCTCTATTATGGCCTTGTGGTGCAGTGGGATCTGCTTTCCATGGCGGTGTTGCTGCTGGTGACGGTGTTTACTTATCTGGTGGGGCTGATCGTATCCCGCCGGAATATGCGCTGGATGTTCCCCGTGGCCATGGTAACGCTGGCCGGGGTCATGGTATTTTTCAAATGTGTGGATGATGGCAAGCTGTTCCCGGTGGGGATGAGCTTTTACCTGTTTCAGGCCGCGGCGTATCTGATTTGTGTATTTCAGAACAAAATGCAGCCGGAAAACCGCATGACAGACTTTGCTTCGCAGCTGCTGATGTTCCCGAAGGTCACCTCCGGCCCACTGTGTGACCCGGCAGATCTGCAGCGCCAGTGCCACAATCGCCGTATGACCCTCAAGGATTTTCACCGGGGCCTGCAGCTGCTCATTCTCGGCATGGCACTGAAGGTGCTGCTGGCAAACCGCATCGGAAGCCTTTGGAACCAGAGCGCCGTTATCGGCTATGAAAATCTTTCCACACCCTTTGCGTGGCTGAGCCTGATCGGCTATGCCATGAAGCTGTACTTCGATTTCTTCGGCTACAGTGTCATGGCCATGGGTCTTGGCCGGATGCTGGGCTTCCAGCTGCCCCGGAATTTTGACGATCCCTACACTTCCCGTTCCGTTTCCGAATTCTACCGGCGCTGGCATGTGTCCCTTGGAAACTGGTTCCGCAACTGCATTTACATTCCCATGGGCGGCAACCGCCATGGACTGCTTCGCACTGTTTTCAATCTGGCGGTGGTGTGGCTGTTCACGGGACTGTGGCACGGCGTGGGGGGAAATTATCTGCTCTGGGCAGGTGTGCTGCTGTTTTTCATCATTCTCGAGCGGCTTTTTCTGCGAAAGCTGCTGGATAAGAGCCATGTTCTGTCCCGGGTTTACACCATTTTTGTCATTCTGATCAGCTGGGTTCCCTTCGTCATTGGGGACTATCAGCAGATGCTTATCTTCCTCAGCCGTCTGTTCGGTATGGGGCAGGCGCATGCGGACAGGGCGGAATTTGTCTACTGGTTCAAAGCCTATGCCGCCATGCTGATTCCCGGCGCGCTGCTGATGACAGGGCTGCCCGGCAAGCTGTGGTACTGGATCGAGGACAGCTTTCTGGCCGATCTGGTCTGTTTTGTTCTGTTCTGGATCTGTGTATACTTTATCGCAACGGCCTCGCAGGATCCGTTTACCTATTTCTAAGCAGGGAGGAAACCTATGAAAATCAAACATCTTGCCCTGCTGCTGGCCATTCTGGCGGCGGCCGCTGCCGTCGGCGTGTCAGGCTACCGGCTCAAAACGGAGCTGATCGAGCCGCTGGGGCTGGAACAGTATCTGGATAAAAGCATTTTTGAGCTGCCCTTTCTGGCCTGCACGGATGAGGAGCTGATGTTCTACATCGAATTTGCCGATGAATATCTCAATTCCAAACCGACAGAGCCGACCACCCAGCCGCCGGAAACCACGCAGCCGCCGGTGACCACCCAGCCAACCACCCAGCCCACTACCGGGCCCGCCCCAACGGAGACGACCCCGCCCACCGTGCCGCCGACAACGCCGCCTCCGACCCAGCCGACCGCGCCGCCACCCACAAATCCCTCGAATGAGCCTGCCTTCAACTTCCCGGAGGGACGTTTGGACGACAGCTGGTTTGATAACACCCTCTTCATCGGAGATTCCCGGATGCAGGGGCTGAGCCTGTATGCCCGCAGCGGCCATGCCCATTATTTTGCCGTGCAGGCCATGACCTTCTCCACCGCCTTCAAAAAGACCCTGAGCGATCGGGAGAATTTCAAGGATAAAACACTTGAGCAGCTGCTGACGGAAAACCACTATGATAAGATCATCATCAATTTCGGCCTGAACGAAGCCGGAAGCGGCTCTTATGACTTCTTCTGCAAGCGCTTCGATCAGTTTTTCCAAAAGGTGCGCCAGCTGCAGCCCGAGGCGAAGATCATTCTCAATGGCATCATGCCTGTCACGCTCCATTATATTGAAACCGCCAAATATGCCGGCGATTACTGGCAACCGGATTACCTTCACAAGCTCAGCGATGTGTTCCGCTCCTACGCCAACGGTACGGATGTGTTCTACATCGATTGTAACGACTATTTTGCCGACGCCGAAGGATATCTGTTCAGCTCCATAACCGGGGACGGCTGTCATCCCAAGCCCAAATACTACAAAACATGGCAGGACTGGATGAACAGCGCCATGTATCAGCTGGGAATCTGAGGGTTCTGTTTGTCCACCCCTTTTCATACAATGCATTGTGGGCTTGCCCATAATTGCAGGGAAAAGGCGGGAGAGAATTGAAGAAATTCTGTATGGTGTTACTGTGTCTGCTGAGTCTGACAGGCTGTGCCCCTGATCGGGAGCCTGAGCGGCGTGCCATCGATTTGCGCGCGGCGCTGCTGGGCGCGCAGGGGTGCAGCTTTGACGTGGAGATCACAGCCGATTACGGGGAAGAAATCTATACATTTGCCATGGGCTGTCAGCTGGATGCCCATGGCAAATTGCACTTTGAAGTGGAGCAGCCGGATTCCATCGCCGGGATCGCGGGGGCTATCGATGGGGAAACGGGCGAACTGTGCTTTGACGGCCATGTGCTGTCCTTCCCGCTGCTGGCCGACGGGCAGCTCAGCCCTGTCAGCGGGCCGTGGCTGCTGTATCGCACCCTGACCGGCGGCTGTCTGTGCAGTGCCGTGGAGGAAGATGGGCTTTTGCATCTTGTCATGGATGACAGCTACGAAACCGATGCCCTCCGGCTGGATATCTGGCTGGGGGAACAGGATCTGCCCGTCCGGGCGGAGGCCCTGTATGCCGGACGCAGGATTTTGACACTGATCGTCGAAAATTTCGAGATATTGTAACATTCCGGGGGATTTTCCCATAGGATAATTTGCGGCCGGAGCCGTATATTTTTCCTGCGGACGTGGGAGAATAGAGCTATACCGCGTTACATAAGGATGGATCCGGTAACGCTGTGAAAGTTTCTCTCGGAGTGTGAAGGCTATGGATACATCCGTCAAACGGGGCGACATATTTTATGCGGATCTTTCGCCGGTTGTGGGCAGCGAGCAGGGGGGCACCCGCCCGGTGCTGATCGTGCAGAACGATACCGGCAACCGCCATTCGCCTACGGTGATCGCGGCGGCCATTACCAGCCAGACCGGAAAGGCCCGCCTGCCTACCCATATCAATGTGGCCGGCGGCAGCGTGGGGCTGAGCAAGGACTCGGTAATTTTGCTTGAGCAGATCCGCACCATCGACAAGCGCCGCCTGCGCGAGCACATGGGACATCTGGACGATGCCCACATGTCTATGGTAGACAGCGCCATCGCCGTCAGCTTCGGTCTGCATGAATAATCCGCAAGCCTCCGCAGTATACTGCTGCGGGGGTGCTTTTTTGGAGCGGGAAGAATATGATGTGATGGATTTTGGAAAAAAGGCCGGTACGGTCACACTGGTCAGGCAGGGGCTGTACTGGCAGATTTTCTGTCAATGCAGTCTGCCAAAAGGAACCATGGCCCGGCTGTACGCGGCTGCGCCTTCGGAAACGGTGAAACTGGGGCTCCTGTGCCCGGAGGGGGAGAACTTTTGCCTGCGCACGCGGATCTCGGCACGGACGCTGCCTGGCGGGCCGCTGCGCTTTTTCCTGCGGGAGCGGCAGACACTGCGCGTGCCCATCTTGCCGCAGGAGCCCTTTGCGTACCTTCACGCCCTGCCCGGTGGAAAGCTTATCATGGAGCAGGGGAGAGCCTATATGGAACTTACGGAAAAACATGGCGAAAAATCGAAATAAATGCTTGACAAACGGGCGGAAAAGATGTATTATATCCTAGCTGTCTGTGAGCAGCGAAAATATGGAGCAGTATCGAAGTGGTCATAACGGGCACGACTGGAAATCGTGTGTACCCCAAAAGGGTACCGAGGGTTCAAATCCCTCCTGCTCCGCCATGGCGAGTGTTCTTACAGCATTTGAAAGGCTGTTAAGAACACTCGCTTTTTTCATACAGCGAGTTGACCTGGGGCGTAGTTGACGACTACGCCTTTTCTTGTATGGTTCTATGTCAATAGTTGGGGTAGAGGCAAAATAAGGAACTTAGCATTGAG
>CAYSJX010000087.1:0-6131 GCA_964431445.1 uncultured Oscillospiraceae bacterium | reverse complement strand
AGCTCAATGCTAAGTTCCTTATTTTGCCTCTACCCCAACTATTGACATAGAACCATTTTTCCATCAATCCGGCCGAAATCCCTCAAAAATCGGGATCCAGCCCTCCCGGATAGCCTGATCATAATCCTGCCGGGTATCCAGTGTCCACGAAACACCGGGAATGCGCCAGAGTTTTCGGCAGAGAAAAATGCCGGGCCGCCTGCGATCCGGATATCGGCAGGCCAGAAAATCAGGCCGGGAAAGCAGGTTCAAAACCTGCATATTCATCAGAAGCCGCAGGACGAAGGGCAGCTTTCTGTCCCGTTTCAGCCAGTTCTGGGTCAGCTGACCACGGATGAGATCGGGTCGGTTCTTCCTGAGCCAGATCACACAGCGGGGGTCAAAGGATTCCAGACAATACAGCCCCTGATACCCGTCCAGTGCTTCGCAGACAGCCTGACAAAGCCGGACATGGTTGCCACCACTGGTTTTCAGCTCGATGATCAGGGGCGCACGGCCCGCAAAGAGCGCCAGCACCTGCTGCAATTCCGGGATCGTCTCACCGCTGCCGGAGAGATGATACCGGCAAAGCTGCTGTCCTGTCAGTTCTTCCACGGTGCCGGGGCAGCCGGTCATGCGCCGCAGGTCGCTGTCGTGGAGCACGGCCAGTGTGCCGTCGCGCAAAAGATGCACATCCAGTTCCACACCGCAGCCCATTTCCAGCGCGGCCCGGAAGGCGGCCATGCTGTTTTCCGGCTTTTCGGCATCATGGGCACCTCGGTGGGCGTAGCGCCAGCGGGCAAGCTCTTCCATACCGGCCATGCCGGTTCTGCCCCGCAGGCACAGAATATACAGCAGGCAAAGTGCCACAATCACAGCAGCTGCCATGGCTCAATCCTCAATATCCAGCGCTTCCAGCCCCTTCTTCGCAACGATCCGGCCATCGCCATGGCGCACGAAGATCATGCTGACAAAGGCCAGTCCGGCAAATACCGCCGCATAAGGAAACAGCACCGTCATGCCCATTTGATCCATGAGATAGCCGGAGATCATGGGGGTGGCCACCTGTGCGGCCATGGAAGCGGTGTAGTAATAGCCGGTATAGCGGCCAATGTCGCTGCCGGAGCACATCTCCACCACCATGGGGAAGGAATTGACATTGATGGTGGCCCAGCCGATACCGGCCAGCGCGAACAGCACGTTCATCACGATCACGGAGCTGCCGCTGCGCAGGAACGACGCGCAGCCAAAGGCCGCCGTCAGCATGACAACGCCCAGCATAATGGTTTTCTTCCGTCCGATTTTGGCGGCAAGTTGCCCCGCCGGGATGTAGGCAATGATGGCCGCCGCCTGCGCCAGCAGCAGCGTTGTATTATAGTCCATGTTCAGAATATTTCCTGCATAGACGGCGTATTTGGAGGTCACAGCATTGTAGCCAAAATACCACAGGGCGATGGAGAAGAGAATGAAAATCAGGGAGCGGGCTTCACTTTTGCCAAGCTTGCGCTTACTCTGGGACTCTTCGGGCTGCTCTTCCTCCTCGATGCCAAGGGCCACCGCCTCCTGCTGCATCTGCCGGGACCATGCAGGCTCCCGCACGGTCAGGATGAAAATGGCCAGAGAAAGGAGCATCACGGCGCTGATCACCCCATAATAGGCGGTGTAGGTCATCATCTGGTTGCGCACGGCGGAGGTGGCGAACACGGTTCCCAGCACCAGCACCAGAATGCCGCCGGCAGTGCCCATGAGATTGATCACCGCGTTGGCCCGGGAGCGCAGGGGCTTGATCGTTACATCCGGCATCAGGGCCACCGCCGGGCTGCGGAAGGTCGCCATGGCAACCAGAATCACCAGCAGCAGCGCAATGAAGAGAATCAGTGCGGTGGGATTTGAATGGGTAATCTGCTTGGCGTAAGCCTGCCGGGCGGGGACAACAAACTGGGTATATTCCGGATTGGTACCCACCTCTCCGGCAGAGCGGATGGCCACAAATTCTTCTTTGGTCATGACATCGCCCAGTACGAAACTTTCTCCCTCCGGGGTCTGGAGCGTGACATCCTTCTGGCTGTCGTAAATCACTTCCAGTGCAGCGGGATCGTCAATTTTGGACACGGCAGAAATGTTTTTCAGCTGCATGGAATCCACAAAGGACAACCCCAGCAGCGCCACTGCCGCCACGATGGTTCCGAACACAATAAAGGGCGTGCGCTTGCCGTATTTGGAGCGGCATTTGTCCGACAGCGCGCCGAACAGGGGCAGCATGAAAAGCGCCAGAATGTTATCGAGTGCCATGATGACACCGGACCAGGTCTGGGACATGCCGAATTTGTTGGTGAGAATGACGGGAATGGTGGCGTCGTATGCCTGCCAGAAAGCGGAAATCAGGAAAAAGGCAAAGCCGACAAGGATGGTGCGCTTGTAGTTGAGCTTCATAATAAGCCTCCCGTGTTGGTTTCTGACACTATTATACATCTTTCCCGTAAAAAGTCCAGCATTTATTGTCCGGCCCGCAGGGTTTGCTGGTACAGCCGGGTCAGATCCTGCAAAACATCCTGATCGGTGAAATCCCGGTTATAGACAATGCGGGTCTCGCGCACCATGCTCAGATTTTCGATGGGCAGGGCGATCAGCTGGCCCTTGCGAAGTTCCCGGGCGCAGGCGCTTTTGGCCAGCACCGACACACCCAGATCCTTGCGCACCAGGTCCTTGATGGTAGCAATGTTATCCACTTCCATGGCGATATTGTAGCTTTCCGGAGAGTCATTGAGGCTGCGAAGGGTGGAGTCGAACAAGATCCGGGTGGCGGAGGTGGGAAGCCGCAAAATCATCCGCTGCCGGCGCAGCTGCTCCAGCGTGATCATGGCATTGCGGGAGAGCGGGTTGTCCGGTGATATGACGCAGACCAGATAATCCGTGTCCAGCACCAGCGAGCTGAACGAAGGATCTCCCGCGCTGCCCTCCACAATGGCCAGATCCAGCTCGTAATTCCCCAGCATTGTATAAAGATTTTTTATCGTATCCGTGATGACTGTTATGGAAAACCCTTCACTTTCGCCGCCGAACTTTGCCAGAACCTCGGCCGTGATGTTGCTCTCCGCCGTGTGGGTAATACCCACACGCAGCGTTGCGATCTTGCGCTCCCGGTCGGCCAGGTCTGCCTGCAATTTATCATAGAGCGCCACCATTCTGCGGGCGTATTTCACCACGATCTCCCCTTCCGGGGTCAGTTTCAGGCCGCCCTTGCCCCGGACGAAGAGAGTCACGCCGAATTCATCCTCCAGCTGGCGGATATGATGGCTGACGGCAGGCTGGGTCAGCGCCTGTGAAGCGGCGGCTTTTGTAAAATTGCGGCAATCCGCCACCGCAAGCAGGGTGCGGAGCTTCGGACTAATCATAAGTGCCTCCATAAATAATTTGTATGGTTATCAAAATAATCATCATTTTACTTTATGCAAAAAGAAGTATATCATATGCCCATCTGATTTGCAAGAGGAGGTGCAGCACCATGGGAAGATTTTTCCTTGTGACCATGGCAATGTTCCTGTCCGGCTTCTTCCCTGCCCGCCGTCAGCAGCTGCTGGCCTCTCTCGGAGAGCTGGGGGAGCTTCTGCCGGAGGATCCGGGCAATCCGGAGCTTTTACAGCTGTGGCTGGAGGAATACGGCATTTTTGGCGCATTGCTGGCAAACGTGGCTCTTTTTGCCGCTGGTTTTTTGCTGATGGTGGTGCTGGACGGGTCGGCCCGGCGAGGCTGTGCCGGATTTTCTGCCCTGGCTGCCATCTATACACTGGCGAAGTTCCGCTGCCGCCGCCCGAAGCAGGATCTGCTTTCCGCGCTTCTGGTGCTGTACTGGCTGTGCAGCGGCTTCTGCTGGAGCGTTGCCTACGTTTTTTTGATAATTTCTACGAATATGCTGGCTTTTGCCGGGAGAGGAGAACCCACATGTTAAGTCAATTTATCCAGAATACCGTGGCCGGAAATCATGTGGCCGCGGTGATCATTTCCATTGCTCTGATGCTGTTTCTCGGCTTTGCCATGACACGACTGACAAAAAAGCTGCGCCTTCCCAATGTGACGGCCTATATCGTGACCGGAATTCTCATTGGCCCGTACTGCCTGAATCTAATTCCGCAGGAAGTGATCGGCGGCATGGATTTCCTGTCGGATATCGCACTGGCCTTTATTGCCTTCAGCACCGGGGAATTCTTCCGGCTGTCTACCCTGCGGCGCAACGGAATGAAGGTTGTGATCATCACCGTTCTGGAGGCGCTGATGGCTACCGTGGTGGTTTTCATCGTCACCTACTGCATCATGGGGGTGGATCTTGCCTTCTCCGTGGTGCTGGCGGCGCTGGCTTCCGCCACGGCCCCCGCCTCCACCGTGATGACCATCCGCCAGACCGGTGCCCACGGAGATTTTGTGGATACGCTACTACAGGTGGTGGCGCTGGATGATGTGGTGGGGCTGATTGCATACAGTGTAGCCATTTCCGTTGCCATGGCCCTGAGCATGGGCTCTGCCGCCCTGCATGTGGGAAGCGTTTTGCAGCCCATCGCCATCAATCTGGGGGTGTTTGTGCTGGGAGGTGTGTTCGGCCTGTTCCTCAAATGGCTCATGCCCGGCAAGCGCTCGACGGACAACCGGCTGATCATCTCCATTTCCCTGCTGTTTGCCTTCTGTGGTATCTGCGCCATGCTGGATGTGTCTCCCCTGCTCGGGTGCATGTCCATGGGGACGGTGTATATCAACATTACGGACGACGAAAAGCTCTTCAAGCAGCTCAACTACTTCACACCGCCGATTCTGCTGCTGTTTTTTGTCCGCTCCGGTCTTTCTTTCCGGCTGGACGCGCTGGTCAATTCCTCCACGGCCGTTGGCTCCACGCCCCTGATCGCCATCGGTGTTGTCTACTTTTTCACACGCATCGTGGGAAAATATGCCGGCGCATGGCTGGGCTGCCGGATGGTGGGAAAGAATGCAAAGGTGCGCAATTTCCTCGGCCTTGCCCTGATTCCACAGGCCGGTGTGGCCATCGGTCTGGCAGCGCTGGGTGCCCGAACACTGGGGGGCGAAACCGGTGTTGCGCTGGAAACGGTGATTTTGTCCTCCAGCGTGCTGTATGAACTGGTGGGGCCGGCCTGCGCCAAGCTTTCGCTGTATCTGTCCGGTTCCTATTCCTCCCGGCTGGAAGACTTGGTTCCGGAGGAAAAGGTTGCCCAGGACGGTGCGGACAACAATCCCGTGGAACTGCTGATCAAGCGCATTGAGGTCATTCAGGAAGAGCTGAAGCAGGATCGCCTGTCCGAGGAAGAACAGGCTTTTCAGGAGGCCGCGGACGAATACTATAATTATCTGAACCAAAAAGGAGGAGATACCCATGCAAGATCAAATCGCAGGGCTTCTGGGCGGCTGGTCCGCTGAGATCAATTTCTGGTCTGTGCTGCTGCGGGTGGTGCTGTCGCTGGTGCTTTCCGCCATTGTGGGCTTTGAGCGTTCCAGTAAGAGGCACAGCGCGGGCCTGCGCACCTTTATCATCGTTTCCCTTGCGGCCACCACCGCCGCCATAGTGGAGATGTACTTTTTCGGTCTGGGCAGCAGCACACCGTGGATTTGCGCCGCCGTGATCATCGGCATTGCCATGATCTCCGGCTATTCCATTTTCTTCAGCTCCAAGGGGCAGATCAAGGGGCTGACCACCTCCGCCGGGCTTTGGACCTGCGGCATCATCGGCATTGCCATCGGTCTGGGGCTGTACACCATCGCGCTGATCGCATGGGCGGCACTGCTGTGCGGGCTTTCCCTGTTCCCGGTGCTGGAAATGTACCTCAAGGACAAATCCAACCATTTTGAAGTGCATCTGGAACTGAAAAGCACCGCCGATCTGCGCAACTTTGTCACCACCATTCGCCGTCTGGGCATGCGCATTGAGGATATTGAGCTCAACCCCGCCTACCTCAATTCCGGACTGAGCGTGTACACCGTTTCCTTCACCATCAGTTCTCAGGAGCTGAAAAAGTACAAGCGCCACAGCCAGATCATCGAGGCTCTCCGATCTCTGGACTACATCGCCTTCATTGAAGAAATGAGCTGAAAAAACGGTTCTATAATAAATGTTGGGGTCAGGCGATGAGCCTGACCCCAAAGCTGTAAAA
>CAYSJX010000086.1:0-6322 GCA_964431445.1 uncultured Oscillospiraceae bacterium | reverse complement strand
AGTGGTGAAATAATTCGTGTTGATTGCGAGGAGGCGTAGCCGACGTGGCAATCCCCCGAATAGACGTGCAATCCCCCCGTTTTTCCGACAGACCGGAAGGACGGGGGGATTGCCACACCAGTCAGCGGACTGGTTCGCAATGACACTTCTTTTTTACACGCCTCCGTAGGGGGCGGCATCCTTGACGCCCCTTGTCGCCCATTCCGGGCACCCGGTTCTTACCGCAGGGGACGATGGGCCGCTATCGGCCTTTTGTCACAGATTGCCGCCATAGACGAGGGTGCAGCAGTAGCTGTTGACGGAGCCGTCCACATATACCGCCTGCTCCGACACTCTCTGAAAGCCGCAGCGCAGATGGGTTTGCAGGGAGGCGGTGTTGCGCTTTCCAACATGGGAATAAAGCTTTTTCTCCCCGGCCAGCTGCTGCGCTGCCTGTAAAATCCTTGCGCCATAGCCCATGCGCCGATCGGCCGGTGCGGTTTCCAGCGCCTCCACCAGCAGCCCATCCCGGTATGGCTCCAGCCGAAGGGCGCTGATATAGCGTCCCGCCTCTTCCCAGATACAGTACACTGCCCCGGGCACGGGGAAAAACACCTCCCGCAGGTACCGGTAAAAATCCTGCTCTACCCGCAAAATTCCCTCGCCTTCTGAAAGCTGGGGCCACAGCTCCTGTGCGTTTTCCAGATTGCTTTCCGCATAAATTTCCATGAGATCGCGGAAGGAGAGTTCGTCCAACGAACGCGCCGTCAGCATCATTTTATACCTTCTCTCCCAAAATGGACTTGGTAGCATAGGCGTTCAGGCTCATATCCGCCACATTTCCGGCCAGATATTCATAATACGCCTGAGAACCGATCATGGCACCATTATCTCCGCAGAGCTTCAGCGGCGGCAGATACACCGTGCCGTGCAGCTGCTCCACCGCACGGAGAATATCCGCCCGGATGCGGGAATTGGCCGCCACGCCACCGGCAATCGCCACTTTTTTGCAACCTGACTGCTCCACCGCCCGGACAATTCTGGGAACCAGTGTATCGGAAACGGCGGCGGAAAAGCTGGCGCAGAGGCTGGGCACATCCAGCTCCTGACCAACCTGCCGGGCATTGTGGATCAAATTCAGCGCGGCGGTTTTCAGCCCGGAAAAGCTCATATTATAGGGATTATCGCCGGGTTTGCTGCGGGGCAGGTCATATTTCCGATCATCCCCGTCCCGGGCCATGGCATCCAGGGCCGCGCCGCCGGGATAGGGCATACCAAGCACCCGGGCCACCTTGTCAAAGCATTCTCCGGCCGCGTCGTCGAGGGTGGTGCCGAGAATGCGCATTTGCGTGTAGGTTTTCACCTCCACGATCATGGTGTGCCCGCCGGAAACCACCAGACACAAAAATGGCGGCTCCAGCTGGGGAAAGGCCAGATAATTGGCGGCGATATGTCCCCGGATATGGTGTACCGGGATCAGGGGGCAGTTCAGTGCCATTGCGGCCGCCTTGGCAAAATTCACCCCCACCAGCACCGCGCCGATCAGGCCCGGCGCATAGGTGACAGCCACCGCATCGATCTGCGCTTTCGTCAGTCCCGCCTGTTCCAGTGCCTGCTGTGCAAGAGGGTAGATCGCCTCGATATGCTTCCGGGAGGCAATTTCCGGCACAACACCGCCGTATTCCCGGTGCAGCGCCACCTGCGAGGCGATGCAGTCGGTCAAAACCTGCCTGCCATCGCGGACGATAGCCACCGCCGTTTCATCGCAGGAGGACTCAATTGCCAGTATGTTCATGGGTGTATCCCCTTTCAGGTAAAATCCGTTTTTTCGTCATTGGTCAGGTTGCCGTCCCCGAAAATGGGGATCATTTCCCCCAGATAGGTCGGCTCCGGCTGGAAAATGGAGGTACCGAAGTCCTTCACCCGGGCCAGAACCTCCCGCACATCCCTGGCAAACTGCCCGGCATAGCGGTTGTAATCCGATGTAACGCCCCAGGCCTCCAGCCCCAGCGAACGGGCAATGTAAACCGCCCGGTAGAGATGATACCGCTGGGTGACAATGATGATCCGCTTCGCACCGAAGACATCCCGGGCCCGATACATGCTTTCATAGGTGGAAAAGCCGGCGTGATCCATGAAAACATCCTCCGAGGGCACACTCTGCCCGATGGCATAGGTTTTCATGGCATACACCTCGTCATACCCCGTGCGGCCGTGATCGCCGGTCATGAGCAGCTTTGGGGCTGCACCGAGCCGGTACAGCTCTACCCCCTGCCGCAGCCGGTCATGGAGCATGTCACTGGGCACACCGTCATCCTTGACAAGGCAGCCCAGCACCAGCACACAGTCCACATCCGGCAGTGCGGCAGCTTCCTGTTCCGACAGAATCCACGCAGATGCGGTTCCCACCACAATGCCGTTGAGCCCCGCCATGGCCAGCATGCCCAGCAGCCCCACTGCCAGCACAATGCACACAATTTTCCGGATCTTTTTGTTTATCTTGACATGCTTTGCCAGCATTGCTTCACAGCTCCTTTGCAAGAATATACGCATCCTCCCGGGGATGGCGGTAATAATTGGGTCGTCTGCCCGCCTGCGTAAAGCCGAGGGCCGTGTAGAGCGCAACCGCACCGGTATTGGAGGGGCGAACCTCCAGCTTGAGGGTGCGAACGCCACGGTTTTTCAGCTCTTCAAAGAGTCTTTCCATCAGAAGGCGGGCCGTGCCCCGGCGGCGGTGCCCGGGCTGTACGGCCACATTCATTACATCCGCCTCATCCGGCACGATCTGCGAGCCAACATAGCCCACAAGAAGCCCGTCTTCCATGGCCACCAGCCACAGCGCCAGCGGGTTTTCCAGCTCGGAGGCAATGCTCTCCCGGCTCCATGGGTCTGCAAAGCAGCACCGCTCCAACGCCGCAACCTGTTCAACGTGATCCGCCGTCATTACAAGAATATCCATCATTTCGCCTCGTACCAGCTGTGACCGATCTTGGCCTCGGCCGTCAGGGGCACATGCAGCTGCGCCACCTGCTCCATTTCCCGGCTGACCAGCGCCGCAACGGCCTCGGCCTGCTCCTGCGGGCACTCCACGATCAGTTCATCGTGCACCTGCAAAAGAAGTCTGGCCTGCGGTGCCTCCTGGCGAAGAGCCTGCTCCACCCGAATCATGGCCAGCTTGATCAGGTCTGCCGCCGTGCCCTGAATGGGCGTGTTCAGGGCGATGCGCTCCGCGCCCTGCCGGATGTTGAAATTGCTGCTGCTCAACTCGGGAATATAGCGCCGCCTGCCGAACATGGTGCGGGTATAGCCCACATCTCTGGCCTGCTGCACCACCTGCTTCATATACCGGCGCACGCCGCTGTAATGATCGAGATAGCTGTCAATATACGCCCGGGCTTCCCAGCGGGAGACCCCGATATCCTCTGCCAGAGAAAACTCCGAAATGCCATAGACAATGCCGAAATTGACCGCCTTGGCATGGCGGCGCTGCAGAGGCGTGACCTGCTCCGGCTCCACGCCGAAAACCTGTGAAGCCGTCACGGTGTGGATATCCTGTCCGCTTTCAAAGGCCCGCTGCATCACCGTATCATCGGCAATATGCGCCAGCACCCGCAGCTCGATCTGGCTGTAATCCGCGTCCACCAGCACGCAGCCAGGCTTCGGCACGAACATTTTGCGGATCTCCGCTCCCAGATCGGTGCGGACGGGAATGTTTTGCAGGTTAGGATCCGTAGAGGACAGCCGCCCCGTGGCGGTAACCAGATTCTGGAAGGTGGTGTGGATCCGTCCATCCTCCCCAATGACCCGGATCAGGCCATCGGCATAGGTGGATTTGAGTTTGGTCAGCATCCGATAGTCCATGATCGCCGGGATGACGGGATGCCGGTCTTTCAGCTTTTCCAGCACATCGGCATTGGTGGAATAGCCGGTTTTGGTCTTTTTCACCGGGGGCAGACCCAGCCGGTCGAACAGCAGCTCGCCCAGCTGTCTGGTGGAATTGATATTAAAGCTGCCGCCGGCATAGCCATAGATCAGCTGCTCGCAGTCGTCAATGCGCTGGGCCAGCATGGCCCCGAACTGCTCCAGCTGGCGGCGGTCAATGGCCACGCCCTCCCGCTCCATGCGATACAGCACCGGGCACAACGGCAGCTCGATCGTGCGGTAAAGATCGGTCATTTCCTGCTTTTCCAGCTCCGCCTCCAGCACCGGGCGCAAATGCCACAGCGCCTCTGCGCAGGCGGCCGCGTCCGAATCGTCCACACTGCAACCGAGGAAGGTGGTGGCCAGCTTGGAAACGGGATATTCCGACTGGGAGGGGTTGAGATCATAGGCGGCCAGTGCCGTGTCGAAGTCAAATTCGCCATGCTCCATGCCCAGCTCGTCCAGCCGGTGCAGCACAGTTTTCAGGTCATGGCAGACACAACCCCTGCGGTTGCGCAGAAGGTCCGTCTGCATCTGTGCTTCCAGCGGAGTGAGTACATACACCCCCTGCTCCCACGCAAGGCCAACGCTGCCGTCCGCCGCCGGATACACCGCACAGCCCAGCTGTGCCGCCGGGGGCTCCGTGACGGCAGGCAGTGGGGTAAACTGCGCCTTCTCCGGGGCCGGTGCCTCCTCCGCTGCGCCACGCAGGCCGTATTTATCGATCAGCTTGACAAATTCCAGCTTCTGGAACAGGGCATACAGCTGCGGCTTCTGATAGGGCCGGACAATGGCATCCTCCGGCGCAAAATCGATGGGGGCCTCCGGCACGATGGTGGCCAGCTCATAGGAAAGGCGGGCGCTGTCCCGCCCGGCTTCCAGCTTTTCCCGCAGCTTCGGCCGGATGGAAGGATCATCCAGATGGGCATATACCCCATCCAGCGAGCCGAAGCGGTGCAGAAGATCCGTAGCCGTCTTCTGTCCCACACCGGCAACACCGGGGATATTATCGGAGCTGTCGCCCATGAGGGCTTTCAGGTCGATCAGCTTCCGGGGTTCAAAGCCGTACTCCTGTTGGAAAACCTCCCGGGTGTACAGCGTAGCGCCGGTCTGGCCGCCCTTGGTGACCACCAGCTTGATATGCACATTTTCATCGATCAGCTGCAAACTGTCCCGGTCACCGGTGACCACCACGCACTCCCAGCCGTTGGCGGAGCAGATTTTCCCCACCGTGCCGATCACATCATCGGCTTCCCAGCCCTGACATTCGTAAATGGGGATGTTCATGGCCCGCAGCACATCTTTCATGACGGGCATCTGCATGGCCAGTTCCTCCGGCATACCGTGGCGGGTGGCCTTGTAGCCGTCATATTTCAGGTGGCGGAAGGTGGGGCCGTGCAGGTCGAAGGCGACGCACACCGCCTCCGGCTGCTCTTCCCGTTCCATCCGCTCGAGAATGTTCAGAAAGCCGTAAATGGCGTGAGTATACAGCCCGTCCCGGGTGGTCAACGGTTTCACCCCGAAGTAGGCCCGGTTGATAACGGAGTTTCCGTCCAAAATCAGCAGCTTCATACTTTTCTCCACTTGGTGCCCTGGGGGGTATCGATGATCTCGATGCCCCGGGCCTTCAGCGCATCCCGGATGCGGTCGGCTTCTGCCCAGTTTTTCTCCTTCTTGGCCTGCGTCCGGGCGGCAACCAGCCCGTCGATCTCGGGATCGGCCTGCGCCGCATCCTCCCGGGCCTGTTTTTCCCGCAGAGCAGCGGCAGCGGAAAGCAGGTTCAGACCCAGCACCGTGTCAAATTCTTCGATTGCAGCCAGCCGGGTGGCATCGCTGCACCTGGCCTTGAGCACATCATACAGCGCCGTCACCGCCAGAGATGTGTTGAGATCTGCGTTGAGAGCATTGGTAAACCGCTCCCGCAGCTGGGAGAGGGTCTCCGGCTCCACGGTGCCCTCCTGCTTCAGCGCCGCGATTTTTGCAATCAGCTTATCATAGGCCGCAACGGCATTGTCCAGATTTTCCCAGGAAAATACCAGATTGCGGCGGTAATGGCTCTGCAGGCAGAACAGGCGGTAGGCCATGGGGTCATAGCCCTTCTGTTCCAGCAGAGAGACAGTGAGAAATTCTCCCTTGGACTTGCTCATCTTTCCACCCTCCGTGTTCAGATGGTGGACGTGGAACCAGTAATTGCACCATTTATGGCCCAGATAGCTTTCCGACTGGGCGATTTCATTGGTATGATGTGGAAAAGCATTGTCAATGCCGCCGGCATGGATATCCAGATCCTCCCCCAGATGCTTCATGGAGATGCAGGAGCATTCAATGTGCCAGCCGGGATAGCCAACGCCCCAGGGCGAGTCCCATTTCAGGGCCTGATCCTCGAACTTGGATTTGGTGAACCACAAAACGAAATCATTAC
>CAYSJX010000085.1:0-6341 GCA_964431445.1 uncultured Oscillospiraceae bacterium | reverse complement strand
GGCATCGGAGAAGTAGGCGGGCACGGTGATGACCGCTTCGGACACGGTCTGGCCCAGATAAGCTTCGGCATCGGCCTTCAGCTTGGAGAGCACCATGGCGGAGATCTCCTGGGGGGTGTAGTTCTTGCCATCGATGGCGACATGATAGTTTTCACCCATGTGGCGCTTGATGGAAGCGACGGTGCGGTCGGCATTGGTGACGGCCTGCCGCTTGGCAACCTGACCGATCATCCGCTCGCCGGTCTTGGAGAAGGCCACAACGGAAGGTGTGGTACGACCGCCCTCGGCGTTGGCGATGACAACGGGTTCGCCGCCTTCCAGAACGGCGACACAGGAATCTTAGACATAATTTTTTCCTCCTGTATGATAAAGGTTAAATAGATACTTGTTTACCGGTGTTTTCAGTTTGCTACCTGCACCATGGCGAATCGGACGATTTTCTCGCCCATCCGGAAGCCCTTCTGGAATACCATGGAGATGGTATTTTCTCCGAAAGCCTCATCCTCGTTGTGCATGATGGCATTGTGCAGGGCCGGGTCGAAGCTGTCGCCCACGGCACCGAATACCTCCACGCCCAGACCGGTGAAGATCTTCATCAGCTCGTTCATGGTCAGCTCCACGCCCTTTTTGTAGGCTTCATCCTGCGTCGGCTGGTTCAGGGCGCGATCGAGATTGTCGTAAATGGGGAGCATTTTCGCAATGGCATCGGCCTTGCCGTTGCCGTAGGACGCATCCTTTTCCTTGGCCGTGCGCTTGCGGAAATTGTCAAATTCCGCAGCCAGACGCAGAAAGCTGTCATGCTCGGCGTTATATTTTTCCTCCCACGGATCGGGGGCCGGTGCTTCGGCCGGGGTTTCCTCGGCGGTGGGCTCCAGAACCTCTTCCTCGGGGTGCTGTTCCTGTTTTTCCTTTTTTGCCACGTTTTATCCTCCTGCTTTCTGTATCCGGCCCTACTGGCCCGGTTGTTCATCTGTTTGCGGATCCGGCAGCTGGGGCTGCTCCGGCTTGGAGAACATTCTGCTCAGATTTTCCGCGAAGCAGCTCAGCCGCGCGGTGATCCGGGCGTAGTCCATCCGGGTAGGGCCGACCACACCAATCATGCCCTGCATGCCGTCGCCAATGTCGAATTTCGTCATGACCACGGAGGTGTCCTTCAGCTCCTGTGCCACATGCTCCGGCCCGACCAGCACCTTCGTGCCGTTCTCGTTTTTCATCACGGCGGGCAGATTGCTCAAACTTTCCTCGTCCAGCGAGGTCAGCACCCGCTGTGCCCTGTCGATGTCCCGGTATTCCGGCTGGTCCAGCAGCCGCATCTGCCCCGCGACAGCCATGTTCGTGCTGTTGTGGCGGTGCAGGGTTTCCGAGGCAAAATCCACGATCACCGGCACCAGCGGCGCGGTGGCCCCGGCGGTGCGCAGCACCCGCTCCATTACCTCTCCGGTCAGATGTTCTGCCGAAAGACCGGTCATGGTGGCGTTGAGCACGGCACACAGGGTGGTCAGCTCACTCTGCTCCACGGGA
The DNA here is from genome assembly GCA_964431445.1 of uncultured Oscillospiraceae bacterium. Taxonomy (GTDB): domain Bacteria; phylum Bacillota; class Clostridia; order Oscillospirales; family Oscillospiraceae; genus Faecousia. Next base: position 4,820 of record CAYSJX010000085.1, on the reverse strand, counting down.
ACGGGGAGACGGATCAGCTTGTTGACCACATCGCTGCTGGAGAGCATCATCACGGCGATGACGCTGCCCGGGCCGGTCAAAATCAGGTCGAACCGGGAAATGATGACACCGTCTGTGTGGGCGGCCACGGAGATGGCAGGCAGGTTGGTGGCCTGCGATACCAGCTTGGCGACCTTTTCCACCATTTTATCCACCTGCTGCATCTTTTCTTCGATGGCGGTGTGGATGGAATTGGCTTCGTCCATGCTCAGGCGGTAATCGGCCATCAGCTCATCCACATACAGCCGGTAGCCCGCCGCGGAGGGGACACGCCCGGCACTGGTGTGGGGCTGCTCCAGATAGCCCATGGTAGTCAGATCGGCCATTTCGCTGCGGATGGTGGCGGAAGAATAATTCATATCCGGCATTTCCGCGATTGCCTTGGAGCCCACCGGCTCTGCGGTTCGGATATACAGGTCTACGATGCTGCGCAGAACCTTCTTTTTCCGTTCAGTCAGTTCCATGTGGGATCCTCACTTTCAAGCTTGGCACTCGAACTCCTTGAGTGCTAAGCACACTATAGCACCGAGTGCCAAAAATGTCAATAGGCAGAATTATAAATTATTTTTGAACAAATCCCTTTCAAAGAGAAAACGGGGGACAGCGGCGGATTTTCCGGTTGCATTTCCACGAAAAAAAGGATATGATATAAATATAGATATCATGAGGTGAGAGAACAATGTTTGAAGGCTACAGTCCGGAAACCGTGGATTTTCTCTGGGGAATCCGGATGAATAATAACAGGGAATGGTTTCAGGCGAACAAGCAGGCCTATGTCCGCTTCCTCTATGAGCCGACCAAGGCGCTGGGCGCGGAGCTGTTTGCACCCTTTCTGGAGCGGCCGGGGGATATTCTCAAGGTCAGCCGTATTTACCGGGATGCCCGGCTGCATCATCCGTTGCCGTACAAGGAGAGCCTCTGGATCTGCATCCGGCGGGATGTGCAGTGGTGGTCGGAAAATCCCTGCCTGTTTTTCCAGATCGACCCGGACGGCATCGACTACGGCTTCACCCTCTGGCATCCACGCCCGGCGGTGATGAAGCAGTTTAGATCGCAGATCGCGACGGAGCCGGCCGGCTTTATTTCCATGATCGAAGGGGTGGAGCAGGCGGTGGGGCGGCCAGTCACGGCGGCGCACTACATCCATCCCGCCCTATGCCCCCAGCCGTCGCTGGAGCGCTTTTATCTGTGGAAGGATCGCATCGAATGCATCGCCCATGAGGATTTCAGCCCCGCTACCTTCGGCCCGGAGCTGGCCCGGCGGGTGCGGGAGGATCTGACCCGGCTGCTGCCGCTGTACGACTATTTTAACCGTTTTTCCGTCTGACAGGAGGATACACATGAAAAAAAGAATTTTTACCGGCATGGCCACGGCGCTGATCACCCCTATGGATGAAGCGCTGCAGGTGGACGAGGAGGCGCTGGGCCGCCTGATCGATTTCCAGCTGGACAATGGAATCAACGCGCTGGTTTCCGTGGGAACCACCGGCGAGAGTGCCACACTGGAGCCGTGGGAGCAGCAGGCGGTGATCCGCTTTACCGTGGAGCGGGTGGCCGGGCGGGTGCCTGTGATCGCCGGTGTCGGCTCCAACAGCACCGCCCACGCCATCGAAAATGTGAAAAACGCCTGCGCCGCGGGGGCGGATGCCCTGCTGGCCGTGACACCTTATTATAATAAAGCAACCCAGAGCGGTCTGATCGGCCATTTTACGGCTCTGGCCGATGCGGCCACGGTGCCCCTGATCCTCTATAACGTGCCGGGGCGCACCGGCTGCAACCTGCTGCCCCAGACGGTGGCGGCCCTTGCGGAGCATCCGAATATTGTGGCGGTGAAGGAAGCCTCCGGCAACATGACCCAGATGGTGCAGATCATGCATCTGTGCGGCGACCGGATCGATGTCTACTCCGGCGAGGATGCCCTGACGGTGCCCATGATGGCTATGGGCGGCGCGGGCACCATCAGTGTGCTGAGCAATGTGGTGCCCCGACTGGCAACACAGATGACCGATGCCTGCGTGGCGGGAGATTATGCCGCCGCGGCGGCGCTGCAATGCCGCCTGCTGCCCCTGATCGACTGCCTGTTCAGCGAGGTCAATCCCATCCCAGCCCGGGCGGCCATGGCGGCCATGGGCTACGGAACGGAAACACCCCGCCTGCCGCTGACACCGATGGATCCGCAGAAGCGGCAGCAGCTGCTGCAGCAGATGCGGCTTCTGGGAGTGGCGGTATGAGAGCGGTGCTTTGGGGCGCCAATGGTGCCATGGGCCGTCTGATCGGCGGCATTCTGGGCAGTGAAGTGGTGGGCCGTGTCAGTCTGGACGGGCAGGACGGTGCCGCCCGGGACGCTGCCGGGCTGGGAGACGTGGGGGCGGATATTGTCATCGATTTTTCCCACCACACGGCGGTGGAGCAGGTGCTCTCTTACGCGGCGGCGCATGGCTGCGCTGCCGTGATCGGCACCACGGGCCACACACCCCAGGAAAAACAGCTGATTCTGGACGCGGCAAAGACGATTCCCGTCTTCTGCTCCGGCAATATGAGCCTTGGCATTGCGGTGCTGTGCCGTCTGGCGGCGGAGGCCGCCGCCGCGTTCCCGGATGCGGATATTGAAATTGTGGAAATACACCACAACCGCAAGGTCGATGCCCCCAGCGGCACGGCGCTGATGCTCGTTGAAGCCATTCGCCGGGTGCGGCCCCGGGCGGTGGCCCACTGCGGCCGGGCCGGAGAGGGCCGCCGGGAGAAGGATGAGATCGGCATTTCCTCCCTGCGCATGGGAAGCGTTGTGGGGGTGCATGAGATCCATATCCACACCGGCAGCCAGTGCCTGACCCTGCGCCACGAGGCGGTGGATCGCCGGATGCTGGCGGAGGGGGCCGTGGAGGCCGCCCGTTTTATGGCCGGGAAGGGCCCGGGACTTTATAACATGGAGCAGCTGCTGCAAAGCCACAGAGAAGGAGTATAATATGAAAGTATGGTATATGAACGGCGCGGGCAATGATTTTATGGTCATCGATGCCCGTGGCCAGACACTGGATTTTGAGAAGCTGGCGGTGGAGCTGTGCGCCATCACCGGCGCGGATGGGTTCATGGCAGTGGATCATTCCGATACGGCGGATTTTCGCCTGCATTTTTACAATTCCGACGGCACCCGGGGAGAGATGTGCGGCAACGGTGCCCGCTGCATCTGCCGCTTTGCCTATGAGCAGGGCATTGCTGGGCCGGAGATGGTGGTACAGACCGATGCGGGCCTTGTGCCGGGCAGACGGCTCAGCGAAAGCATCTATCAGGTGAAGCTGAACAACCCCGGCGTGCTGGATCTGCACCGGAAGGAAAACGTCGCCTATGTGGAGCTGGGCAACCCCGGTGTGCCCCATGCGGTGATGGAGGTGCCCGGCCTGACGTGGGAGGATGCGCCCCGGCTGTGGGAACAGGCAAAGGCGCTTCGCTGGGACAAAGCCTTCCCCAAGGGGGCCAACGCAAACCTCTACACATGGCTGGACGATACCACTATCCGCATTCTGACCTTTGAGCGTGGGGTGGAGGATTACACACTGGCCTGCGGCACCGGCACCGGCTCCACCGCCGCCGCACTGTGGGCGGCCGGAAAGCTCCCTGGGGGATTTCTGACGGCCCAGAACCGGGGTGGCACACTGTCCGTGACTGTGTCCGGGGAAAACGGGGTGGTCACCTCCCTGCTGCTGGAGGGGCCGACGGAGATCACAGGCATCTACGAGCGCTGACACACCGGAACACAGTAAAAAGTGCCGGAAAAATTCCGATTTTCCCACTGGAACCACCTGCCTGCCGCAGAAAAAATCCGCTGCGGCAGGCGTTTTTCTGCATTTTTCACAAATTTACCGGGCTTTCAGCTTTTGCCATTTGTTTTATCAGAATAAAGTTGGAAAATAACGTTTTTTGGGTTGATTTTCTTCGCGGTTTGACATACAATAGGGTGGCAAACGCTGGGGCGGAGGCCCCTGCTTCCGGGATGAGGTGAACGCTGTGCTGAATATTGTGCTGGTGGAGCCGGAGATCCCACAAAACTGCGGCAACATCGCCCGCACCTGCGCGGCCACCGGGTGCCGCCTGCATCTGATCCGGCCGCTGGGCTTCGACATTTCGGAAAAAGCCGTGCGCCGGGCTGGGCTGGATTACTGGCATCTGGTGGAAGTTCTGGACTATGCGGATCTGGATGACTTTTTCCGCCGCAACGATGTGCGCCGGATGTGGTGCCTGTCCACAAAAGCCCCCCGCAGCTACACCCAGGCCACTTACCGGGACGGGGATTACCTGTTCTTCGGCAAGGAGACCAGAGGGCTGCCGGAGCCTTTTTTGCAGGAGCATCGGGACAGCTGTGTCCGCATCCCCATGCGACAGGAGGCCAGAAGCCTGAACCTGAGCAATGCCGTGGCGGTGACCGTGTTTGAGGCGCTGCGGCAGCTGGAGTTTCCCGGACTGTGCGATCACGGTAAAATGCGGCAGTAATTGCCGAAAATATGGAGGAATGTACCATGAATTACAACAAGAAGTCTATTCGGGACATTGATGTGGCCGGTAAGCGTGTGCTGTGCCGCTGCGATTTCAATGTGCCGACCAAGGAAGGAAAAATCACTTCCGACAAGCGGATCGTGGCTGCTATGCCCACCATCGAATATCTGGTGGAGCACGGCGCCCGGGTGATCCTCTGCTCTCACATGGGCAAGCCCAAGGGCGAGTGGAAGCCGGAGCTGAGCCTGAAGGTCGTGGCGCAGCGGATCTCCGAGCTGCTTGGCAAGGAA
>CAYSJX010000084.1:0-6376 GCA_964431445.1 uncultured Oscillospiraceae bacterium | reverse complement strand
GGAGAAGGGCGCACAGCCTCCCCGCTTCTGCCCCGAGTGCGGCGACCCCTTTGACAACGGCGACATTATCTGAATAACACAGGAGGAACAAATCATGGGTCTGTTTGATAGAAAATACTGCGATGTTTGCGGCGAAAAAATCGGACTGCTTGGCAACAGAAAGCTGGAAGACGGCAATCTTTGCAAGGACTGCGCGAAAAAGCTGTCACCCTGGTTCAATGAGCGCCGCCATTCCACGGTGGATGAGATCAAGGCGCAACTGGCCTACCGGGAGGAAAACCGGCAGAAGGTTGCCCGCTTCCATGTCAGCCGTGTCATTGGTGATAACTGGAAGGTGCTCTTCGATGAGACCAACCGCTGGATCATCGTCTCCCGCTCCTCCGGCCCCAACGAAAACGAAAACCCCGATGTCATCGATTATTCCGCCATCACCGGCTGCCGCATGGATATTGACGAGACCAAAACCGAGCAGTACCGTGAGACCACCGATGGCAAGAAGGAAAGCTACAATCCCCCCCGCTATTCCTATAGCTACGATTTCGACCTGTTCATCACCGTCAACTGCCCCTGGTTCGATGAGATCCGCATCCGCCTGAACCCCCGGGACGTGGACTATGAGCCCCAGCCCATGGCATCCATCTCCCTGTTTGGCCGCACACTGACCAGCGGCGGCCCGGATCCGGAGGAATGCGCCGATTACCGCAAGTACCGGGATATGGGGCAGGAGATCTGCGATGCTCTCGACTGCGCCCGTGGGGCCCGGCAGGAGACCCCCGCACAGGCTGAGCCCGCCGAGCCCGCCGCCCCCGCCGCCCCCGTGGCCGGGGATGGCTGGAACTGCCCCGCCTGCGGCGCGAACAACACCGGCCGCTTCTGCGAAAGCTGCGGCAGCCCCCGCCCCGCCCCGCAGATCGCCGGGTGCGCCTCCTGCGGCTGGCAGCCCCAGGCCGGTCAGCCCCTGCCGAAATTCTGCCCCGAGTGCGGCAGCCCCATCCGGCGCTGATGCCGGTGGGACGCAGGCTTCGGGCCGGGCTGCTGGCCGGAGCCGTTTGCGCAATGTGTTTCATCCCCGGGTGCCGCATGGCACCCGGGCCCACGGGGCATACCGTGCAGCAGCTGACGGCGGTCAGTGCTTTCCGCAGCGAGATGGATCTGGATGCCACCTTTTCCCTGCTGGTTCGCCGGGAGGGGGAGCAGTGGCTGCTCAGCGGGCAGGACGGTCAGCGGGAGCTGGCCGAGCGGCCGCTGGAACCGGCGCAGGTAGAGCGTCTGCTGCTTCTGATCGAGCAGCAGGGGCTGATCGCCGCCGCCGAAAGTAACAAAAAGTCCACGGGGCTTTTCCCGTGGGCGATCAGGGATCAGGAAAACAGCGGCTTCCGTCTGTGCTTTGCCGACGGGAGCGAGTACGCGGTTTCCCGGGCGCAGCCGGAGCTGGAAAACCTGCTTCTGGAGCTGGCCCGGCAGCAGGAGCCGGAAACCCTGCCCTGACCCCGTAAGAGAGGAGCGCTACCATTGAATACATTACAGGAATATAAATGTCCCTGCTGCGGCGGTGCCATCGCCTTTGACAGCACCCTGCAAAAAATGAAATGCCCCTTCTGCGACACCGAGTTCGACATGGAGACCCTCGCCGGCTACGATGCCGACCTCAGCGGCGACCATGCCGACGAAATGCACTGGGAAAGCACCGCCGGGGCCCAGTGGCAGGCGGACGAGGAGGGGAACCTGCGCAGCTATGTCTGCAAATCCTGCGGCGGCGAAATTATGGCCGATGCCAACACGGCGGCCACCGCCTGCCCCTTCTGCGGCAACCCCGTGGTGATGATGGGGCAGTTCTCCGGCAGCCTGAAACCGGATCTTGTGATCCCCTTCAAGCTGGATAAGCAGGCGGCCAAAAAGAAGCTTTCCGCCCACCTGACCGGCAAGCGCCTGCTGCCGAAGGTGTTCAAGGATCAGAACCATATCGATGAGATCAAGGGCGTGTATGTGCCCTTCTGGCTTTTTGACGCGGATGTGGAGGCCGATGTGCGCTACCGCTGCACCCGCATCCGCAGCTGGAGCGACAGCAATTACAATTATACCGAGACCCAGTATTATTCCGTCCAGCGGGGCGGCGGCATCGGCTTTGACGCGGTGCCCGTGGACGGCTCCACCAAAATGGCGGATGATCTGATGGAATCGCTGGAACCCTTCGACATGTCCCAGGCCGTCAGCTTCCAGACGGCGTATCTGGCCGGTTATCTGGCGGATAAATACGATGTGGACGAACAGCAGAGTGTGGAGCGGGCCAACGCCCGGGTGAAAAAATCCACGGAGGATGCCTTCGCCGCCACGGTGCAGGGCTTCGCCACCGTCATCCCGGAAAACAGCAACATTCGCCTGCACAGCGGCAAGGCCAGATATGCCCTGCTGCCCGTGTGGATTCTCAACACCACATGGAAGGGCCAGCGCTACACCTTCGCCATGAACGGCCAGAGCGGAAAATTTGTGGGCAACCTGCCGGTGGATACCGCCGCGGCCACAAAATGGACGCTTGGCCTGACGGCGGCCGTGGGCGCGGCGGTGTATGCCGGTGCGTGGCTGCTGAATCTGCTGGGCATTCTGTAAGGGGGGATAAGCGTGAAAAAGAGAATTATTCCGATCATCCTTGCGCTGGTGCTGCTTCTCGCGCTGGCCGTGCCCACCTTCGCGGCGGAGGGGTTCGATGCTTCCTTCGCCCGCGTGATCGACGATGCAAATCTGCTGACCGATGCCCAGCGCACCGCTCTGGCCGGCCGGCTGGAAGATTTGCGCGGCCGCCTGCAGATGGATGTGGCCATCGTCACCGTCCGCTCCCTCAATGGCAAATCCGTCCGGCAGTATGCCGATGATACCTATGATGCCTGCCGCTATGGCTATGGCAGCAACCGGGACGGTCTGCTCCTGCTGATCAATATGGAAGACCGGGACTGGTATATTTCCACCTGCGGCAGCGCCATCACCGCCTTTACCGATGCGGGCATTGATTATATCGGGGATCAGATCACGCCGCAGCTGTCCGATGGGGACTATGCCGCCGCCTTTGACCATTTCGCCCAGCTGTGCGAGCAGTTTGTGCAGCAGGCCAACACCGGCGAGCCCTATGACCGTGGCAACCTGCCCCGGGAGCCCCTGTCGGCGGTGTGGATCGTCATTGCCCTGATCGTGGGCTTTGTGGTGGCGAAGATCGTGGTGGGCGGCATGAAGGGGCAGCTCCGCTCCGTCCGGGCCCAGACTGCCGCGGCCGGTTATGTCCGCGCCAACAGCCTGCATCTGGACAGAAGTCAGGAGCGTTTCCTGTACCACACCGTCACAAAAACCCCGAAGCCGAAGCAGAACAGCTCCTCCGGCAGCAGCACCCACCGCTCCTCCTCCGGCACGACCCATGGCGGCGGTGGCGGCAAGTTTTAAGAGGTGAAAAACCATGAAGAACAACATGTTCAAAAAGATAACACTTTTTGCCCTTGCCCTGATTATGGTGGTGGGTATGCTACCCGCCACCTCGGCCTCTGCGGAGGACGCTACCTACAACTATACGGATGAGCTTTCACCCGGAACTATGAAGTTCAAGGAAAGCACCGAGGACAACTACGATTTTGTCTCCGTTGCGGAAGCATACGATTTGTGCGCCTACCGTATAGACATGGAGTATCTGCTTAAGGATTTTGACATTGACAATTATCTGAAGCAGAATGAAAAAGGCTATGTCTTTATATCCAATAGCAACTACAACGCAAAGGTGCGCGTCAGCACGAATGGTGGCAAAAACTTCTCGGAGAAATACCCACGCCAGGACATCATCGGTAAAGACCAATATGGCGATTATATAAGGGTTGATCGCTACGATGCCGAAGTCTGTGATTTCAGCCGGGACAACAAAGAATCCTACGAAAATATATGCACATTCGGAACTGTGGCAATATTTTTGGATGTTCAGAAGAGTCCGGTCACCCTGACCCTTAATATCAGCTCCGATAATAGTCTGCAAAATGTTGTCTATTCAAAGAAGATCAAAATTGAGAATGAATCCATGCTTAATGCAATCAAGAGTGTAGATATCTATGATTTTGAGTTCACTGGCAAGCATGCTGCTGCCATGGATACAGATGCATGGAGCAATGTGGGCAATGTTATATCGATCAAATATCTGGACGAGAACAAAGAAAACGAACGCACCAAGCTGATGGCCGGGGATAAGGGCTATATCGAGTTTACGATTGTAGTGATGCAGACCAACATTGTTGTAGAAATGGACGGTTACCCTGTCTTTTCAAGCGAAAAAGCGCATTGGGATAAAACCGTACAATCGCATATCAAGGGCAGCGCATATTCCGGCGTGGAGACAAACTCCGCATCGTTCTTCACGTCCGATGATAGTAAGTTCTGCTGCAAGTTCTACCATTACTATGAGATCGCGGACGACGAAAAGTATGTCATCAAGAAGGGCACGGTCAACCTCATCGCCCCGGAGGCCGGCGCGCAGGCCAGCAGCAAAGTCGGCCTTGCGAACGTTGACTTTTTCATCGTTCGCAACATGAAACACGATAAGTTCACGGCAGAAGAGAATGCCGCCATCTGGCTGAATCTGGACAGGCGGGGAAAATGGAAAACCGTGACATCCTTCTCTGCGCTGAATATCTATCAGGCGCTGGTCAAGCTGGAGCCCCGCGGCAATTATTATTTCAACGCCGACTCCGTGGCGGCGATGAAGGTGCCCGGCGCGGAGAAATTCACGATCCAATATATCAAATCCGGCGCGCTGGACGGCATCGTCAAAGAGGACGGCTGGTATCTGCTGGCCACCTTCCCCGTGGTGCAGCCCAAGACCTTCGATCTGGCCATCGGCTATGACAAGCCGGATATGACCGTCACCCAGAACGATCGGGCGTTCCTCACCGCCACCAGCTCCTGCGACCTGACGAAAGCCAGCAATGTCTCCGTACAGTGGTACTATTCCAGTGACATTTCCAAGGATCCCAACGGCGAACTCTGCGGTGCCAGCGATGGAGACCTGAAAATCCAGCTGGAAACCGCCACCGTGGGCACCGGGTATTATAAGTGCGTCATTTCCTGCACCGTGGATGGAAAGACGGCCGTGGTCTCCTACCCCGGCGGGGAATGGGCAAAGGTCACGGTGAAAAAGGCCTCCACCCCACCGCCCACCGAGCCCACCCAGAAACCCACGGAACCGACCCAGAAGCCGACGGAGCCCACTCAGAAACCCACCGAGCCCACCACACCGCCGCCCACCGAGCCGGTTTCCACCGACCCGAACCCCACCGACCCGGTCTCTACTGACCCGAACCCCACTGAGCCGGTGTCCACGGATCCGGTCTCCACAGACCCGGAAGCCACGACCCCGGATTCCCAGCCCACCACTGACCCCTCCGGCGGCGATTCCACCGGCCCCAACACCGCCCCCTCCGGCACCGTGCCCCAGCCCACAACCCCCGCTCCCACCGGTAGCGGCGGCCACGGCGGCACCGGCAGCGAAAACGGCGGCAGCGGCATCCTGCAACTGTGGTGGCTGTGGCTGCTCCTGCTGCTGCTCATCGCCGCAGCCGTGACCTTCTGCATCATGAAAAAACGCAATGGTAATCATCAGGAAGGAGAAACAACATGAGTATTTTTGACAAGCTGAAAACCCCCGCCCCCTCTGCCACCCCCGCCCCCCAGAACGCAGGCAGCAGCCGGGAGACCTTCACCTTCACCGCCCTGCCCGAGAGCCTCGCCCAGCTGCAGGCCCTGCCGGAGGCCAGTCTGGACACCCCCTTCAAGACCGCGGCATTGACCGTGCTGGCCCTGTGCGCCTACGCCGCTGACCGCAACATCGGAACGGAAATGCTCAACTGGCTGCGCGGCCCCCGTGCCCTGAACGGACAGGATATTTCCTTCCTCAATGACCGGCTGCGGGGCAAGACCTATCTGCCCTTCACCTATTTCGCCGGGGCCAACCCCGATAACAGCTATACCCCCTCCCAGCCCTACACCATCACCATCGAGAGCAACCACATCTCCGGGGCCGAGGCGGGCTATATGAAGCTGTTCATCCCCTGCGGCGGCGCGGATGACCCCCGCCCCATCAAACTGCGCCAGCGCGGCAGCGACGGCAAATGGTTCCTGTGGGAGCAGTACCTCCTCACCGGCGTCCGCACCCCCAAAGCCGAAGACCCCTGGGCATAAGCATGACAAAATAACCTCCGGCCAGGCCGGAGGTTTTTTCTGCCAGAATCACGCTGTCATGCTGCTGTGGCAATCTAAAGTCTTGCTGTCATTGTTATGAAAAAGAGTAGAGTGACAGCAAAAAAAAGCGCAAAAAGCCCCTATCAAAAAGACAGGTCATTTTTTGCACAGGCGA
>CAYSJX010000083.1:0-6397 GCA_964431445.1 uncultured Oscillospiraceae bacterium | reverse complement strand
CACCGTTGACTTGTCTAAAGAATCCATAGACGGAGGTATATTAAAAATGGCAAAGTGCTGCATCTGCGGAAAGGGCGTTACCTTTGGTTGCAACGTATCCCATTCCAACCGTAAGACCAACAGAACCTGGAAGCCGAACATCCGCAAGGTAAAGGCTGTCGTTGACGGTACTCACACCACCGTTAGCGTATGCTCCCGTTGCCTGCGTTCCGGTAAGATCAACCGTGCGTAAGCTTTCAGAACTAATATGTCACCCGAAACTCCCTCGTTCGTAGGGAGTTTTTGACTTTTTCAGGGTATTTTATCCCGTACCCTTGAGTATTTTATTCACGGAGGTGCCGTTATGGCAAAGAAAATGAGGCTCGAAGCACATCGCGGAGTAGGAACGAACGCTCCCGAGAACACAATGCCGGCTTTCGAGCTTGCTGTCGCCGAGGGCTACGATATGATCGAGCTCGACCTTAAATTTACCGCCGACGATTGCTGTGTCGTCCTGCACGACGGGGACATCGCACGTACCGCACGTACACGTGACGGTGAGCGTGTCGAAAATGCGGCGATATCCGCGCTGACTCTTAGTGAGCTTCGCGAACGCGGACTTGACTTCGGTATATGGAAGGGTGAAGCCTTTCGCGGAACGTCTATCCCGACCTTTGCGGAGGTACTGACGTTTGCGAAGGGGGCAGGTATACCCTTGAAGATAGACAACTGCTACGAACGCTTTACAAGGGAGCAGCACGAGCTGCTGTACCGTCTCATCGAGGAAGCGGACATGGGTGAGCTGATCGGCTTCACCTGCGCGAGCACGGACTCTGTCGCAGATATCGCCGCACGTTTTCCGAAGGCTGAGGTACACTATGACGGAGTTATCAACAGCGAGCGTGTCGAGGCACTGAAGCGCGCCGCCGAGGGACATCGCACGACCGTTTGGATACCCATGCGTTCGGGTGCTACCTCGTGGGTGTCGGAGAGCATACGCCGCGCCTCCGCGGAATACGTTGACGAGCTTCACGCACAGGGCTTCGAGGTCGGCATATGGATACTCCACAGTGAGGAGGAATACGCCGCCGCTGTAGAATACGGCGCGGACATCATCGAGACTGACGGCGCGTTGAAGCCGCAATGAGTGCGTTCTGTGTCGTATCGAGTGAGGTCGGGCGTGAGGTGACGGAGCGGCTACGTGAGACGTTCTCGGAGGTGTTCGCTCTGCCGCCCGACCAAAGCATCGCCGCGCCTGTCGCTACTCACCCCGATATGCTCCTCTCCGAGCTTGACGGTCTGCTGTTCCTGCCGCGCTCATACTATATGGCGAACACGGAGCTTATCGAGTCTATCGCGGATATGGGAGGACTTACCGTGTGTCCCACAGAGGTAGATAGACGTGCGAGATATCCGTATGACGTTTCGTTCAACGTTGCGGTCTGGCGTGATAGCGTCATCTGCCGTACCGCCTCGACCTGTCCGGAGCTTCTTTCGGCGGCACGAGAGCGCGGCTACCGTATCGTTTCCGTGAAGCAGGGGTACGCAGGCTGCTCGTGCCTAGTGACGAACGAGGCTTTGCTGACGTTCGACCGCGGTATCGCGGAGACCCTCACGCGGCACGATATACCGTGCGTGCTTGCAAAGGACGGAGGTGTGGCACTGCCGGGGTACGACTGCGGCTTTCTCGGAGGGGCTTGCGGCTTCTTTGACGGTGACATATACATATTCGGAAACGCCGACACACTTCCGTGCGCCGACACACTTCGCAGGTACGGACGTGTCATCTCACTTTCGAACTCTGCCGTGACAGATCGCGGTGGGATAAAGATCTTTATTAAGAGGTAAAGTAATGTTTGAAGCTATACCGAAGCTGATGCGCGAGGCGGCAGGACTCATCCTCAGCGCGCATGACGTTGACGGCTGTATCGACAGTAAAGCCGGAGACGCAAATTTCGTTACCGCCTACGATGTCGCGGTGCAGACCTACCTGTTTCGTGAGCTGGGGAAGTGCTTTCCCGAGGCGGTCTTTATCGGAGAGGAGTCCGAGGAGGATCGTACCGCCTCACTTGCGGATAGTCTCTGCTTTGTGATCGACCCGATAGACGGTACTACAAATTTCATACACAATTATCACAAGAGCGCGATATCGGTCGGCGTTTCCGAAAAAGGACGTATCGTCTACGGCGCGGTGTACGACCCATACCTCAAGCTGCTCTACCGTGCGGAGCGTGGGTGCGGTGCGTTCGTTGAAGCGGAGGACGCTCCGTCCCGCCGGATACACGTGTCGTCTCGTCCGCTTTGTAACGCGCTCTCCTGCTTCGGTACGTCACCGTATTACAGAGAGGAGCTTGGAGACGTGACGTTCGAGCGTGCAAAGTGGCTGTTCATGCACACCAGAGACCTTCGCCGCTCAGGCTCGGCGGCACTTGACCTGTGCGCGATAGCGGAGGGTGCGGTCGATATATTCTTCGAATACCGACTCTCACCGTGGGACTACGCGGCAGGCTCACTCATCATCGAGGAGGCAGGGGGCAGGATCACACGCTTCGACGGCTCACCGATCACTCTCGATAAGCCCTGCTCGATACTTGCCGGAAATACACTGTGTCACGGCGCGGCTATGGAGTCGAGACGCTTTTGCGAATGATAGATAACATCATATAGGAATATAGGAGGAAACACATGAAGGTATTGCTCGTAAACGGAAGCTCACGCAGTAACGGATGTACGAACGTAGCATTACGTGAGGTGGAACGCGCACTTAACGAGGAGGGGATCGAGACCGAGGTATTCTTTATAGGAAACGAGGGTCTGCCCGACTGCATAGCCTGCCGAAGCTGTCGAAAGAGCGGACGCTGTGTCTTTGACGATGCGGTCAACGAATTCGTCGAAAAGGCGCGGAGCGCGGACGGCTTCGTCTTCGGCTCACCCGTGTATTTTGCACATCCGAGCGGACGATTGCTCAGCTTTATGGACAGAGCGTTCTACTCCGGCGGCTCGGCGTTTCGCTTCAAGCCTGCGGCAGCCGTGCTTTCCGCGAGACGTGCCGGAACGACCGCGTCCTTTGACGTTATCAACAAGTACTTTACCATAAGCTCCATGCCGATAGTTGCCTCCACCTACTGGAATCACGTGTACGGCGCGCAGCCGAACGAGGTCGCGGAGGATGCGGAGGGACTTATGACGATGTATAACCTCGGCAAAAATATGGCGTGGCTCATCAAATGTATCGCGCTCGGCGAAAAAAACGGTCTGCCGCACCCCGAAAACGAAAAGCTCCTCACAAGCTTCGTGAGATGATATATGGCAGTGCCGCGCAGGAGGTGAGTAAATGATATACAGACCCGATTACGTTGAAAGGATCGGTACGTATATAGATACGCCGTTTGTGAAAATATTGACGGGCGTGCGCCGCTCGGGAAAATCCACCATCATGAATATGCTGCGCTCGGAGCTTCTGCGGCGCGGCTACGATGTTTTTGTCGGAAGGTTCGACGGCTACGAGATAGACTTTGTTGCAACGAGACGTGACGAGCGTATCTATATTCAGGTGGCGCAGGAGATATCGAGCGAGGAGACCCGTTTGCGTGAGTACAGCAGACTTCTCGAGATAGACGACAACTATCCGAAGTATGTCCTGCTGAACGATGATTACGCAGGGGGGAATTATCGCGGTATAAAGACCATCCATATCGCCGAGCTTCTGTTGAGTCGTGACCTGTGACACCCTCGAGCTGATATGTAAAAAATTTCACATACCTATTGCAAATACCGACCGTTCGGTATATAATTTACATAGGTGTAGATATATCCTCACGATCCTACAGAGTGACCCAAAGGGAGAATAATGAAAGGAATATTAAAGCATGAAAAAACGACTGTTCGGTATCATACTCGGCATATGTATGGTGCTTTGTCTGTCGCTCGTCTTCGTCAGTGCGGAGGACTACGGCATTAAGATATGCGGCACTGCGGTGACCGATACAAACGCTGCCGATATTCTCGGTGACGGTACGGTATCCTACGATCCTACGACAAAAACGCTCACGTTAAATAATGCGACTATCGCTCATGACGGTCTCTCGGCGATATACGCAGAGCATGACCTTACGATAGAGCTGATCGGTACAAGCACCGTTACGGCTGTCGCAGGTAAGGGAACAGCACCGAGCGGAGCTGTCCACGTGATTGGTGAGCTTAAGATCACGGGAGAGGGAAGCCTGAATGTCGGCTACAGCGGTGGCGAGGCTGAACAATATGCTTGCGGCATATATGCGGAAGACGATATTACCGTAACAGGCGGTGCGAACGTTACCGCGAACGGCGGAGAAGCTGAAGAAAGCTACGGCGCATATATATCCTCCGGATGTACACTCAATATCGGATCGGGCTATGCCGAATTTACAGGTAAGACGACAGGTATCTATTTTGAAGGTGATAGAAATATCGTAAAGAGCGAAAGCATAGTAGAGCTCAGCTATAACGATGGAAAGACCGTCATCTTCCGCGAACGTGGCGATATCTCGGGAGCTATGATCGTTTCGCCCCTTACCTATACAGGTGAAGCACAGTCCCCGAAATATACTCTCTCGATAGACGGCACATCGCTCGTTGAGGGTACGGATTACGAAGTCGTCGCAGACAGCATAACCTCCGCGACCGACGTCGGAAGCTATACGATAACGCTCAACGGTATCGGCAGATACAAGGGTACGTTCACCGTAAGCTGGAGCATCGTTGAAGCACCTGTCGAGGATGAGCCTACAGAGGATAAGAGGGAAGACTTCGTTCCCTTTATCACTCCTCCGCGCTATACCATCCGTGCGACCGCGAACGAGGACGGAAGCATCTCGAGCTCGGGCGTCAACCGCTTCCTCTACGGTATGAGAAAGACCTTCACGATAACTCCGAACGACGGCTACGTCATCTCCGACGTACTTGTTGACGGAAAGAGCGTCGGCGCGGTCGAGAGCTATACGTTCAAGAGCATAGTCGGCGACCACACGATAGAAGCGTTCTTCGAGGAAGTCGAGTAAGATAATAAAACGAAAGACTGCCGTATGGCGGTCTTTCAAAAGCTCATCAGTTAGGTGAGGCTAACTCATAAGAAAGGAGGTATTATCATGAAGAAGACCTTTTGGGATCGCACGGCGAAGCTCTACGACCGCTTTATGCGAAAGGATGCCAAGGCATACGAGCAGATGTACGCGCTTATCTCCCCCGTGGTGAAGAACAAGCAGGTACTGGAGCTTGCCACAGGAACAGGACTGATAGCGAAGCACGTCATCGGCTCTGCCGACCATATTGAAGCCACGGACGCATCCGCCGAGATGCTCGAACAGGCAAAATGTGGCGTGCAGTCCCCCAAGCTCCACTTTTCGGTGTAGGATATGTTCCATCTGCCCTACGCCGACCGCTCCTTCGATGTGGTCATCGTGTCCAACGCACTGCACATCGTGCCGAAGCCGGAGAAAGCGTTAGAGGAGATACGGCGTGTGCTGAAGGACGATGGTGTGCTGATCGCCCCCACCTTTACCCATGCCGGTAACGACTTTTTCGGTAACGTCAAAGCGTTTCTGATGAAGGTGGTTGGCTTTCGCCGGTACAGCAAATGGTCAAGTGAGGGCTATCTGGATTTCCTGCGGAAACAGAGCTGGGTGGTGCAAAAAAGCGAAGTGTTAAAGGCAAGTTTTCCTCTGACTTATGTGGAATGTAAAAAGGAGAAGCATTATGAAACCGAATTATAAGAACTGGGTACCGAAAATTTTGATCATCGGCATGGCGGCGGCAACGCTGCTGTCACTTGCGGCACTGATCCTCTTTGGCGTTTGCGGACTTTGGGTCAACGAAAGCCGGCGGATCATCCTCGGTATTTTATTTGCTGTTGCCACCTTGGGTTGCGGAAAAACACTGCAATGGAGCATCACGGCTTATCGTGCCTTTTCCTATGATGGAAAGCGGCAGCTTTCCCGGAAAATCATTGAGGGAACTGCGGAATATATCACCCTGCCCGATGGCGGTATCGGTTTGGATGTGGGCTGCGGCAGCGGTGCTTTGACCATCGCCTGTGCCAAGGGCAATCCACAGGGACGCATGGTGGGCGTTGACCGCTGGGGCAAGGATTATGCGGAGTTCAGCCTGCCCCTCTGCCAGAGCAATGCCAAAGCGGAAGGGGTCAGCAACACGGAGTTTCAAAAAGCCGACGCTACCAAACTGCCCTTTGCCGACGAGACCTTCGATGCCGTCACCAGCAACTACGTCTACCACAACATCTCAGGCGTGGATAAACAGCAACTTCTGCTGGAAACCTTCCGGGTTCTGAAAAAAGGCGGCACCTTTGCCATCCATGATCTCATGGGCAAAAACCGCTACGGTGATATGGAGGCTTTCTGCCGGAAGCTCAAAGAAATGGGCT
>CAYSJX010000082.1:0-6421 GCA_964431445.1 uncultured Oscillospiraceae bacterium | reverse complement strand
GCTGTTCAGGTCGAGATGGTTGGTCGGCTCGTCCAGCAGCAGGATATCCGTCTTTTCCAGCAGCAGCCGAGCCAGGTTCATCCGGGTCTTCTCCCCGCCGGAGAGGCTGGCAAAATCCTGCCCCCGCTGCTCCGGGGAAATGCCGAGGCCGTTGCAGATCTTATCTACCTCCACATCCATTTCATAGCCGCCACCGGACTGGAAGCGGTTGGTCAGATCGTCATACTGGCGCAGCTGCTCCTGCGTGGCCCCGGCGGCCATATCCCGCTCCAGCTGCTCCATTTTTTCCTTGACCGCCATGATCTGAGAGAATGCGGAGCGCAGCACATCCTCCACGGTGTAGCCATCGGGAAAACGGGGAATTTGGGAGATCAGACCGATGCGCTTGTTGGGGTTTACGAAAACCTCGCCCTCGTCATAGTCCATTTCTCCTGTGAGGATTTTGAACAGGGTGGTTTTGCCGCAGCCGTTGCGGCCGAGGATCGCCACACGTTCCCCCTCCTGAATCTCAAAGGACAGCCCTTGCAGCAGATTTTCTCCGATGACGAAGAATTTTGTTAAATTCGTTACCTGTATATCAACCATTTTGTTTCTCCTGTTGGCAAACCAGTGCTTCCAGTTCCTGCCGTGTCAAAAGTACACCCAGCGCCTGCACCATGGCATTGGCGCTCATGTGCTCGGGCAAATGAAGCTTTTTGAGCAGTCTGCGCCGCTTCTCGGCTGCATCTGCGCCACCGGAGAGCCCCAGCTCCACGAAATCCTGCTTCGTAATGGCATTTTCGGGGACAGCTGACTCTCCTTCGATGGTCGCTCCGGCTTTTTTCAGGGCATCCAGAATGATTTCGGGCTTCATGCCCTCTACCCCCAGCTTGCCCTCTTTTCCGGGGGTGGCCTTTCGCTTTTCCTTGCCGTAAATATCCGGGATGTAGGCGTGCTTCAGGTATTTGCCGGGGATGGCACTTTTGATATGGTTGCGGATGACGAAGCCCGCCCCGTCGGAATCGGTGAAGACGATCAGTCCCCGCTTTTGGGCCAGACGCCGCAGCAAATCCATTTTCTGCCTGTTTTTGAAAATGCCAAAGCCCTCTGTTTCAAAAATCGGGGCATCGACGATTTGACTGAGGGTGTTCTTATCGTAGCGCCCCTCCACCACAATGGCCTCCCGGATTTTATACACGGCGGGCCTCCTGTGCCAGAAGCAACAGCATCAATTCCAGCAGGCGCTGGGGATCGTCCGCTGAGGTTTTGATTTTCATATCCGTTTCCATAACCAGCTCCGCCGCGGCGGCGCAGAACTCCGGCCGGAGCCTGCGGGCCATATCCATGGTCTTGCGAGCCACAAAATCCGGACAGCCGCACAGCTTCATCAGTTCCTGTGACCCACGGCCGTGATCGAGCAGTACCCGGGCCGTGCTGATGCGGCGGAACTGGGAGCCGATATAGCCCAGAATGCCCAGCGGCTCCTCCTGCATCCGCAGCAGCTGCTGTAAAAGCAGAAGCGCCTGCGCATAGTCCCCTGCCGCCAGAAAATCCGTCATGCGGTACACAACCGCATCCGGCACCGGTTCTGTGACCGCGTCAATATCCGCCCGGACTATGGTATCGGTGCCGCTGTAAGCGGCGATTTTCTCAATTTCCCCACTGATGGAAGTCATGGTGCCGTCCGTGATCTCCACAAGATAGCCGCACAGCTCCGGGGAGATGGTTTTCCCCTTCGCCCGGAAGTGGCGGGTGATCCAGCTGACCAGATCCCGCTGGCTCTGCCGGGCAAATTCCACGATTTCTCCCCCGGACAGACTCTCCCACAGCTTTTTCTGCCGCTTATCCGGCTTCCACGGTACGGTTTCAAAGGTCAGCACCACGGTACAGTAATTGGGAATATCCGCCAGCACCTGGGCAAGCTTTGTCCGCTCCTCCTCCGGCAGGCGGAAGATATCCACATCGTCCACCCGAATCATGGTGCGCTGCGCCATCAGGGGCAGGCCCTCCACCGCTTCGGCAAAATCCCGCATGGAGAAATTCTCCGAATGGAAATCGTGGTAATTAAATTCCTGCGTCAGTTCCTCCACCACGGCTTCCCGCAGGCGGTCAAAATAATGGTGCAGAAGGAACGCTTCCTCGCCATGAAAGATATAAAGCCGTGCAGGCTCCCCCTGCCGGATGGCCGCTTTCAGGTTTTGCAGGGGCTGATCGTCCCTGTCGAATTTTGCCATGATGTCTCATCTCCTGTATACAATGGTTCCCAGCTGATCCGTTCGCAGCACCTCGCAGCCGATGTCGGCCAGCCTGTCCAGCACCTCCTGTGTCGGATGGCCGTAGCGGTTATCCCCAACGGATATGATGGCCAGCGTCGGCTGTCCGGTTTGCAGCAGCTGCTCACCGGTGGAATACCGGGAGCCGTGGTGCCCTACGATCAGCACATCCAGCCGGGGCAACGCAATACGGCTCATAAGCTCCTGTTCACCGAGGGTATCCCGGTCGCCTGTTATGAGTATAGCACAGTTTTCCCGCTGAAACAAGACGCAAAGGCCGCTCTGATTGTCGGTTATTCCAAATTCCGAGGCAACCAGCGTCAGCTCCGCATCGCCGCAGCGCAGAACGGTATCATCCGTTATCACCACAGCCTCCGGCCGGGCCAGAAGGGCGGCGGCGTAGCCTTCCGAGTCCGCGCAGTCCGGCAGAAACAGGGTCTGTGTTTCCACACGGGTCAGAAGATAGGCAACACCGCCGGCATGATCCCGGTCATAATGGGTCAGAATGATGCCGTCCAGCCGGGAAATGCCCATGGACAGCAGCATTTCCGCCGCGCGGTCGGCGCTTTTTGTATCGCTGTCGCCGCCGCAGTCCACCAGAAAGGCTCTTCCCTCGCTTTGCAGCAAAATGGACTGACCCTGCCCCACATCCAGCACGGTCATGCGCACATTATCCAGCATTGGCTCGACCCATGAGGCTCCCACCGCCAGCAGCAGTGACAGCACCAGCAGGCAGCAAAGCAGCACCGGCTGTTTCCGGCGCATGGCAAGAAACACAGCCAGCAGAGCATAGGCAAACACCAGAAATACCACAATATAGCCGCTGACCGTGTACACCGCTGAAAGTGGCACCCGGGACAGGAACTTTGAAACAGCCAGCACATAGCGGATCGCCAGCGACACCACCATTGCGCCCACCCGGCCCAGCGGCAACCACAGCCATCCCAGCAGGCAGCAGGCCATGATGCCATAGAAAATGAAGGTCACAATCCAGAGGGTGAGAAGATTGGTCAGCGGGCTGACCAGACTGACGGTGCCAAAATAGAGGGCGCTCAAGGGTGTGGTGGTGAGCGTGGCCCCCAGTGTAACGGAGACGGAGCTGCTCAGCCAGCCCGCCACCTTTCTTTTTCCCAGCGGAAGCTTTCCAAGCCGGCGGCTGTCCATAAGCCACGAATAAATTCTGCCGGAAAAGAGGAATATCCCACACAGGCACCCGGCGGACAGCTGCAAACTGACGGACATCACACAGTAGGGATTGACCAGCAGCATCAGAAGCAGCGCAAAGGAAAGCGCCGTCGGCGGGTCGTACTCCCGCTCGAAAAGCGTCGCAAGCACCATCAGGCCATGCATAATGCACGCGCGGGTGATGGAGGGTGTGAACCCGGCAATCGCGGCGAAAATCACAAGCACCGGCAATCCGAGCAGGGCACTGAGCACCCGCCTGCGCCCTGTCAGGGCATAGACGAGGCTGAACAGGATGGAAACATGCAGACCGGAAACCGCAATGACATGGCGGATTCCGCTGAGCTTGAAAGCGGTATCCGTTTCATAATCGATCAGCGCCGTGTCACCCAGCAGCAGTGCCCGGGCAAACCCCAGGGTGTCCGCCGGAAACATGCGGCCAAGCAGTTCTCCGATGGAGGCCGCCCAGAAAGCGGGATAGCCGTACCACGGAAGCCGGGGTGTCATGCGGTAATAGGTTGGCCCCCGTCCGGATGCCAGCAGAAATATGCCGTTCCCCGCCTGATAACGCCGATCCGGATCGTCCACGGTGCCGCGAAGCAGGAACGTGCCTGTCACGCTGTCGCCGGGCTTGAGCTGCGGCAGGGCATCGCAGTAGGCCAGAACCCGGTAGAGCTTGCCATCCAGCCGGGTGTAGCCCTCCACCGATGTGCCGTATTCGCTGGCGGCACTGTAGCGTGTCAGGGTGATGGTCAGGCTTTGGGTCTTTTCATGGTGCCGGGAAATCGGTTCCAGGTACGCCGTGCGAAATACCAGAATCAGCAACAGCATTGCCGCCGCACCGAGAAACGCCGTGCCGGCCACGGCGCAGGGCCTGCAAACCATGGCCGCAAGCAGCAGCACAAGTCCAGCCGCCAGCAGCCCAAAGGCCAGAACCGGCAGCATCTGCGCAGAAACGAGATAGGCCGCGCTGGCCGCTGCCGCCACGGCACCAATGGTCAGCCACATCAGCACCCGCATATCCAAAGCCCTCCAAAAAATCAGGAAAATGGGCGCCGCCGGAAGCGGCAGCGCCCAATTCATTATTTCAGTCTGGAAGCAACGTAATCGTCCACCTGTGCCAGCGCGTCATCCAGCTTCAGCCGATCCTTGCCGCCGCCCATGGCGCAGTCCGGCTTGCCGCCGCCGCTGCCGCCGCAGACGCCGCACACCAGCTTCACCAGATCACCGGCCCGCACACCGCTGCTGACCGCCTCCTTGCCGCAGGCCGCAAGGAAGGTGATCTTATCGCCGCTGACCGTGGCCAGCACCGCCACGATCCGGTCGGAACGGTCACGCAGATTATCCGCCATCTGGCGCAGCTTGGCCGCGTCCGCATTGGGCACGGTAGCGGTGAGCACCTTCAGTCCACCCACCTCATGGGCGCTGAACAGGAAACGCTCCACCTCGCCCGCAGTTTCACGGGCACGGTAAGCCTCGATGGCCTTTTTCAGGGTACGGATCTCCTCCACCTGACCTTCCAGCTTCGTGGCCAGCTCGGCAGGCTTCGTCTTGAGTACCGCGCAGGCATCATACATCCGCTTGCGGGTGCAGCTCATTTCATCCAGAGATTTTTTGCCGGTGATGGCCTCAATTCGCCGCACACCGGAGGCCACGGAGGACTCGCTTTCGATGCGGAAGGGGCCGACCTTGGCGGTATTGTCCAGATGGGTACCGCCGCACAGCTCGATCGACCAGCCGCCCATGTTGACCACACGGACGGTATCGCCGTACTTTTCGGAGAACAGAGCAGTCGCGCCCAGCTTCTTGGCTTCCTCGATGCCCATTTCCCGGGTCACGATGGGGTAGCCCTCCAGCACCGCGTTCTGCACGATCTCATCCACCCGGGCCAATTCCTCGGCGGTCATGGCGGCATAGTGGGTAAAGTCAAAGCGCAGGTGATCCGGCTCCACCAGAGAACCGGCCTGATGCACATGATCGCCCAGCACGGAGGCCAACGCCTTTTGCAGCAGGTGGGTGGCGGAGTGGGCACGCATGATGGCCTTGCGCCGCTCCACATCCACGGAGGCCAGCACCAGATCATCGACCTTGATGGAGCCGGAGATCATGCTGCCGTGGTGCAGATACTTGCCGCCCTTGTCCTTCTGAACATCCCGCACCTGGAAGCGGCTGTTGCCCAGCAAAATCACACCGTGATCCGCAACCTGACCGCCCATTTCGGCGTAGAAGGGGGTTTTATCCAGCACGATGATGCCGTTTTCGCCACCGGCGATGGTGCCGGAAACCTCGTCCCCGACACAGACGGCCAGAACCTTCGCCTTGCAGTTCATTTCGCTGTAGCCGACAAAGGTGGTGGGGGTATTATCCAGCCCCAGATCAATGCCGGCCCAGGCCAGATCGCCCAGCGCCTTGCGGGCCTCCCGGGCACGGACACGCTGCTCCTCCCGGCAGGCCGTGAAACGGGCCATGTCGATGGTCATGCCCTCGTCCTCCACCATTTCCTCCGTCAGGTCGATGGGGAAACCATAGGTATCGCTGAGCAGGAAGGCATCATCGCCGGAGAACACGGAAGCCCCGGCCACGCGGTGGGCCGCCATCTTATCGTGGAAAATGGCAAGACCGGTATCGATGGTACGGGCGAAATTCTCTTCCTCAATGCGCACGATGCGGGTGATATAATCCGCCCGCTCCCGCAGGTAGCCATAGTGGCTCTCATTTTCCCGAACCACCGTCTCCACCACTTCATACAGGAAGGGATGATCCACGCCCAGAAGCTTTCCATGACGGGCAGCACGGCGCAGCAGACGGCGCAGCACATAGCCACGGCCCTCGTTGGAGGGCAGCACACCATCGGCGATCATGAAAGTGGAAGCGCGGATGTGATCCGTAATGACCCGCAGGCTCACGTCCGTCTTATAGCTCTGGCCATAGGACGCACCGGTCAGCCGGGTGACATGATTGGTGATGTTCATCACCGTGTCCACATC
>CAYSJX010000081.1:0-6674 GCA_964431445.1 uncultured Oscillospiraceae bacterium | reverse complement strand
GGCAGCCCGGAAGAACGGGGGGATTGCCACACCAGTGTGCGCACTGGTTCGCACTGATACTTCTTTTTTACTGCTGTGTGCGGAGTTGTCTGGCGATGGCGGCGGTGACGGCGGCCCAGTTTTCATCGGTGGGGGCGGCGGCGTAAACGCCCAGCGCCGCGCCCAGCTCCAGCATGGTGGCCTCCGGCACATCCTCCACCTGCGTCCAGTGGACGGCCTGCAGCTGCTCCATGATGGAGGCCAGCACCTGCTGTTGCAGGGGATTGCCCGCATAGCTGGTCTGCCGGTAGGGCAGCAGCAGCTGCAAGGCATCGGCCGGGGCGGGATCATCCTCCTGCGCCGTCACCAGCCAGTGCAGGAAATCCAGCGCCGCGGCGGTCTGCTCCGCCTCCGCCCGGACATTGATGCACCAGTAGCTGACACTGGTGTGGCGCAGGCCGGTGTTTTCTTCATCCCGGCTGAAAATGGGCAGGAAGCCCAGATTGTAATCCTCGATTTGGTTCAGGTTTACATAATCCCATGTGCCACCCAGATAGAACACGGCCCGGCCATCCTGAAAATCCTGTACGCCGGTCTCGGCGGAAGCTTTGCCGATGTTGGCGGCAGAGGTGGCACAGTTGGCGCAGTACAGCTCCCAGAGGGCACGCAGCAGCGCATTTTCCTGCTGCGCCAGCCCGGACAGCAGATACAGCTGGCTGCCCCGCTCCGTGCTGGTCAGATCCGGCGTGGCGAAGGCGGAGAAGCCAAGGGCCTTGCTGTTGGCGGTGATGTTTTCCACCACATCGCGCAGGGACTCGAAGCTGAAAATATCCGTTGCCGTGAAGCCCGCCCGGGCCAGCAGGCGGCTGTTATAGATGATGCCGTAGCTCTCCACGCTGCCGGCCACACCCAGCGTGGCATCGCCGTCTTTCAGGGCGAACATGTCCTGAATCAGCTCTCCGGCCACGGCGCTGCCCGTCAGATCCAGACAGCTCTCTGCCAGATCACCGGCAGAACTGCCATGCAGGCAGAAAATGGTGGGGGCCTCGTCCCCGGCCAGCAGCCCGGTCAGGGTTTCCCGGCAGTCCGCCCCCGATTCCGGGGTGATCACGGTGACGACAACGCCGGTGCGGGCGGTATAGACCGCCGCGATCTCCTGCCAGACCTGCGCCAGCTCCGGGTCGCACTGGTACAGCCGCAGCTGTGTGGGCGAATCGTCCGGCGGTGTGGGCCGGGTCAGGGTGGGCTGGGTGGTGGTCGATGACGGCTCGCTGGGCTGCGGCTCCCCGGCCGGATGGGTCAGGGCGATGGTCAGCCCCAGCGCCGCCAGCACGGCGACGGCGAAAACAACAATATGCCATGGTTTGATCATAATTTAGGTTCCTTTTCCTGATATCCCTGCGAAAGGCGGGTTCTCCAGAATTTTTCTCATTATAGCGCAATCGGGTAGAAAATGCAACCTTTTCCGCTGATTTTCGGTGCTTTCCCCATATTTTGCGCAAAATAGTTGCAAAACGGTTGACATAACCGAATTGGCGCCGAAATTTCCCCAAAAATAGCAGTTGACAAATGCGTTTTCCTGTATTATTGTTGTAATACGCTAATAGAAGGAGGAAGCGCCATGTCCTGGAAATTTACCGGCGACGCGCCGGTGTATCAGCAGATCATGGACTGCATCCGCGGCGACATTCTGCGGGGCGAATACCGGCCCGGTGACCGGATTCCTGCCGTGCGGGAGCTGGCGGTGCAGGCCCGGGTCAACCCCAACACCATGCAGCGGGCCATGATGGAGCTGGAGCGGGAGGGGCTGCTGGTCAGCTGCGGTACAATTGGCCGGTTCGTCACATCGGATCCGGCCGTGCTGGAGCAGGCCCGCCGGACGGTTCATCTCAGCGTTGCCCGCCGCTGCGCCCAAATGCTGGAGGGCTACGGTCTGACCCTGGAGCAGGCCGCCGCCTTAGTAAAGGAGGAAACCACATGAACTACGTTTTGACCACGCAAAACCTGTGCAAAAGCTACGGCGCGGCCCCGGCGCTGCGGGATCTGAATTTGCAGCTGCCGGAAGGGCGGATCATCGGCCTGCTGGGCCCCAACGGCAGCGGAAAAACCACCCTGCTGAAGCTGGCGGCCGGGCTGCTGACCCCCACCCGGGGCTCCATCCGGATCGATGGGATGGACATCGGCCCCCAGACCAAGGCCATCGTATCCTACCTGCCGGATCGGACATACCTGCAAAACGGCCAGACCATTGACGAGCAGCTGCGGTTTTTCTCCGATTTTTACGCGGATTTCGACGCACCCCGGGCGCAGGCCATGCTCAGCGATCTGGGCATTCCCGTCAGAGCCCGCTTTGGATCCCTGTCCAAGGGCACCCGGGAGAAGGTGCAGCTGGTGCTGGTGATGTCCCGCCGGGCCCGGCTGTATCTGCTCGATGAGCCCATCGGCGGCGTGGATCCGGCGGCGCGGGAGTATATCCTGCGCACCATCGTCACGAACTACGACCCGCAGTCCACGGTGCTGCTGTCCACCCACCTGATCTCCGATGTGGAGCCGGTGCTGGACGGGTTCGTGTTCCTGTGCAACGGGCAGGTGGTTCGCTCCGGGGAGGCCGATGCCACCCGGGCCGCCTGTGGAAAGAGTCTGGATGAACTTTTCAGGGAGGTGTTTCAATGTTTTCCCGCTTATTAAAATATGAATGGAAGGCCACCGCCGGCACACTGGGGATCCTCTCCGCGGCCATGCTGGGGCTGAGCGTGATGGACTGTGTGATTTTGCGGTTTCTGCTCAGCGATGCCGGGCAGCAGCTGTCCCTCTCGGAGGTGCCCCAGTGGCTGCTGGGCACGGCCCTTCGCCTGATCCTTATCTTTTCCGCCATTGCGCTGGCGCTGTATTTTACGGCAGTGGTGGTTCTGCTGCTGTACCGCTTCTACCGCAACAAATTCACCGATGAGGGCTACCTGACCTTCACCCTGCCGGTGCGCCCGGCCCAGATCGTGGGGGCCAGCGTGGTGAACATGCTGCTGTGGATGCTGATCGCCGCCGTAGTGGTTGTGGCCTCGGTGGCAATCGCGGTGGTTTTGGGTGTTTTCGGGGACGAAGCGCTTCGGGAAGAGGTACTGTACACGCTGCGGGAAATTCTGCCCGTTCTGGGCGAGCAGCTGGGAGATTTTTCCGAGACGATCGGCAGCGCCTACCCTGTGCTGACGCTGCTGCAGACGGTACTCATGCCGCTGTACGCGGTGCTGGTGCCCATGGCCTGCATCACAGCCGGTGCCGCCGTGGCCAAAAAGCACAAAATTCTGGCCGCCTTCGGCATTTATTACGGGGTCAATTTTGTGGTGAACCTGATCACCAGCACCATGACCATGCTGCCGCTGCTGCCCATCGCCCGGTATACGGACGACTCCCTGCGCACCGCCATGACCGTCACCGCGCTGGTGCAGCTGCTGGTCACGGCCGCCGTCACCGCTGGGGCCTGGTTCTTCACCACCGGCACCATGAAACGCCGCCTCAACCTGCCGTAAGGGCAGCATAAAAACAGCCGTGCCGGGAAAATCCGGCACAGCTGCTTCTTTTTTGATTGGTTCAGCGGTCACGGCCGAGAAGCTCCTGCCAGGAGGCCCGGCGCGCGCCCTTGCGATCATAGCGGGCAAAAACGACCACATTGATGGCAATCGCGCTGAGCAGCACCGCCACAGCCTGCCGGAAAATGTGCCTTCCCGTGGCAAACAGGGCATCCATCAACTCCAGCTCTGCCAGAGAACCGGCCTGCACCGCGGCCACGATGGTCAAAATCAGCCCCAGCACCGTCCACACGGAGCCGGCCAGACGCTGGGTAAAGCGCCAGGCCTGTACACTGCCCATGCCAAACCAGCAGCGGTAGCCCGCGGTATGGTTGGCCTCCTTCGGGGCGGCGGAAAAATAGTAAATTCCCAGCCCCAGCAGCACCAGCGGCCCCAAAATCAGCGCCAGCCGGGCCAGCGACAGCACGGAAGACTCGAAATTGTGCAGATCCGGCAGGAGATTTTCCAGCTTGATACTGTCCAGTGAGTCCTTAATATTTTCCAAATCGAAATCAAACGGCATAGTTTTTCCCTCTTACTGCTCCTCCAGAAAGCGGCTGACCTCCCGAACGAAGCCGCCCACATCCTGAAACCGGCGATAGACCGAGGCGAAGCGGATATAGGCCACCTCGTCCAGCGGCTTGATCCGTTCCATGACCATCTCCCCGAGACGGTCTGTGGTGATCTCCCGCTCCAGTGTATTCTGAATGGACTGCTCGATCTCTGTGGTGATCCGATCCAGATCGGAAATATCCACCCGACGCTTGTCAAAGGCACGAATCATGGAATTGAGAATCTTGTTCCGGTCGAAATTCTGGCGGGTTCCGTCCCGCTTGACCACGATGATCGGCAGGCTCTCCACGATCTCATAGGTGGTAAACCGGCGCTGACAGCCCAGACATTCCCGGCGGCGGCGAATGCTCTGCCCGTCTTCCGACCGGCGGGAATCTACCACCTTGCTGTCCTGCGCGCCGCAAAAAGGACATTTCATGGCGAAAAGCCCTCCTCTTCAACAATTTGTACCATTATACCAGATGTTTTTCCGGCTGGCAAGCCCTATTTTCCGCTTCCAGTATAGCACAGATTGCGCCGTCAGCTATGACGATTGTATGAATTTTTTCCGGGCTCATACCTGTTCCGGCCGAAAAATTTCCCGGATTTGCCGCGCGCCCCGTTCCATGACGGCATCGGCCCGGTCTCCCAGCGCCCGGCGCAGCCACTGCGCCTCCGTATCCCCGCCATGGGGCACCGCCCACGCACCGGCATCGCTGCCCGGGGCGATTCGGCCGCCCATGGCGGCAAAACGGTCGCAGTTTTCCAGCACGCTGTCCAGTATTTTGCCCAGTGCCCGATCGTCAAACCGGCCACGCCCCAGAAGATTGCCCACGGCCGACACCGTTGGCACCCAGACCGTGCCCGCTTCCGCCATGGCCGCCAGCGCCTGCCCGTCGAGATACGCTCCGTGCTCCACACTGTCCACCCCGGCCCGGGCAGCGGCTGTCACCGCGTCGGCCCCGTTGGCGTGAGCCATGACCCGCAGGCCCTTCGCATGGACGATGGAAATCAGCTGCCCGATCTCCTGCGGGGGCAGGGACGGCTCCGTCAGTGCGCCGTAATGGTCAAAATCCATCAATCCGGAAATCATGATCTTGATAAAATCGCAGCCGAGCGCCTTCTGACGCTGCACCAGCTCGGCAAACTGCCCGAGATTTTCATAGCTTTCCCCGATCATGCCGCCGTAGCAGCCCCGGCGATGCAGGGGTGCAAGGGGGGTGCGGTATTCGATGCCGTACTGCCCCGCCAGCTCCCTCGCCCGCAGGCCGATGCCCCAGCGGTCGCCGCCGTCACGCAGATAGGAAAAGCCCGCCTGCCGGTAGCGGCAGAGCATATCCCGCAGATACCCATCATCCGGTGCCGCACGGTGGCGAAGCAGGGCCGCGCGCCAGTTTTCGCCGTCCAGCACGGCGTGAATGTGGCAATCCCATTTCATGGCACGCTGTCCTCCCCTGCGTTGACGCGGACACTGTCGATGCCCTCCAGACAGGCCGCCTTGCTGCGGTACGCCTGCGACACGGCGATGATCCGCCCGTTTCTGGCCCGGAGGCGGAAGCGAAACTGCCCCTGCCTGTCCCGGTAGAGCTGATATTTCGGATTGGAAAGGGTCTGCGGCGGCACAGCCGTCAGATCCTCCACTGGTGCAGCGGCATTGACCCGGACGCTTTCCACGCCCCGGCGGCAGGCCGCCTCCGTGGCGTAGCACTCTGAGGTAGCTATGCTCTGGCCGTTGGCGGAGCGCAGGCAGAAGGCGAAGCCCTTTTCCGTTGTCCGGATGAAAAAATGTTCCACAGCTCTGCCTCCTCCCTTTTTCACTCCCGCCGCAGCAGGCAGAAGCCACCGTGGCCCAAAGTCAGCCACGTGGGGGCCACCACCTGCAAATTTCGGCCATAAAGTACCTGCCCGGCGGGAATTTCCCAGGGCATTTCGCTTTGGTTTACATAAACTTCCAGCGTCTGACCGTCCAGATTTCTGGAAAAGCCCACACGGCCGCCCTCCGCCTGAAAGAAGCGAATATCGCCCCGGCGCAACGCCGCCTGCTCCCGGCGCAGACGGCCAAGGCAGCGATAGTGGGCCTGTAGCTGGTGGTTTTCCCGGCCCCACGGATAGGTGCGGCGGTTGAAGGGATCCTTGTGCCCTTCCATCCCGGCCTCGTCCCCATAATAGATACTGGGGCTTCCCGGCAACATGAATTGCAGGAAGGAGGCCGTCAGCAGCAGCTGCTGGGCCTGATTATGCTGGCTGTGGGACAGGGTGCGCCCGGCCAACGCCTGCCGATCGCCATCGAAATCGTCCACCAGCGCCGTGAGGATGCGGGGGGTATCGTGGCTGCCCAGCAGAGTCATATTGGCCAGCAGCACCGGCGCGGGATAGTTTTCCGCAATGGTCATCACCGTTTCTTTCAGTCGGCGGCCATCGTCCCAGCCCCGCAGATAGTGCAGCAGGGCCGTGCGGAAGGGATAATTCATCACACTGTCCAGCTCGCCGTCCACGAAATAGCGGCGGCGGCGGCCGTATGCGATTTTGTTGGACGCATCCTCCCACACCTCTCCGATCAGCAGGGCATCGGGTCGAATC
>CAYSJX010000080.1:0-6797 GCA_964431445.1 uncultured Oscillospiraceae bacterium | reverse complement strand
TGCTGTGGAGAAGGTCACCGGCCATGATGTGGTACTGGATCACACCGTTGCGGTGGTGGATGCCGGCAAGGTCAAGGTGTATATGAAGAACTTCGGTGAGTTCTACAACAATCAGGTGGAAACCGCTCAGACCATCGTGCTGTCGCGCACCGGTTCCATCCCCCAGAGCAAGCTGGATGCCGCCGTGGAGCTGCTGCGGCAGCACAATGACCATGCAGCGCTGGTTGTTGCCCCGTGGGAGGAACTGACCGGCGAGCAGCTGCTGGAAGCCATGGACGGGCAGTCCTCTCTGCGCCGGGAGCTGGAGGAGCTGGAGCACCACGCCCACCACTGCTGCCACGGTCACCACCATGACGAGGACGGGGAAGAACACCACTGCTGCCATGGCCATCATCATGACCATGACCATCACCACCATGCGGACGAGGTGTTCACCTCCTGGGGCGTGGAGACTGCCCGCAAGTTCACCGTAGACGGCATTTCTGCCGCCTTGAAGGCGCTGGATTCCGGGGCGTATGGCGTGATTTTGCGGGCCAAAGGCATTGTGGCCTGTGCCGATGGCGGCTGGATCCACTTTGACTATGTGCCGGAAGAGGAAAATGTCCGTATGGGCTCCGCTTCCGTCATCGGTAAGCTGTGCGTCATCGGCTCCGGCCTGAACGAGCAGGCCATTGCCCAGCTGTTCGGGGTGTAAGCCATGCAGCAGATTCCCGTTTATTCCTTTACCGGATTTCTGGACTCCGGTAAGACAAAGTTTATTCAGGAGACGCTGGAAGATCCCCGCTTCAATGCCGGGGAGCGCACGCTGCTGCTGGTGTTCGAGGAAGGGGAGGAGGAGTACGATTTCTCTTCCTATCCCCACGACAGCGTGTTCATGGAGGTTCTCGATCAGCAGGCTGTCACCACAAAGGAGCTGGCATCGCTGGCGAAAAAGTACAAGGCGCAGCGTGTGGTGGCGGAGCTGAACGGTATGCAGCTGGTGGGAGATCTCTATACCCGCTTCCCGGAGGATTGGGTGGTGGCGCAGGAGGTCATGTTTGCCGACTCCACCACCTTCATGGCCTACAATTCCAACATGCGCAATCTGGTCATGGACAAGCTGGTGGGTGCGCAGATGGTGGTGTTCAACCGCCTGACCCCCGGCGAAGACACCATGCCGCTGCACCGGCTGGCCCGGGCGGCCAACCGCCGGATCGATATCCTCTATGACTATACGGACGGTTCCACCGCTTACGACGATGTGGTCGATCCGCTGCCGTTTGATATCGAAGCACCGGTCATTGAGATCCGGGATGAGGATTATGCCCTCTGGTACCGGGACGTGACGGAGGAGCCGGAAAAATATCAGGGCAAAACCGTGCGCTTCAAGGGGCAGGTGGCGCTGCTGCGCCGCAACCGGGAAGGCATGTTTGCCCCGGGCCGGTTTGTCATGACCTGCTGTGTGGAGGACATCCAGTTCTGCGGTATTCCCTGCCAGTATGCGCAGGCCCGCAATCTGACACCCCGGGATTGGGTGATGGTGACCGCCCGCATCAGCGCGGAGAAGCACAGCCTGTATAAAGGAGAGCTTGGCCCGGTGCTGACAGCACTGCAAGTCGAACCCGCCCAATCCGCCGACCCCGATGTGGCCACATTCTGATATAAAAAGGACGCGTTGCAAAACGCGCCCTTTTTTGCGCCCATTTGGCAATCATTGTCGTATACGGGTGGCCCGGCGAGGGCCGGGTCGGAAGAAGTGCTTTCCGAAGGAAAGCGTCACCGAAGGTGACAATGGATGCGGCAGGGGACATGGCAAAGGGGCGCCAGGAAGGCTGTCCCCTACGGCAATCATCCGGCAGAGAGGTCATCGGACATGCGGGCCAATGTGGGCATCGGCCCCTACAATGGCCAGTCGAAAGAACCGGGGATTGCCACACCAGTGTGCGCACTGGTTCGCAATGACAGTTCTTTTTTACACGATTGCGCACCGGTTCGCAAGGACATATGTTTTTTGACGCACCCCTCCGTAGGGGCCGATGCCCACATCGGCCCGTTTGCACAATGTTCGATTATGCTTCCGTAGGGGGCGGTATCCCTGACGCCCCACCCATTGTGGGTACGGTTAAGATTTGACAAAGCTTCATATTTTTTACTTTTTCTTAAAAAGACAGTTGCATTTTGTTGCTTTATCATATATATTATAGGGGCGGGAAACGAACGTTAATCAAGTCGCTTTTTGCCGCAATTTCGGCCCGTGGGGGTGTACGCTCCCGCAATTATCTGTCTGACACAGCCAATATTGAGACCGAGAGGAGAAATATCATGAAAAAACGCGTATTTGCCGCAATTCTGGCCCTGTTTATGATCATTGGGCTGGTGCCGTCCTACGCAGTCGCGGCGCAGACCGCTTCTGCCACAACGCCGCAGTCTGCAATGAGCCTGCTCGATTCCATGAAAGCGCAGTCCACGGAAAAGCCGAAGGGCTTTGACGAGGATACCAAGTCTCCCTACGGCACTGCTGTCGGGCAGCCCTTCACATTGCAGGAGCATTCCGAGCTTCTGACCTATGTGACATCCAATATCGATTATGACAGCAAAATTAAGTCCTTCACCTATGAAAACTATATCGATGGTGCGCTTAAAACCGATTCTCGCTCCGGCTACGGACAGACCGGGCAGCTGATGTCGGAAAACGGAAACATTCTGTCCTATACGCAGGCCGTGGCCTTTGACCCCATGGGCAGTGGATACAGAAACTATGTGGCCTTCGTGGGATACAACTATACCACCAACTGCGCCGAGGTCTGGTTTTCATCTCCGATGTATCCGCTGTTTCAGCAGACGGGCACGGGTGCCGGTGTGCTGCTTGCAAAGGACACCACCACTTACGAGCCACTGAAGGTGACACTGTACAAGTGTGACTGGATCAAGAAAATGTTCGACAGCAACAACTTCGGCCTTGACACGGCGGACTCCAAAAATTTCTTCCAGATCACCGCCGGTGATTACGACCATGACGGCAAGGATTCTCTGATCGTCTATTGCGGCTACGGCGGCGATGTGACCTATAATACCGAGTGCGGCACCGCCAGCGGCCTGACGGAGATCATTCTCTCGGCAGATGAGCAGAGGCAGAACTACTATGTCACGTCCAGAGCGGCAAGCCTCATCGGGCAGCTGCACCCCGCCTACAAGAGATATTACAGCAACTCCAACAATCCCGAGGATCGGCTGGGTGTGGCGCTGGAGACAGGCGATGTCAACGGCGATGGCATCGATGATCTGGCCATTTTGAGCTATCAGAACGATGCGGCGCTGAATAACGCCGCTGATATGCCCTACTACAAGACGTATTCTCCCTATCTGATCGTGGCCTATGGAGAGGCGAACCGGCCAAATGACCCCCCGGCGGTGGACAGCACCAAGGGCGTGTATATCAACAAGGCAAATGGCAGCAATGGCTACAAGACCATGGCGGCCCCCGGTGTTTCTATCGGTGACATCGATGGAGACGGCTTCAATGAGATCGTTACGGCGGGTTTCCTGAATGTAACCAAGAGCAATGATGCGATCATTTTGCAGAATGGCTCCATCGCCTTTGCTTACTTCAACTGCGACAAGGGCGGTGCGCCTGTCATCGCGGGCTCCATGGTGGAGACCAGCGATTGCTCCGCTATCTCCCGGGGCGACAGCCTGCGTAGCGCGGAACATATCTGGCAGCAGTTCTCGGTCGAGTGTGTTGCCTTTGACGGCCTGCATTCGAAGGAATATATGTTCCTCAACGGCTATATCTACAAGCTCAATGACAGCGGCGAGCTGGTGCGGGCAGACAGCCTGCCCTATTTGCAAAGTGCATGGTACGGAGACGACAAAGACGGAAAAAGGGTCAAGGAAAACTTCATCTACAGCACCGCTGTGGGCAGCTTCCTGAACGACGCCGAGGGCCGGGAAAGTATTGTCATGACCATTGGATACAAGTACCATAACATGAATAAGTATACCTATCGCAAGGTCTGGATCCATTTTGGCGACGCAAAGGGAACCTTCCGCATGGAGGGAAATGCGGGCTCTGAATATGTGCCGATTACCGAGCATCACGACAATGCATGGCACGACAGACTCAACTGCCTGGTAGTGGCACTGGACTATGACGCTGACAGCGTTATCGCGCGGTATAATGGCAAGAAATTTGCCTACACCGACCCCAATGTAGTGGCCGTGCTGCAGGCGGCACCCTATTTCGGAGAATTCGATCCCGGCAACAGCTCCACCACCTATGGCTATTCCGAAAGCTATGCCGTCTCCGAGGGGCAGGGGCAGGAGATTTCCGCCAGCATCGGTGTGGCCGCAGAGATCGAAGCCGGGCCGATCAAGGAATCGCTGGAGGCCGGCTACTCCACCGAGATGATCCATGAGTACATGAAGTCCCGGGAGACCACCTACACCACCACCTTTGAAGCCAATGGGGAAAATCAGGTCATTTTGCGACGGACGCTGTTCTATATCTATGATTACGATGTTGCAACCTTTTATTCTTATGTCGTGAATTTTAACACAGGCGAAGTTAAGTATTTGCATAACTGGGAAAAGTCGGCACTTGTGATCACGGTGCCCCAGTATCCGGTCATGTCCCAGCTTTCCATTGAGCAGTATGATGAATTCGCCACGGCTTACAACCAGCAGTTCGGCAAGACCTCCGTGACCGAGGATGAAAAGAAAAAGGGCCAGAGCCCCTATATGATGGACATCATCGGTGACAAGGCGGAAAAATACTATCTGTCGGAAAATGAGGGCAATCCCTTTGCCTATGCCGAGTTTTATACCGATTATGCCAACGGCATGGAGCTGAGCAAATCCTCATGGATCGAGCTGTCGCACTCCGGCGGTACCTCCCAGCTCGGTTATGATACTACGCTGACGGAAGAGCAGAGCCAGACAAAAAGTGACGGCGGCTACTTCAACATGACGATTATGGCAGGAGGCGGCGTTCCTGGCTTCGAGGTCTACGGTGGTGTTTCGGCCAGCTTCGAGGCGCTCAACAGCAGCACGGTTTCTACCGCCAAGATCACCAGCACCAACACCGGCGGCACCGTGCAGAATCTGGATAAAGAAAACTCGGACTATCACTTCAACTGGAGGCTGATCGGCTGGAAGACTGAGGGCGAATTCTTCGATGATGTCCTGTTTGTCGGCTATGCCGTCAATGGCCAGTCCGCACCCCTGAGACCGGTGGATGATCTGTACGCGGTGTACAGCATTCCGACCGGAAGCGCCGGCGAAACCGCAACATTGCACTGGACGGCTCCGGAACCGGAAACAGGGCGCGGTACAGCGGTTGGATTCGATATTTACAGAGTGCTGCCCGGCGGAGAATATGAAAAGCTTGGCACCATGACCAGTCAGGGCGCGGGCGTGGCCCACAGCTATGCCGTGGATGTCAGCGGGTACGAGGAAAACTGCGCCACCTTTGCCGTGGTGGCTCTCAGCGGCAACGTAGACATTGGCCACAGCGATTTCTCCAACGAGGCCATGTGCCTGCTCAGCGCGTCCTATAAAGAGGCGAGCGCAATGATCGAGGCAAGCCGGGAGCAGCTGCAACAGAGTATCGATGTTCTGGAAGAGCAGCTGGAAAGCGGCCAGTCCGATGCCATTGCCGGCGCGGTGGAGGAGCTGACAAAAGCCTACCAGAAGGCGGACAGCGAGCTGAGCGCCGCCATGCAATCTCAGATCGATGGCCTTGGGGAAAACCTGTCCGATCTGAGCGATGCTTTGAGCGAAGCCAGAGAGGCCCTGCAAAAATCCATCGATACGGTTCAGGAAAATCTTGACAAGGCAAAGCAGAATCTGGAAGCGGCTATGGAGGCCAACACCGAGGACTTTAACACCCGGCTGGCGCAGCTGACCGAGGCCATGAATCTGGCGGACAGCGTGATCAACAGCACACTGGCGGAGCAGGCGCTGAAAAATGAAGCCTATGACGGGTTGTTCCAGACGGTCAATGAGACCATCGCCGCGCTGGAGGAAGCCTGCAAAAAGAGCGACGCCCAGCTGAACGATAAGATCGATGCCGGCGCGGCGGATTTCCAGACGAAGCTGGATGCCCTGAAAGCCGCCATGGAGCTGGCGGACAGTCTGATCAACGGCACACTGGCGGATCAGGAACTGAAAAACGCGGCTTACGATGAAATGATCGCGGCCAGCAACAATCTGATCGCAGCACTGGACGAAGCGTACCGGAAGGCCGATGCCGGACTCAAGGCACAGCTGAAAGCCCTGAAGGACGAGGTTTCTGCCCTGCGGGATGAAAAGAATGCGGATCTGGCGGCGCTGCAGGCGGAAATGAAGGAACAGATGGATGCTCTGCGGGAAGAAAAGGATGCCCAGCTTGAGTCCCTGCGCAGCGAAAAGGATGAGCAGCTGGAAGCGCTGCGCAAGGAAAAGGACGCACAGCTTGAGGCCCTGCGGGAGGAGCTGCGTGCCCTGCAGGATCGTGTGACGGAAAACAAGACCGAAAGCGATGAAAGCGTGGCACAGCTGACCTCCACCGATGGCAAACAGGAGGAAGATTTGGGTACGTTGCAGGTCGTCTCCTATGTAGGCCTCGGCATCGCGGGCGTGTCCATGATCTCCAACGGCGGTCTGCTGATCCAGAAGCTTCTGCGCAAGCGCACACAGGTATAACCGTACTGCCCACCGGGGCGGTCATAAAAAATTCGTGGAGCGTATCAGCGTCGATACGCTCCACGTTTGTGATTTGCCCTTGGCCCTCCGGGGGAATGTTTTGGGGCATACCGCCCCTGTGGCGGTATGCCGGCAAG
>CAYSJX010000079.1:0-7018 GCA_964431445.1 uncultured Oscillospiraceae bacterium | reverse complement strand
AGCTCAATGCTAAGTTCCTTATTTTGCCTCTACCCCAACTATTGACATAGAACCGCAAAAAGGCAGGCACCGGGAGGGTGTCTGCCTTTGCGATCAATGGATCGGGGGAATTTCGCGTGTTTTTACAGGTGGCGGGGCCATTCGGTGATGAGCCAGCCGGGGATCAGCCACAGCAGGCTGTAAAGCAGCAGATTCTGGGGTGTCAGCAGCTGATCCGCTCCCACGATGGCCAGCGCGGCGATCATGGCGAGCCCCAGCACGCCGGCGGCGATATGGACACAGGCCCCGGTCACCAGCGAACCGCGCAGGGTGCGAGCCCCGGTCACGGCGTAGCCCTTCTGGGCCAGTCCCTCCCGCACGGATAGGGCCACCACGGTGGTGCCCTCCTCCGGGATCCGGCGCTGGGCCAGAGTTTCCCGAGTCTGCCGGTCGGGGAAGCATACCCGGCGGGTGCGGGCGTGGAATTTCGAGTGGAGGAAGCTCTCCGTCAGAATAAAATCATTGCCCACCAGCACCGGTGTCAGCGTCCGGTAGCCGCACAGCGACCGCATGGCACCGGCGGTGCCCCGGGTACAGCTGAAGCTCAGGGCAAACACGCCGCACACCGTGCCGTCCACGGCGGTGTAGACCGCATGGGGAATGCGCACATTGTGGGGCATATCCACCCCCATCTGGCGCATGAAATTCAGGGTGCCCACCAGCACGCTGTCCCCGGCCAGCTCACCGCCGATGCCCCCTTGAGGGTAGGCACGGAAGTTTTCCACATGGAATTTGTAGCCGCCCCGGCTAT
Source organism: uncultured Oscillospiraceae bacterium (assembly GCA_964431445.1). Taxonomy (GTDB): domain Bacteria; phylum Bacillota; class Clostridia; order Oscillospirales; family Oscillospiraceae; genus Faecousia. The sequence continues at coordinate 6,228 of CAYSJX010000079.1, read as the reverse complement.
CCAGCAGCTGGTTGAACAGGGTGGTCAGGCCGCTGCCGTCCGCCGCGATCAGGGAGGCGGTGTAGGCCACCACCGTGTCCGGCTGGATGTCGGAGGAATAATATTTCACCCCGTTGAGCTTGACGCTTCCGGCGGGGAACAGGTCGCCATGGGTCAGGGGAAAGCAGGCGGCCTTTTTTTCATGGCGGATGCCCTGCCAGCCGCACAGCACGGTGCCCAGCTTGCAAAGCCGCTTTTCCAGCACCGCCAGCGGCCGGGTCATGGAGAAAAACGCACCCGCCGGGGCCGCGCACAGCAGCGCCGCCGTGCCGAAGCGGATGCCCTGATCCGTTCCGCTGCGGAGCCCTGCGTAGAGGCCGATACCGGCACTGAGCAGCAGCGCCGCCAGCGCGAACCAATCCATGGCCCGCTCGGGGGTGGAGGGGCGGTCATACTGCTCCATAAAATCTTCCAAATTGCCCTGCACGGTGCCATAGCCGGGCTTGCCCTCGTAATAATCCGGGATCCGGACGACACCGTACAGATCCGTTGCCCGGCGCAGGGTGTCCATCATGTCCATTTCCGCGTCCCGATGCTGCTTTTCCGCCAGCTGTGCCATCAGCATTTGCAGGCAGAAAACGGCGCAGCCGGGCACCTGCAGGGATTTCAGGCAGCGCACGCCATCCACACAGCAGGCGATAAAGGTCACCAGCAGCAACGTTTTCAGGGTGAAACGGCCCCGGAAAAGGTCTGCGATGCCTTCCATCATCCGGTAGCACCCCAGCAGACCCGACACCAGCATGGCCAGCAGCTGGGAGAAAATCAGCAGCCGCAGCCGCTCGGGCCCCACAAGCTCCAGCCAGTACAGCACCACGCCGCCCAGCGCCACCGCAAGCAGCAGCAGGTGCAGGAAAATGGCAGCCTGCAGCTTGCCGGTGCCGATTTCGGACAGGGCGTAATACCGGCGCTCGGGCCCCTCCACCAGCTTCTGCCGCAGCTGCCGCAGGCGGCTGGCCGGGTGGAAAATGATGGGCTGGGGCGGGGTGTAATCCTCCGGCGGGTCTTCGTGGGTCGGTTCCCAGGCTGTCGTGTCCTCCTGCTCGGCCGGGGGCGTGAAGGCCACGGTATCGGACGGTTCCGGCTCCGTGTGGACGGCCCGGCGGATCTTATCCAGCCGGATGGTGTCCCGGGGCGGTTCGTCCGGCTCCGTGTGGACGGGTTCCCCCAGATCCACCGGCATATCCGGCAAATCCTCGGAGCCGAATTCCCGCAGGATATCGTCCAGCTCAAATTCCGGCTCACGTTCGTTGATCGTATCCATAGGCAAACTCCTTAATTGAGGCGCTGCCGCACCGCCTCATACAGCAAAATCGCCGCGGCGGCGGAGGCATTGAGGGAGGAAATGCTGCCCTGCATGGGAATGCGCACCAGCAGATCACAGTTTTTGCGCACCAGACGGCTGATGCCCTCCCCTTCGTTTCCAATGACGATGGCGGCAGGGCCGGTCAGATCCGCCTGATACATGGGCACGGAGCCTTCCGCTGCCGTGCCAAAGACCCAGACACCCTTTTCCTTCAGCTCCCGGATGGCATCGTTGATATTGTTCACCCGGGCGACCTTCATATATTCCACCGCACCGGCAGAGGCTTTGGCCACCGTGGCCGTCAGGCCGACGCTGCGGCGCTTGGGAATGATCACGCCATGGGCACCGGCGCACTCGGCGGAGCGCAGGATCGCCCCCAGATTGTGGGGATCTGTCAGCTCATCGCAGATCACCAGCAGCGGCTGCTGTCCCCGTTCGGCGGCGCAGGCGAGGATGTCATCGATGGTGCAGTACTCATGGGCGGCAGCCAGGGTGATCACGCCCTGATGTGCGTGGGTCACGGACATGGCGTCAAGCTTGCGCCGATCCACCGGCACCACCACGGCACCGGCCTGTTTGGCCTGCGCAGCCAGACGCTGCAGGGCCTGATCCGTGTCTCCGGCGGCGATGAACACTTTATCGATGGTGCGCCCGGCGCGCAGGGCCTCGGTCAGGGCATTGCGGCCCTCCAGCTGACCTTCGATCTCCTCGGCCGGGGCGGGGGCGGGGCGGCGATTGTTTTCTTTCATAGTAATCAGCTCCAGCTTTCTTATGCGCAGGGCATAGTTTTCTCGGGAACCTCTGAATGAATCGGGCGTGGCTGCGGGCGATTTGTTCACAGGTCCTTTTATTATAGCAGAAACTTTTCCCGGGGACAATACCCAATTTTGTCGGTGCGTTTTTTTCTGCCGCCGGCGGGAATATCCCCGGGGAAAAACGGGTAGGATTTCAAGGAAACATCTGATTTCAATCGCAAGCGCCATAAAAAAGGAGCCGCTTCTGCGGCTCCTGCGGATAGATTTTTAACCGGCGGCCAGAACCTCTGCTTTGATCACACCGGGGGTGGAGAGGAAGATCTGCAGCATCTCGTCCAGAGAAGCGGAGGTCTCCAATGTTTCCGCCGATACGGTCACGATGGCGCAGCCATTGGACGGGGCGATGGAGTTGACCGTCAGCAGGTTGGCCTTCTGCTCGGCAAAGGCCGCCAGAATGGCGGACAGGGCACCGGGCTCATCGTGCAGCAGGAACTGGAAGGTGATGGTGCGGCTGGCACTCATATTGGTGAAAGGCTGCACCACATCCCGATACTTATAAAACGCGCTGCGGCTGATGCCGGTCATCTGCGCGGCTTTGTTGACCGTGTCGGCCTGACCCGTGGCCAGCAGCACCTTGGCCTGCGCCACCCGCACGAAAACCTCGGGCAGAGCATCGGCTTCCACAATATAATATTTCGGTCCGTTTTTCATGAAGAGATTAGCCTCCTGTTGTGATGTTGACCAGTTTTTTATTCAAATACTGCTGCAATTATAGCACATTTTTTTCAAAAAGCAAGACCCGCAGGGAATTTCTTTCATAAGGACGTGGATAAATTGAACCCAAAAGGGAAAAAGACGGTTATCTGGCTGCTTTGCGCCGCTGCGCTGGTGCTGTTTGCCCGGCAGGCGGTGGCCATTGCCCTGCCCTTTGTGCTGGGGGCGCTGCTGGCGTTGGGGGCGGAGCCTGCTACGGCGCTGGCCCAGCGCAGGCTCCATCTGCCCCGGCCTGCCGCGGCGGGGGTTGGGGTCGGCTGCTTTTTCGTGCTGCTGGCGGCGCTGACGGTGCTGCTTGGTTCGCTGCTGCTGCGGCAGCTGGGGCGGCTTTGGGCGCTGCTTCCACGGCTGGTCGATGCCATCGGGCAGGGACTGGCCATTGTGCGGCAGTGGCTGCTGACGCTGACCGGACAGCTGCCCGAGACAATGCAGGCCGCCGCGCGGGGAAATGTGGAGCGGCTGTTTTCCGATGGGTCGGCCATGCTCGATCAGGCCGTCAGTCACATTCCCCGGGCCGCAACCGGTCTGGTGGGCACCCTGTCCCAGTGGGCGCTGGTGCTGGTGACGGCGGTGGTGTCCGGCTGTATGATCTCCGCCCGGCTGCCGCAGCTGCGGCAGAAGCTGCCGCCGGTGTGGCGGGAGCGCTGGCTGCCCGCGCTGGGGGCCGCCCGCCGGGCCGTGGGCGGATGGCTGCTGGCGCAGGGGAAGCTGATGGGGCTGACCTTCTGCGTCCTCAGCGCCGGATTTTTTCTGCTGCGCATCGGTCATGCCCTGCCGCTGGCGGCAGTGATCGCGCTGGTGGACGCATTTCCCGTGCTGGGTACCGGCACGGTGCTGCTGCCGTGGAGCCTTGTGTGTCTGCTGCAGGGGGACACCCCCCGGGGCATCGGGCTGCTGGGGGTCTATGCGGTTGCATGGCTGCTGCGCTCGGTGTTGGAGCCGCGGCTGGTGGGACGGGAGCTGGGGGTGGACCCGCTGCTGACCCTGTTCGCCGCCTACGCCGGCTTTTGCCTGCTGGGGCTGACCGGTATGCTCCTGTCCCCCTTCGCCGCCATGGCCCTGCAACGCCTCATCCCCCACCCCCGGCCGGACAACACACCATAATGGCAGCAGCCCCTTTTTCCCATGGCTTTCCGCAATGGGAAAAAGGGGAAAAAGAGGAGAGAAGTGGTGCTTTGCTTCGCAAAGCGATTGAAAATAGTGGCGGGGCAGGGCGTACCTCTATCCGGGGGAGTGCCACACCAGCGTGCGCGCTGGTTCGCAATGACAGTTCTTTTTTACACCCCTCCGTAGGGGCCGATTGAGGCACATCGGCCCTTTTGCACCCGGATTCGACAACGCATCCGTAGGGGGGCAACATCTCTGCCATATACGATGGCAGGCGGAGCCATTCGGGGATTGTATTGCCGATGGCAGCGCAGTTTTTGCTTGACATTTTGCGCTGGGGCGGTTACAATGGGGGCTGCAATTGGATATGACAGTTCGTGACCCTCCTGTCATTAAACAAAACTAGGCTTTCTGACGGGCGCAGGATGCTGCGCCCTGCTGTTTTGTGGGCGCGGACTGCGTCCACTTTTTATTTAGGAGACTGCTTATGCATCGAAAAATTCACGCGCTGGTATACAGCGCTCTGATCGCTGCGCTGTACACGGTACTGACGCTGCTGCAAAATCTGCTTCTGCCCAACAGTGCAACCATGGCCATCCAGTTCCGGGTGGCGGAGGCGCTGTGCGTGCTGGCCTTTTTCACCCCTGCTGCCATTTCCGGGCTGGGGGTTGGCTGTTTGCTGGCCAATCTACTCAGCGGGCAGGCCCTGCCGCTGGATTTTCTGGTGGGCACGCTGGCATCGATCGGGGCAGCGGGCAGCATGTGGGCCCTGCGGAATCGGCAGATTCGGGGATATCCGCTGGCAGGAATGCTCATGCCGGCCGTCTGGAACGCTGCGCTTGTGGGCTGGGAGCTGACGGCGTATGTGGGGGGCGGCTTTTGGCTCAATGCCGCGGCGGTGGCGGCCGGGGAGCTGGCGGTGCTGCTGAGCCTCGGCTCCGCTCTGTACGCCGCCCTGCGGGCACGGCCCGGTGCGCTGAAATTCTAAGAAACCGCTGATTCAATCGGCAAGAGACGATGGTGAAGGATTTTTGCACAGATCAAAACAGCACGGATGGACAAAAAGACTCGCCACTCGGCCGCAGGCGATTTATTCGGAGGTTTCCTGAAGCCGCAGCTTCGGCTCCATATCGCTGGTCAAAAGCAGAGGCTGTCCCGTGATGGGATGAGAAAAGGCCACACTGGTGGCACACAGCTGCTGCCCGGTCAGCCCCCGTGCCAGAGAAAAGGCCCGGGCTTCCTCGCTGCCGTACTGGGGATCGCCCAGAATGGGAAAGCCAAAATGGGCGCAGTGCAGCCGCAGCTGATGGGTTCGGCCGGTAATGGGCTGCAGCTCCAGCAGGGAGCAGCCATCCTCCCGCCGAAGCACCCGATAGCCGGTGGCGGAGGGTTTGCCTGCCGGGCTGACGCAGCGCAGCAGGCTGGGCAGAGGACAGCGCTCGATGGGCGCTTCCAGCACGCCACTGTCCTGCGCCGGGCTGCCATAGACCCACGCCCGGTAGCGCTTATCCGGGGGCGCGGCCTGCAGCAGGGCATGAATATGGGCGTTTTTTGCTACCAGCACGATGCCGAATGTATCCCGATCCAGCCGTGTAATGGGGTGGAAGGCCCCGATCTGGCCGGTTTTTTCGTAATAACCCGCCACAAAATTGGCCAGCGTCCCCTCGTTTCTGGCACGGGAGGGGTGAATCAGCATCCCCGCCGGCTTGTCTACCGCCAGAAGATACCCGTCCTCGTACAAAATGTGCAGCGGCCCATCCTGCGCGGGGTAGGCCGGGCGCTCCTGCTCCAGCAGGACGGTGATGGTGTCCCCAGGGGACACGGAATAGTCTGTATGAACCGGCTGCCCGTTGACCAGCAGCCGGTCTTGCCATTTCAGCCGGTTGATCAGTCCGGCGGACATGGCCATCTCTCCCCGCAAAAAGGAGGACAGCCGCCCGGCGCGGCGGGCCTGATGCTCCAGAGTCAAATTTCTCCCCCCCCAGGATAAAAAACGCAGGGCGCGCCGCCAATGGCAGCACGCCCTGTTATCGGTTTCTCAGTTCAGTGCGGCCTTGGCCTTCTCCACCACGGCGGCGAAAGCGGCGGCATCCTGAATGGCCAGCTCGGACAGGCTCTTACGGTTCATGGTGATACCGGCCTTCTTCACGCCGTTCATGAACTTGGAGTAGTTCAGGCCGTAGGGCGCCACGGCGGCGCTGATACGGGTGATCCACAGGCGGCGGTAATCACGCTTCTTCAGCTTGCGGC
>CAYSJX010000078.1:0-7160 GCA_964431445.1 uncultured Oscillospiraceae bacterium | reverse complement strand
AGTACGACTCAGGTAAGAACCTGCAATGCAGTGCGCAGAATCGTGTGCTGTGTTCAGCGTAGCCTGCCTTGAGTGATCATGCCGGGAAAAGGAGACCAGGCGGTATGGCGTGTATGGCCATCACGTTTGCTGCTATCGCTCCTGGAAACCATGCTTGCAAAAGAGGCTAAGACTATGGAACATTCTGCCGTGGAAATCACCTAGGCTGTCGTTATGGGGCAGACAGGGGATTACAGTACGGACTAAGTGGCAATCGGGTACATAAGTTGGCAACGCTTATGCGGCCGGATCAAAGGGAAATCGCCTGTACGGCAACGGCAGGTTCCGTCCGGAGAAAATCAACCCGACCTAAGCCGTAAGATTTACCCTGTCTGCTGCCGTCTCTTTATATATTTTGTAAGGAGAAAAAACCGTGTCCAAATCAGACCCTGCCGCGGACAAACAGGCCCGGCTCCGGCATATCCGTTGGGTGGTCACCATTTTCCTGACCACCATTGTTGTCTCCGGCACCATTTCCTTTGTTTCCGATGAAATCATGTCCTCCAGCGGCATGGCAGTCGCCTTTGTGATTTTGCTGCTGATTGTGCTGGTGGGCATCATATTCGACATTATCGGTGTGGCGGTCACTTCGGCCAATGAGCGGCCCTTCCATTCCATGGCGGCCCGCAAGGTGCCCGGCGCGGCGGAGTCCATCCGCCTGCTGCGCAATGCCGAGCGTGTCAGCTCCATCTGCTGCGATGTCATTGGCGATATCTGCGGCGTTGTATCCGGCTCCGCTTCGGCCACCATCGCGGCGCAGCTGCTGAACAAATTTACCTTTTCCGTGCCTATGCTGGTGGGACTTGTCATGTCCGCACTGGTAGCCGGCATGACCGTGGGCGGCAAGGCGATCGGCAAAACCTTTGCCATGAATTCCAGCACAAAAATCGTCCACGGCGTGGGAAAGCTGGTCTATACTCTGCGGAACATCCCGTCTGTGTTCCGAAAAAAGAAAAAATAAGTTAGGTTGTGATACCCAATGGGTATTCTGGACTGCGTGCATGGGCACGGCGATCTGGTCGGTCTGACCCCGGAGCAACGGCAGCGGCTGTGCGCCGAAATCCGGGATTTTCTGATCGGCAGCGTTTCAAAAACCGGCGGACATCTGGCTTCCAACCTTGGGGTTGTGGAGCTTACGGTTGCGCTGGAAACCGTTTATAATACCAATCAAGACCGCCTGGTTTTCGATGTTGGACATCAGTCTTATGTGCATAAGCTGCTGACCGGCCGCCAGGCGGATTTTGCCTGCCTGCGGCAGTTTGGCGGCATGGCCGGCTTTCCCAAACCCTCGGAGAGCCATACCGATGCCTTTACCGCTGGGCATGCTTCCAGCTCCGTTTCCATTGCGCTGGGTATGGCCCGGGCCAGAACGCTGCTGAAAGAAAAATATGAGATCGTCACCCTGATCGGGGACGGGGCCGCCACCGGCGGCATGGTCTACGAGGCGTTGTGCGATGTTGGCGCCAGCCAGGAGAGCATGGTCATCATCCTCAACGACAATGAAATGTCCATTGCACCCAATGTGGGCGGCTTTGCCCAGCATCTGTCCCGTCTGCGCAGTAAGGCGAGCTATCTCGGCCTGAAAGAGCGCTACCGCAATGCCATGTCCCGCAATCACTTCACCCGCAGCGTCTACAGCGTGACCCGGCGGGTCAAGGATTTCTTCCGCAGGGTCGTGCTGCCCGCTACGATTTTTGAAAACATGGGTCTGACATATCTCGGCCCCGTGGACGGCAATGATGTGGAGAATATGATCAACCTGCTGCGGCTGGCGCGGGATATGCGCCGCCCGGTGGTGCTCCATGTCCACACCCAAAAGGGGCGTGGCTACGCACCGGCGGAGCAGGCACCGTCGCTGTATCATGGCGTGGGGCATTTTGTGCCCATGTACGGCGTGTCCACGGAAAAAAGCGGGGATACTTTCTCTGCCGCCTTCGGGCAGGAGCTGCAAAAGCTGGCCCGGGCCGATCGGCGCATCTGCGCCATTACCGCCGCCATGCCGGACGGCACCGGCCTTTCCGGCTTCCAGAAGGAATTTCCCAACCGCACCTTCGATGTGGGAATTGCGGAGGAGCATGCCGTCACCATGGCCGGCGGTCTGGCCAAGCAGGGGATGGTGCCGGTGGTCGCGCTGTATTCCACCTTTTTACAGCGTTCCTATGATCAGATCATGCAGGATGTTGCCCTGCAGCGGCTGCATGTGGTGCTGGCCGTAGACCGGGCCGGACTGGTAGGGGAGGACGGCGAGACCCACCACGGTGTCTTTGACGTGGGCTTTCTCAGTCAGGTGCCGGGGCTGACGGCGCTGGCGCCTGCCTGTACGGCGGAGCTGCGGCAGATGCTGCACTGGGCCGTGTGCCGCCAGACGGGGCCTGTGGCCATCCGTTATCCCCGTGGCAAGGACAGATCCTGCCATGAAAGCCTCTGGGACGGGGAAAAGAGCCTTGTCTGCCATACCGGCGGCAAGGAGCTGGCCTTCGTGACCTACGGCACGATTGTGGAAAATGTCTGCGATGCCGCGGCGCTTCTGCGGCAGGAAGGGTGTGATCCCGCCGTTTTCCGCCTGACACAGCTGGCTCCTTTCCCACAGCGGGAGCTTTCCGCCGCGCTGGCGGACTATCGCCATGTGGTGGTGGTAGAGGAAGTCTGTAACGGCTCCGGATTGAAGGAAAAAATCGCCTACGCCTGCCCGGAGCGGCAGGTGACCGGGCTGGATCTTGGCAGCTGGTTCCCAACCCATGGCAGTATCGCCCAGCTTTACCGCCACTATGGGCTCGATGCCCGTTCCATTGCCGATTATGCACAGGAGGCACTTCGCCATGGCTGATGAACGACTGGACCTGTATCTGACCCGCACGGCGCTGGCTCCCAGCCGCTCCCGGGCGCAGGCCATGATCCGCGCCGGAAATGTCTATGTCAACGGCCGTCAGGCAGAAAAGCCGGGGCAGATCTGCCCCGCCGACGCACAGGTGGAGGTGCGGGGGCTACAGTGCCCCTATGTCAGCCGGGGCGGCCTGAAGCTGGAAAAGGCACTGACGGAATTTTCCGTTGAGCCGATGGGGTTCATCTGCTGTGACTGCGGCGCGTCCACCGGCGGCTTTACCGATTGCCTGTTGCAGCACGGCGCGGCCCGGGTGTACGCCATTGATGTGGGCACGGCCCAGCTGGCCCCATCCCTGCGAGAAGATCCCCGGGTCGTGGTCATGGAGCAGACCAATGTCCGCTATCTCCAGCCCGGGCAGCTGCCGGAGCAGGTGGATCTTGCGGTGATCGATGTCAGCTTTATCTCCCTTTCGCTGGTGCTGCCGGCGGTGCGGCAGCTTCTGCGGCCGGATCATGGGCAGATCCTCTGCCTGATCAAGCCCCAGTTTGAAGCCGGGAAGGCCCATGTCGGCAAAAAGGGCGTTGTCCGGGAGCCGCAGGTTCACCGCCGTGTGCTGGAGGATTTCTGTGCCATGGCAACTGCCCTTGGCTTTACCGTGGCGGGGCTGACCTATTCTCCCATCCGTGGCCCGGAGGGAAATATCGAGTTTCTGGGGCATCTGACCCTCGGCGGCGAAACCGTTCGCCATCCGGAGCCTGATCGCATTGTGGCACAGGCCCATCAAGCATGGAAGGTGTGAGCTTATGAAGAAAATCATCGTAACACCCAATCCCTACCGTGATAAAAATTTCCAGACCGTTCGCGCGGCCATGGAAATTCTGCGCGCTGCCGGTGCCGATGTCCGGCTGTGCCTGCCCTTTGAGGTGGAGAAAGACTATGTCCTTCCCAGAGACCTTCGCTTTCACCGGCTGGACAGGGAAATGCCGGGCGCGGACGCGGCAGTCTGCTTCGGCGGGGACGGCACTATTTTGCACATCGCCAAACAGGCCACCCGGCACGGGGTCCCGGTGCTGGGGGTCAACATTGGCACCATGGGCTTCATGGCGGAGCTTGAAAACTCGGAGCTTCCGCTCCTGTCCCGTCTGGCCACAGGGGACTACGGTATCGACAGCCGCATGATGCTGGACGTGACCGTGACCCGGGAGCGCAATATCATTTTCCATGAGCAGTGCCTCAATGACGTGGTCATCACCAAGGGGGCCGTGGCCCGGATCGTCCATCTGAGCGTTTCCTGCGATGGGGTGCAGGCCATGGAATGCGGTGGCGATGGTGTCATTATCGCCACACCCACCGGTTCTACCGCCTATAATCTGTCCGCCGGCGGCCCCATTGTGGAGCCGGAGGCCCATAATATCCTCGTCACCCCCATCTGTGCCCACGATATGGGCAGCCGTTGCATGGTCACGTCGGACAGCCGCACCATCCGGGTGGAGCTGACGAGAAATGCCCGCCGCAACGCCTATGTTTCCGTGGACGGCGGCAAAGCCCTGCGCATGAACATCGGGGACGTGGCCACGGTGCGCCGGGCAGAGCGGGAGACCCGGCTGATCCGGCTCAAAGAGCGCAGCTTTTACGATGTTGTCCGCATGAAATTCAAGTAACAGGAGGAGCCTCCCATGAAATCAATTCGACAGGCGCAGATTCTGGAAATCATTTCCACCCGGGATATTGAAACCCAGGAGCAGCTGCTGGAGGAACTGAACCGTGCCGGTGTCCACAGCACACAGGCCACCATATCCCGGGATATCAAGGAAATGCACATCGTCAAGGAACTGACGAAATTCGGAACCTACCGCTATACCACCGCCTCCAGAGATCTGGGCAGCAGCTTTTCCACCCGTCTCAATACCATTTTCCGCGAATGCGTCACCGGCTATGACTATGCCCAGAATTTGGTGGTCATTCACACCATGCCGGGGCTGGCCGGTGCGGCGGCCTCCGCTGTCGATGCCATGACCATGAGCTTTGTGCTGGGTACCATCGCAGGCGATGACACGGTGTTCATCGTCATGCGCGATACCAATGCCGCCGCCGCTTTCTGCAGCGAGGTTCGCAACCTGCTCAGCTGAGCGGCACACATAAGGAGTGATTTTATGCTGGATTTGCTCCATATTGAAAATATCGCCGTCATCGAGCAGGCGGATATCGCCTTCGACAGCGGCTTTAACGTTCTCACCGGCGAGACTGGTGCCGGTAAATCCATTGTGATCGATGCTATTTCCGCCATTTTGGGGGAGCGGGCCTACCGGGATATGATCCGCACCGGCGCGGCGAAGGCCACCGTGCAGGCCGCCTTCTCGCAGGTGCCCAGGCTGGACTGGTTCGAGGAAAACGGCGTGCCCTATGACGAGCAGACCGTCATCCGCCGGGAGATCTGTCTGGACGGGCGCAATGTCTGCCGGGTAAACGGCTGCCTTGTCACTGTTGCGGTGCTCCACCGCCTTGGCCTGCAGCTGATCAATATCCATGGCCAGCATGACAGTGCCGCGCTTTTTGACGAAGAAAATCACCTTTCCTATCTGGACAGCTTTGCCCAGCCCAATGCGCTGCTGGAGCAGTATGGCCGGCAGTACCAGACCATTCAGCGCCTGCGCCGGGAGATCGACAGCCTGACCATGGACGAAAGCGAGAAGCTGCGCCGCATGGAAATGCTGCGCTATCAGATCACGGAAATCGAGCAGGCCCACCTGACGGCAGGGGAGGACGAGCAGCTGGAACAGCGGCGTAAGCTGCTGCAAAATTCCCAGAAACTGGCGGACGGCCTTCAGGAGGCGACCCGCTGCCTCTATGGCGGCGAGGATACGGACGGCGCGGCAGCGCTGCTGTCTCAGGCGGAGTACGCCCTGAACCGCCTTGGCCGCTATACCGATGCCTACCGCAGCCTGTGTGAGCAGGTGGCGGATCTGAAATTTCAGGTGCAGGACGCGGCGGAGCAGGCCCGGGATGCCCGGGATGGCCTGTCCTGTTCCGAGGAAGAGCTGGAACAGCTGGAAAGCCGTCTGGATGTGATCCACAAGCTGCGCCGCAAATATGGTGCCACCTGCGTGGATATCCTTGCCTATCTGGAGCAGGCCCGGCAGGAGCTGGACGAAATTGAATTTTCCGACGACCATTTGCAGCAGCTGCAGCAGCAGCTGAAAAAGGTGGAGCAGGCGGCGTGGCAGTCCGCGCTGGCTCTGCGGCAGCTGCGCTTGCAGGCGGCGCAGACCATGACGGAGCGGATTTTGTCGGAACTGCGGCAGCTGGATATGCCCCGGGTGCAGTTTGAATGTGTCTTTACCGAGACGGAGTTGACCCCCCGTGGCGCTGACAGCGTGGCATTTTTCATGTCCGCCAATGCGGGCGAGGCCCTCAAGCCCATGAGCAAGGTGGCCTCCGGCGGCGAGCTGGCGAGAATCATGCTGGCCATGAAAAATGTGCTGGCGGAGCGAGATCAGGTGGCGACCCTGATTTTTGACGAGGTGGATACCGGTGTTTCCGGCCGTGCCGCCCAGAAGGTGGCGGAAAAGCTGCGGAGCGTGGCCCGGCACAAGCAGGTCTTGTGCGTCACCCATCTGCCCCAGCTGGCCGCGTTGGCCCAGACCCATCTGCTCATATCCAAGTCCGAGCGGGACGGCAGAACCTATACCACCGTCACCCCCCTCGATCTGCAGGGCCGAAAGCGGGAGCTTGCCCGCATCATCGGCGGCACCACCATCACCGAAACCACCCTGAAAAGCGCCGAAGAAATGCTGCTTATGTAATATTATAATGTATGACCCGGCGGGTGAAAGAAGTGCCGTGGTAAACAGGTGCGCACACTGGCGTGGCCGAAAGAAGTGTCATTGTAAACCCGTCCGCGCCACTGGTATGGCAATTCCCCGAATAGTTCCACCCGCCCATCGTAGGGGCGACCATTGGTCGCCTCTACAACGTAATGGGAAGATCGGGCGATATCCGGGTGCATAAGGGGTACGGATGCATGATCGAACATTGTGCAGGCGGGCTGATGTGCCTCAATCGGCCCCTACGGATGCGTGTAAAAAGAAGTGTCATTGCGAACCAGTGTGCACACTGGTGTGGCAATCCCCACGTTCTTCCGACTGGCATTTTCACCTCGTGGCAAAAAGCGTGAAAATTTGTAAAAATAATGCTTGACAAACGGTGATACCGCCGCTATAATAAGCGTGTTCTGTTTGAGCCGCCGGTATAGCTCAGTTGGTAGAGCAGCTGATTTGTAATCAGCAGGTCGGGGGTT
>CAYSJX010000077.1:0-7173 GCA_964431445.1 uncultured Oscillospiraceae bacterium | reverse complement strand
TTGCCCTTGTAGCTGCCCTTGTAGATATCGCCCCGGTCGTACATTTCCTTGAAAATCTTCTGCACGGCGGCAACGTGGTAGTCATCGGTGGTGCGGATGAACCGGTCATAGGAGATGTTCATCAGCTTCCACAGATCCAGCACGCCCTTTTCGCCCAGCACGATCCTGTCTACAAACTGCTGGGGGGTGACACCGGCTTCTTTGGCCTTGGTCTCGATTTTCTGGCCGTGTTCATCGGTGCCGGTGAGAAATTTCACATTGTAGCCCTGCAGCCGCTTGTAGCGGGCCATGGCATCGGTGGCCACGGTGCAGTAGGCGTGGCCGATGTGCAGATTGGATGACGGATAATAGATGGGGGTGGTGATGTAATAATTCCCCTTGCAGTTTTTGCACATAATCTTTCCTCCTCGAATGAAAAAACGCCCCCGGAATGCTCCAAGGGCGCAAAATTTACGCGGTACCACCTTGATTTACAGAGAAACTCTGCCTCACACGCGCGGTAACGGGCGCGCCCGGGAATGCCTACCTTTCGACATTCCGGCTCCGGGACCATGTTCAGCTTCCTGCACCGTGCCCTTTTCCACCGGACGGGGCTCTCTGACCGGGTTGAAAAGCCTACTCTTCCCTTCACAGCCGCTTTTTCCTTATAAACAGGCTCATTATAGCCTATTTACCGGTGTTTTGTCAACCCCGGCGGCGGAAAATGGGAAAAATGTTATGGCCGGGGCCTTTTGCCGCGGGTCAGCACCAGCGCCAGCGCCACGGCGCAGAGGCCGCCGGTGAGCTTGCCCACGATCAGACCCGGCAGCAGCTCCGGGGCGAAGCCCGCCGTGAAGCCCAGATGATCCCCCAGCACGAAGGCGGCGGATACGGCGAAGGCCACGTTGACGATCTTGCCCCGCTCGTCCATCTGCCCCAGCATCCCGAAGGTGGCGATGGAATTGGCCAGCGTGGCCACCAGTCCCGCCGCGGCGGTCTTGCCGATGCCCAGCTTCCGCCCCAGCGCCAGCAGGGGCTTTTCCAGCAGCCGTGTCAGCACACTGACCAGCGGAAATGCCCCCGCCAGCACGATGGCCACCGCCCCCACGGTCTGGAACCCTTCGGAAATGGGGGCCATCCCGGCGATGATGGCGACACCCGTCAGCTCCCGGACAATGGCCGCCGTCAGGCCGAGGGTGATCACCGCCGTCACCGCCCGGCCGAACAGGGTGAAGCCCCGGATCATGGCCCGCTCCGCCTTCCACAGTCCCAGACTGATCAGTGCCGCAGGAAGCACGATGGGCGTAAGATTGGAAAGCACCACCCTGATGGGCAGCCCCATGGTCAGCCCGCCCGCCAGAATGCCCAGCGGAATGGTCACGATGCCGCACAGTACCCCCCGGGCCAGCGCGGGACGATCCTCCGGCGCCAGAATCCCCAGCGCCACGGGAATGGTGAACACTACCGTGGCCCCCAGCATGGAGCCGGTGATCACCCCGCCCAGCGCTGCCACGCCGGCATCGGCGGTCAGCTCCCGAGCCAACGCCCCGGCACCCATGTCGCAGGCCAGCAGTGTCCCGGCGAACATGGCCGGATCCGCCCCGAGAAAGGAGTAGACCGGCACCACCACCGGCTTCAGCAGCGCGGCCAGCACCGGCGCGAGGGTGATGACCCCGATCATGGCCAGCGCCAGCGGGCCCATGGCCATCAGCCCCTCTTCAAAGCGCTGTCCCAGCCCCAGACGGCTGCCGAAGGCACGGTCGAGTCCGCCCAGCACTGCAAAGGCGGCCATGATGCCGATGATGATCTGATACACCGCCATGGCTATGCCTCCATATTCTCCCGCCGGTGCTACGATGGCCACCACCACCGCATCCACGGGGGCCTCCATGCAGTAGCGTGCCGCCGTCCGGCCCGTTACCAGCAGCACAAGATCTCCCGTGCCCGCCCCCACCTGATCCGCCGCCACCAGCTCCTCGCTGGCGGTGCGGATCACCAGAAAGGTGTGCCCGGCCAGACAGCCGGCCTTTCGTGTGGCCCAGACGGAGCCTGTCACCGTTCCTAGCTTCATTGCGTTCCCTCCATGATCTCCCGGGCCAGCGGTGTCAGCACGGCACCCGGCCCGGGGCGTTCTCCACGATCGCGCAGCTGCCGGGCTTCCTCTGCCGTGATCAGACGGCGGCGGTTTCCATCGGTAAACAGCACGCCCCAGCTTTTCAGCTCCCGCTGGGCCGTGGCGGCCGCGGCGGCCAGTGCCCGGTTGTGGTGTACCGGGGGCAGCCCAGGGGTGTACAGGTACACCGTCTGCCCCTGCGCCAGGGCCGAAAGCACCGCCTCTTCCCGGAATCGCAGCAGCTGCCCCAGTGTCAGCGAGCCGATGACCACCGCTTCATAGGGCGGCTCCCGGACGAATTCAAAGGGCAGGGGCGGTGCCTGCCCGATCAGCAGCGCCCGGCGCATGGTACAATTCTCCCCAGATCGCCGGGGCGCAGGCCCCATTTTTCCCATTCCGGGCCGGGCAAAAAGGCCACCGGCCGGGCCTGTTCCCGGACGATCACCGCCACCCGGGGCGAAGGAATGGGCATTTCGGCGGGAATTTGCAGCAGCGCCTGCTGCCCGTCCGATACCCCGCAGCGCCGGGCTGCTTCCGGCGGCAGAAGCACGGCGGGGGAAAGAAGGGTGATCGTGATTGTCAGCGTCAGCTGCCCCCGGGGGCCCGTCAGGGTGACGGGGGCCTCCCCTGCCCGCATTTTCAGCGCCGCAAGGGTCTGCTCCGGCAGGGCCAGCACCACTTCCCGGCACAGAGGGCCCACCACCGCCAGCGCCTGCTGTCCGCCGGGGACCGTCAGGGTCAGGCGCTGGTTGGCAATATAGTGCCCGGTGTGCCCCAGCGGCCGCTGTCCCGTCAAACGTGTCCCCAGCAGAGCATCGCAGAGCCGGGGTGTCAGCCGGATGTGGGCAGGAATTGGCTCCAGCGGCACAAAAAGCCGGTCAATGACTGCTTCCGTCAGTGCCTGAATCGTGGACATGACGCGCGCCCCCATTTCCCTCCGCCCGCAGGCGGAGCATCAGAATATAGAGCATACTGCTCATGCGGTTGAGAAACCGCAGAAGATCGGGCCGTGTGCAGCCGCCGCTGCCGTCGTCAAAGGCCCGGGCGGCCGCCAGTTCCGCCTCCCGTGCCGTGCAGCGGCAGAGATTGACAAGCAGCAGCATTTTTCCGTCCCCGGCCTCGGGCATGAAATGGGGCTGGCCGTAAAACCGCTGGGGCTGCTGGGAGCGCAGGCGCAGCTGCTCCCATGTCAGGCCGCAAAGCCCCTCCCCCTCGGCCGGCTCCTCCATGACCTCCCAGCGCAGAATGCTGCGCGAAAGCGCCAGCACCTGCCCCAGCTCCCGGCGAAGGGCGGGAGGCGCTTCCAGCTGAGCCAGCAGCAGCCGGGCCTGCAGCGTATCCATGGCACCCCGGAAAGCGATGACCGGCGCGGTTTTGCGCACCAGCGTGTTGCCCCGCAGATGGGTCATATGCTCCGGCTTTTCCGGCAGCGTCCGGCCGTCGGTGGTGTGGTAGAGAGCGGGGCGGGCCTCGGCGGCGGGGAGAATTTCAATGTTCTCGCGGCGCAGAAAATCCCGGGCGGCGGGGGTCAGCCGGTCACCCTCGTCCAGATAGATCACCCGCCGGCCCGCCCGGTTGCGGATATTGTCCCGGGCGGCCTGCTCGCCGTAGAGCATTTACTGCCCGGCGGGGTGCTGGCTGCCCCGGCCGCCGGGCAAAATGGAATCCACCTCGGTGTGGGGCCGGGCGATGACGTGGACGGAGATCAGCTCCCCTACCTTTTCCGCCGCTGCGGCACCGGCATCGGTGGCGGCCTTCACGGCACCCACATCGCCGCGCACCATCACGGTCACCAGTCCGCCGCCCACCTGCTCCTTGCCCACCAGCTGCACATTGGCGGATTTGACCATGGCATCGGCGGCCTCAATGGCCCCCACAAGGCCCTTCGTTTCGATCATTCCCAGAGAATTCGTGTCCATAAAAATTTCCTTTCCTTTGTCACAGGTTGGCCGAGCCGCCATGGGGCAGGTTCAGCCGCTCCAGAATTTTTGCCGTCAGCCGCTCCACCAGCTCCGGCTCCGCGTCAACGCTTTGGCGGGGCTCCTCCGTGCCCCACGCCACCCGGCGGATGTTGATCAGATCCATGGGGGAGATGTTGTTAGAGGAGCTGCTGCCGCCGGCCGCGCCGCAGCCCAGTGTCAGGGCCGGGAACAGCTGCGTGGTCTGCCCGATGCCCCCCAGCGCTGCCGGGGTGTTCACCAGAAACCGGGATACGGGCACCCGCAGGGCAAACCGCTCCACCGCCGCCCGATCTGTCGCGTGCATGGCGAAGGTGTGCCCCGCTCCCTCGTGGGAGAGGACTTCCATGGCCTTTTCCAGCACCGCCTCCTCGTTTTCCATGACGAAAAAGGCCAGCACGGGGCACAGCTTTTCCATGGAATAGGGGCGGGTCGGCCCGGCCTCCTGCTCCAGGGCCACCAGCACGGCGGTGCCCGGCGGCACGGAAAAGCCCGCCTTTTGCGCCAGCTCCACCGCGGGACGGCCGACGATTTCCGGGTTTATGGTGCCGTCCGGGCGAAACAGCACCTTCGCCAGCAGACCCGCCTGGGCCGTGTCCAGAAAGAAGAAGCCCAGCGCCTGCCCCTCCCGGCGCACCGCCTCCTCCATGCCCCGCTCGATGATGATGCTCTGCTCCGAGGCGCAGATGGTGCCGTTGTCAAAGGTCTTGGAGCGCGCAATGCAGGCCATGGCCTGCCGGATGTCGGCACTGTGGTGCAGGTAGGCCGGGCCGTTGCCCGCTCCCACGCCGATGGCGGGCTTGCCGCTGGAGTAGGCCGCGCGCACCATGCCGGGGCCGCCGGTGGCGAGAATCAGGCGCACCTGGGGCGCGGCCATCAGCTCCTGACAGCCCGCCATGGCGGCAATGCTCAGGCAACCGACGCACCCCTCCGGCGCGCCGGCCTCCCGGGCCGCCGCTTCCACCACCTGCGCCGCCGCGAGGGTGGACTTTACCGCCCGGGGATGGGGCGAAAAAACGATGCAGTTGCCGCTTTTCAGGGCGATCAGCGCCTTGTAGCAGACGGTGGAGGTGGGATTGGTGCCGGGCACGATGGCGGCGATCACCCCCACACTCACCCCAATCTCCCACAGCCGCTTCTGGGGATCCTCCCGCAGCAGCCCCACGGTTTTCATCGGCTCAATGGCCTGCCATACCCGCCGGGCGGCGAAGAGATTTTTCGTTTCCTTGTCCTTTTCGTTGCCGAAGCCGGTTTCCCGGGCGGCCTGCTGCCCCAGTTCCCGGGCCGCGGCGGCAAAACGGCGGGAAATGTTGCGGCAGATCTCGTCCAGCTGCTGCTGGGAGAAGCTTTGCAGGCACGCCTGCGCCCGCGCCGCCCGGCGGACAAGCGCCCGGGCCTCCTGCCGGGCGGCCAGATCCTGTTCCAGTTCAAATTCCATGGTTTCTCCTTTCCGGCCCCTCCACAGGCTCCGCCGCCACCCGGGCTACGGCCTGCGCGAAGGCGGCGCAGGCGGCGGCACAGGCACTTTGCGTCCCGGTGAGCAGGCCGCCGCCGAAATTGGTATGGGTCGGCGGGGTGTAGAGTTTACATAATCTTACATCGGCGGCTTTCAGCGCCGCATCCAGTCCCACCATACTCTCCAGCGGCGGGGCAATCAGGTAGGCAAGGGCGCTGCCGGTTGGCACCCCCGCCTCCCGGGCCAGAAAGCTGCCACAGCTGCTGACGGTGTGGGCCAGAAACGGCACCGGCCCTGCCGCCGAAAAACCCAGCCGTGCCAGCACCGCCAGCGCCGCGTCCAGACCGCTTTGCGCTGCGCCGGGGGTGGCGGCACTGAGAATGCCCAGCGCCTCCCCGGCATGGGGAGTGGTGGCGTTGCCCGCCCCGGCATACATGCTCACCGCCAGACTGACCTGCACCTCGGCGGCCTTGGTGGCTTCGTCGAGTGCAATGAAGGTAGCGTCATCGCAGTCGGTACTCACAAGGGCGAGGCAGGGCTGCCCCTGCGGGATTTCCAGCGCCGCCAGCAGCGCGGGGCTGGCATTGGGGATCCGCCGCGCCGCCAGCACACGGGCGGGGGTCAGACTTGCTCCTCCAGACGCAGCCCCACACCGGAAATTTTCCGGCGCAGGATCGTCTCGATCAGCTCGGCGGCATAGGCCCCCGCCTCCACCGCCGGGGTGCCCTGGGCGTGGATATTGGAAATGACCGTGCGGCTGGACTCGGATACCCCCGTGCGGGGCTGCCAGGTCAGGTAGATGGACATGCTTTTGTCCGTCACCAGCCCCGGCCGCTCCCCCACCAGCAGGCATACCAGCTGGCAGCCGGTCAGATCTCCGATGGCGTCTCCGGCCCCCACCCGGCAGTAGCGCACCAGCAGTACCCGGCCTGTTTCGATGCCCAGGGCCTTCAGACCGTCCCGCAGGGCCGCCACGCAGTCCATGGCGTTGGCGGCGATGGCGGCGGCGGACAGCCCGTCCCCCACCACGATCTGCACCCGGGGCGGCTGGGGAACAACGCCCTGAATGATTTTGGCGTTGGTCTCGTCAAAGCAGCGGCCCAGATCCGGCCGGGTCAGATATTCCTCCTTGTCGGCGCAGCGGGTCTGCACCGGCACAAGATCGTTTTTCTTCGCAAAATCCCCGTCCAGCTCCGACCATACCGCGTCCTGCGCCGCCGCGTGATCCGCCCGGAAGCGGAGCAGGGTCAGCGTCCGGTAGCGGGCACCGGCCCGGCCCATCCCCAGCCGGGCGGGGGTGCGGCTTTTCAGGCGGCAAAAGGCCGGGCCGTCCGCCGCTTCCTCCGTCAGATACAGCTGGCGCAGATCCAGTTTTGTAATGTCCGGCACGGCCTCGCCCCCGTCCTCATCCTGCGCCGGCTGGGGCGGATTTTCCGGCGGCTCCTGCTCCATTTCCCGCAGCAGCTGCTCCACCAGCCGGGAAAGCTCCTCTTTGTTCATATCCATCCTCCTGATCCGTCAAAACAGCAGCGAAGAGCCGTCCCCGGCTTTCGCCGTCAGATGCCCGTTTTCCACAAAGCCCATTTTTTCCAGCCAGCGCTGGAAGGGGGCGATGGCGGTCTTGCCGGTGATCTCCCGCAGGGCTGCCGTCTCCCGGAAGCCGGTGG